>NZ_CP022584.1:330357-660714 GCF_002240225.1 Paenibacillus physcomitrellae | reverse complement strand
AATCGGGGATAAAATGATGGGTGAAGAAGTTCAGGTAGATCGCCCCGCCAAGCAGCCCCGCAGCAAGAAGCCCTGGCCAGCCGGTCATATCCATCTTCAGTCTGCGCCATGCCTGGCACATATAACTGGCAACACTGGCATACATGAACCCGCTGTACAGCGGCACACCGAACACTTTACTCAAAGCCGGCTCCGGATACGACCACGAGCCCATCTTCACCTTATAGATTTCCAGCGCTAATCCGATGATATGAAACACGCAGATCACCTTGATTTCATCACGGGTCTCCAGACCGCTCCGGTACATCCCGTACTGGACCAGCAGCAGAACCACAAGAATCAGATCATAACGGTGAATGAAAGGCAGCTGGACAACCCCCGACACCGCTAACGTCAGAAAAATCGCAACAGGAAAAATGCAGCTCATCGCCTGCTGGTAGCCAAAATGCAGAAGCTGGACTACAGGTTTCATCTTCTTCATGACAGGATCTCCCCGGATCTCTTCTTATCCTTCAAAATATTCGCCAGGCCTGTATTCCAGAATATCTCCCGGTTGACAATCCAGCGCTTTGCAGATTGCCTCCAGCGTGGAGAACCGAATGGCCTTGGCTTTCCCGTTCTTTAAAATGGAGAGATTCGCCATCGTGATTCCCACCCGGTCGGCGAGTTCCGTTACGCTCATCTTTCGTTTGGCCAGCATCACATCAACATTAATAATAATCGCCATTGTCCTCACCTCAGACCGTTAAATCATTTTCGGATTTGATATCGATCGCATTCTTTAACAGCTTCTGAAGCACAGCGGCAAAAACGCCAATCACCAGAGAAGCAAAAATCACAACCAGCCCGATAACGATGAGACCGGGAGCATCATCCTGATCGGCCATGAAATACAAGAAAGGAAGAATCGCCACATACAAAATACAGATTGCAAAAGCGCAGTATTTAATGATCTTTAAGGCCCTGACGGACGAATCCGAGAACGCCGTGTTGCGGTCAATATAGCTCAGCAGCTTTAAAGCCTGATACAAGGCCGCAAAGAACGGCACAGCCGACAAATACATTCCCGTAATAGTCGGGTAAAGCCAATAGTCCGAAAAATACCCGTCAAAGCCTTTCGCAATCGAAGGCAGCCCAAAGATACACAAGGCCAGAATCACCAGACCCATCAGAATCACCGTTGCTTTTAAAAAGAAAGTTGATATGCGTTCCATTTCATACACCCCACTTTGATTTCTGAATCTGATTTTAGCATTTGATTTATCGTTTATCAATAAATAATTATTAAATATGAATATATATTTACCGATTTTCAAACAAAAAAAACACCTCCAAAAGGAGGTGCGGATAAGTCAGTCCGCGAAACAGCGGGGGATGTCCATCCCGGAACCGTTCAACGACGTCAGCGGAATATAGCGGCATTCAGCGAGTTTCAGTGCGATTCATCCCTTGTTAATCAGGCTTGCGATGAAATATAAGAGAACCAGGTGGACGGGATAAAAGAGATAAAACACATATTTCAGCTTTAATCCTCGTTTGCCGTTATAGAAGCGGATGAGTCCGGCGTTTAAGAAAGCCCATATTTCGATCAAACTCATGCAGGTAAGGATAATTGAGCCGGCCAGCATGGATTTTACCCGGTGCCTGCGGAACACGTACATCGATGCAATCGTCATGATTCCGAAACCGCCGTAGTCCGTGTGGAGCGCCGTCGCCAATATAACCCCGATGAAGGTAACAGAAGCCAGCTCCAAAGCCGAATTTAACCTTTGAACAGGAATTTTGGCGCTTAGCGCTAAGTAAATGATAATCCATACCAGCCCGTTTACCCACAGCAGGCTTCCCAAAGTAGATTGCGGTAACGTGATTTGTGCCGAAGAACCAAACGCATGAAAAGTCTCATTCAGCATTTGCAGCCCGGATGGGAGGACATAGAAAGCACTCAGAAATGTACAAGCCAGCAGCCCCATAACCGCCCTCAGAGAGAAACGCCTAGGGTCTGTCTCCCTGCTCCTAAGATACTCGAACCCCATCATCACCAGCAGTCCAATCCATAACGTGAAGAAGACATTTTGTTTTGCGAGATTCACAATCTGCCCGCTGAACGCGAGATCGAACGGGATTTCCGAAAGGAAAGCAAAAGCGATAAGCCGCATGGCATATTTCTGCCTATTGCCGGTATACATGAACCCCTCGACCAACAAGAAGCAGAAGATGGGAAAAGCGAGCCGGCCGGCCATTCGCATATATTGTCCGGTATGTACGAATGCGGGATGATTCCCGTTAATCTCGGGATGAATCAGAATGACGGCTGCAATATGATCGATCAGCATGGCGATTATGGCGATGATTTTTAACGTGCTTCCATCCAGACTGAGGGCGCTTCGCCTTCGGAGCTCCAGCTGCACGGCGCTGTTATTCAATCCGATCCCTTCTTTCCATTCAAATTATGCAATACTCCTGGTAATACTCTTGCTAATATTCTTGTTCAGTAAAAATGCTCCTGCATAAATTGTATCTATTTTACTAACCGTAATCCAATCTATTTTCTTTTATTTTCTTTTATCTTCTTCTACTTCCCGCCGATCCTAATTGTTCTCTGCTTTGTTCTCTGCTTATCCAATGAAATAAACCCGCCTTCCGGCGGGCTGGGGTTGATTTGATCTTGGTTTGAGTTTGTGTACCAGTTTGTTTGTAGTTTGTTTGTAGTTTGTTGGGTCGTCAGCAGAATCGGGCCCGGTTAAGACCGGGATTTGGCCAGCCTTTCCACACCGGAAGATACATAGATATCGTCCGCCAGCTTGACGGCCTTGAGTCCTTCCCATCCGTCAATCGCAAACGCCTCGCCCTTCTGCAGGCAGGCATAGAAATCCTGAATCAGGCTGGCATGGCTGCTGCCCCAATACGATTTGCCCGGAGGCCCGGTGAGGGCCGCGGCGCCGCACAAGACATCTTCTTCCCCGTCCTTCACCTGATACAAGGAATCGCTGCGCTGAATCAGCTTGCCTCCTTCAAAGACAATCTCAAGCTCGACTGGGGAATTGTCCACATAGCCGTTAGTAGCATAGAATAGGGCGGTCGCCCCGTTGGTGAAACGAATGCGGGCATGCGCCGTATCCTCAACCTCGATGACACCGTCCAGCGAATCCGTCGTAACACTTCCGCGGACGGACGCAATGTCGCCGCCGAACCATTGCAGCAGATCAAGCGTATGAATCGACTGATTCATCAGCACGCCGCCGCCTTCGGTGGCCCATTTGCCGCGCCATGGGCTTTGCGTGTAATACGCCTCGTCCCGGTACCAGGTTACGATCGCTTTCATGCCAAGCAGCTTGCCTAGTTCGCCTGACAATATCGTTTCCTTGATACGTAAGGACGCTTCATTGTACCGGTTCTGAAAGCAAACCCCAAGCTGCTTCCCGCTGATGGCAGCGGTTTCGGCCAGCTCTTTCCCTTCGCTCAGCGTATGGGAGATCGGCTTTTCGGTCAGCACGTGTTTGCCTGCCTTCAGCAGCGTAAGCGCCATCGGCACATGCAGATGATGGGGCGTGCATAAATGGACGACCTGGATATCCGGATTCCCGAGTAACGCCTGAATATCAGTTAGCGCTTCGCATCCATATTCCTCGGCGGCCAGACGCGCCCGCTCGGCGTCAGTATCGACAACGGTCCGCAGGCGCACCCCTTCCAGCTCGCTCAAAGCTTTGGCGTGCAGCGAAAATATACTGCCGCAGCCGACTATGGCTGCTCCTATTTCTTTCATCGTGAATCGCCTCTCTCTATTAGAAATGCAGCTACAACCGCAGCGGTTTCCCACCAACAGGAGTCACGTTCACCGCCAGATTCTGAGCCTGCAGACAAAGCTCGGCGGCTTTGAAGACATGCTCCTGGGTCATGGCTGTTTCCGTCCGGTTCAGGCAGTCGAGAATCAGCTCGCCGAAGAATGGATAACCGACCTTGCCGTGAACATCGGAGTAATGCTCGCCTTTGCGGTCGGCCCAGTAGACATGGTCGCCTCCTTTGGAACGGGCAAGATCCACGTATTTGCGAAGCTCGATATAACCTTCCGTACCCAGAATGGTGCATCTTCCGTCGCCCCAAACGCCAAGTCCGTCCGGCGTAAACCAGTCCACCCGGAAATAGTTCGAAGCACCGTTGTCGCCCACCAGCGCGGCATCCCCAAAATCCTCAAGCTCCGGATAATCGGGATTGGCATAATTGGCTACCTTACTGTGCAGCACTTTGGCATCCTTGCAGCCGGCAAAATACAGAAACTGCTCGATCTGATGGCTGCCAATATCGCAGAGAATGCCGCCGTATTTCTCCTTCTCAAAGAACCAGGCCGGACGATCCGGCGCATTCAGCCGGTGCGGCCCGAGGCCGATGACCTGAATGACCTTGCCAATAACACCCTCTTCAATCAGTTTGCCTGCATAGATGGCGCTCTCCACATGAAGCCGTTCACTGAAATACACCATATATTTACGCCCGGTCGCCGCGGTTGTGCGTCTGGCGTCTTCCAGCTGAGACAGCGCGGTGAACGGCGTTTTATCGGTAAAATAATCCTTGCCCGCAGCCATCACACGCAGCCCCAGTGGGCCCCGTTCGTTTGGCACAGCGGCAGCCGCCACCAGCCGGACCTCCGGATCCTCCAGAATCTCTTCGGGAGAACGGGCGGCCCGGGCCTGCGGATAACGTGCCGTGAAATCCTCCACCTTGACCGGGTCCGGATCGTACACCCATTTCAGTGTGGCACCGGCTTCGATCAGTCCGTTGCACATGCCATAGATATGCCCGTGGTCCAGCGCCATGGCCGCCATAACAAATCCGCCAGGTCCGACAACCGGCTTCGCTTGATGGACCGGAGCATACATCATGCCGTTGTTTGTGCTCAAGCCTTTACCTCCTCGCATTTGCCAAGCAGGTATTTCAAGCTGATGTCCACGCTTTCAAATGGATCGCGCCGGCACTCGTCCTGCTCCACAACCATCCATTCAACGCCCGTCTCGTCACAGGCCCGGATAAGCGCTTCATAGTTCATATTGCCCTCTCCAACTTCAGCAAAGACCTGTTTGCCGGAGACAATTGCCATATCCTTGAAATGGACGACCTGCATCCGTCCGGCAACCTTGTGGATCCATTCTACAGGGTCGCCGCCCCCGGCTTGGACCCAATACAGATCCAATTCAAATCCAAAAGCCGAAGGATCGGTTTCATCAAACAGGATTTCCAGGCCTGTTTTGTCGCCGTATTTCTCAAATTCAAAATGATGGTTATGATATACAAATTGCAGATCATAGTCGTTCTTCAGTTTGAGCGCTATTTCATTTGCCTGCTTCGCAAAGGTTCTGTAGCCATCGGCAGATCCCCGGTAGGATTCCGGCAGGGAACCAAGCCCGACATAACGGCAGTTCCACAGCCGATGCTGCTCGGCAACCCCTTCCAGGTCATCCACCAGGCGGTCCCATGGCACATGAGTCGCGCAGATGGAGAGCCCGGCTTCATCAGCCAGCTTCTTGACCGTTTCGTGCGGAATCGGTCCGATCCCGGAAACCTGAGCGGAGCGGTAGCCAATCGCTGCCACCTTGTTAAAAGTATCCTTCAACCCTTTTTCCGTTTGCGTGAAATTCCTCAGGGTATACAGCTGTACAGCTAAGTTGACGGGTTTCATCTATATTTTCACTCCTGTTCTTCAATTTGAATGGCGGCTTGAAAGCGTCGGCAAGTCTTTAGGCATCAGGTATTAGTGATTGCTATAGTGCTTGGCTATTAGTGCTTGCTATTAGATGCCAGTTATTGGGTATTAGTTACCAGTTAGGTACCCGTTTGGGTATAAGGCTTCAATGGGTGCCCGTTACGTCCAGCGTACGGCTCTCGTCCGTTTTCTTCTCATATTTCGAAGCGGCAATTTTGCTTTGCAGCAGTTCATGGAACCGGTCTTCATCCAGCGGGAGGTCGGCCCAGTCATCTTCCCAGGCGGATAGGTGCATTGCATTGGACAAGGTTAGGCCTTTGATCCCTTCTTCACCCGGCGCAATCAGCTGCTCGCCGTGCAGGATTGCATTCGTGAAATTTTTGAGAATGCCCAGATGCTGCTCGCCATGGCTTGCAGGCACCGGAATTTCACATTTCCAGCATTCTGGCGCACCAAAGCCGCCGTTAAAGGACGCATTAAATTCTGGTTCTGGAACACGCAGCCGCCAGAACACAAGCTTGTCGTCTTCGATGACGATTTTGCCCCGGTCTCCAGTGACCTCAAACCGGTTGGTACCCGGCGCTTCGCCGGTGGTCGTCACGAACAGGCCGGTCGCACCATTTTCATATTCCACATAAGCCGTTACGTCGTCTTCGACCTCAATATCACGGTATTTCCCAAAATGGCAAAAGGCGCGGACACGCTTAGGCATCAAGCCCGTTGTCCACTGCCAGAGATCCAGCTGGTGCGGGTCCTGATTCAGCAGCACGCCGCCGCCTTCCCCCGCCCAGGTTGCTCGCCAGCCGCCGGAATTATAGTAGCTTTGAGAGCGGTACCAATTGGTAATAATCCAGTTCGTCCGCCGGATCTCGCCAAGCTCGCCGGAAGAAATCAGCTCTTTCAGCTTTTGATACAGCGGATTGGTTCTTTGATTGTACATGATGCCAAACACCCGATCCGAAGCCGCAGCTCTGGCATTCATCTCTCTGACGGCTTTGGTGTACACGCCCGCAGGCTTCTCGATCAGCACGTGAAGGCCGGCGTCAAACGCCTGGATCGCCAGCGGCGGATGATCGTAGTGCGGCGTTGCGATAATCACCGCGTCGATCAAACCAGACTTGAACAAATTTTCCGGCTGCTTGAATTGTTGAACGCTTTCCGGCAGCCGGTCTTTGGCCCACGCTAAAGCGGCCGGGGAGCTATCGCATACAGCGGCAAGCTCCGCCCCGTTCACCTGATCCAGCAGCTGAACCGCATGCGATCTGCCCATATTTCCTATCCCGATGATTCCGTATCGTACCTTATTCATCCCTTAGAATTCCTCCTTGGTCATCTTTATGGATAGAGAATATAACGCTTTCATCTTTAGGAGAATGGTTGAAACTAAGACAGATTTGTATATAACTAAGGTGTTCCTGCCAAATTTTTATATTTAGATTATAATGAGGAGGATGATGAAGCAGGAGGCTGTCAACATGTCTGAAGCTCTTTCTTTTGCCGAAAGTTTAATGGAGAATCTGAGTGTATCCGTATCCCTGGTTCATTCCAGGTCTCATTTTGGCGGGTGGAACCGTACCGATGAAATTCCGTCGTTTAGCCGGCTGTATTATATTGCGGATGGTGAAGGAAGCGTGCTGCTGAACGGCGAGCTCCACTACCCGAAGCCGGGGCAGCTGATGATTATGCCCGCTGGTTCTGTCCAGACCACCACCACTTCCCGGGACAACCCCTATACACGTCACTTCTGCCATTTTGACGCCAAGATCGGCGAATGGCCGCTGTTTGCCCCCGAAGGGAAACTCATTCTTGTAGATGCGGAGGAGCCGGAGGCAACCCGGCGGCTGTTTCTGAATATGGAGGTGCAGTTCAGTCAAGGCGGGTATCTGGCTCCGCTGCGGCTCAAATCGGCGCTGCTGCATCTGCTTGCCTACTGCATGGAGCATTCCGGATATACAGCAGAGCTGGACCGCTTCCTGTTCCATGAAGAACGGGTCAAACTCGGCAGCGTACTGCAGTATATTGAAGAACATTTGGATCAGACGATCGAGATCGATACGCTGGCCGATATTATCCATCTTCATCCCAATTATTTCATCCCTTATTTTAAGAAGCTGATGGGCGTTACGCCTATCCACTATGTCCAGCAGAAGCGGATGGACAAGGCGAAGCGGCTGCTTTCTTTTTCCAATTTGTCGATTTCGGATACTGCGGAGCAGCTCGGCATGGATCTCCCCCACTTCTCTCGTACCTTCAAGAAGGCGACCGGCGTCAGCCCCAGCTCCTATCGCAGAGGAACGACGTAAATTCAAAAAAAGGTGACCCCACTAAATCTGGAGTCACCTTTCGTCTGTAAATGAGGATATTCCGCCTCGAATGATTCGGATAATCAAAGCAGCCATCTCGGCAGGAGGCGTTACATAACCGTCATTCACCCACTTAATCATCATGCCCATCCCGCCCGCCTCGGCAAATTTAAATAAATATTCCGCAATTTCAGGGTCTACAGCCTCGTCAGCCAGCCCGTTAACCTCAACTATTAGTCAACAATGGATTTGGGAAGACGGGGGAAATTATTACGGTGTGCCTATCTCCAATTATTTCGGCTGGTTCTTCGTCGTTTATCTGTTTATGCAAATTTTTGCCCTTTACCTTGCCAAGTATGACAAGAAAGGCACGGAATCGTTCAGCAAATCCTACTGGTTGGAGCCAATTGCGGTCTATGCTATTCAAAGCTTGAACTATTTGCTGCTATGCTTCACCGGTACCGGCTATCGCGACATCTACGACTCCATGACTCTCGTGTGCGTCTTTACGATGGTGTTTGTGGCGCTGCATGCCGCCTTGACAGTAAGCCGTGCTCACGATTTGGAAGCCCAATAATTTAGTTCAACTCAGTAAACGGGTAAGAAATCCGGGTGCCGTCGTCCAAAGTGACATACAGGTCGTCACCATTTAGGGATGATATATTTCGGTTTACAGGTATAAACCAGCTCCCGTCTTCCCCTACCCTATAACTGATTTCCAAAGAACCGCTTCCGAAAGAAGAAGGTTCATCATTAAAAGTTACGGTCTTCATATCATCAGAAGGAAAATAACCGAATATAAAGGTTTGACCATCCGCTTGAAAGAAAGAAAATCGTTGATTGTAGGCTTGCGTATTTTTTGGAATCGGAGCCGGTTCGATGACCTTGTTCCAGCCTAACAGTCCCCTTTTCAAATAAATGGCGTCCAGCTCTTTATCATCATTCAATAAGGCTATTTCGCCTTGCGCGAAAGGGATAAATGTCCAGCTGCCGTCCTCTGAATTTAGCACTTTGGAAATGGAAGAATGGTTATAGGAATAAGTGCCCGTATAGATAACGATTGCGAGTAAGATAAGGATGCCGAGAGCAGCCGGTAAAACAGCACCCGAAATCATTCGTTTCATCACGTCTATCTCCTTTTGAGTGGTACATGTGAATCACAACTGATCTTTCTGATTTAACTCCATTTTATTACAATTCACCCGTCCAATAAAAGAAAACGGCGATCTGCCCGGAAGAAAAACTCCGAAGGCGGATCGCCGCTTTTGTTATTTAAAGCTGAAAACTCGATTAAAGCTCAACCAAGCTCAATTAAAGCCCGTTTCATTAATGCTCCGCTTACCAGCTGGCTTTCTTCACACCCGGAATCCGTCCCTGATGAGCCAGTTCACGGAACACAATCCGGGATACTTTATATTTGCTGAGGTAACCTCTTGGTCTGCCGCTCACCAAGCAGCGGCTGTGAAGTCTTGTTACGGACGAATCACGCGGCAGCTTCTGCAAAGCTTCGTAATCCCCTTTGGCTTTCAGCTCTCTTCTTTTCTCCGCGTATTTCTCTACCAAGGCCTGGCGTTTTAGTTCTTTTACCACTTTGGACTTTTTAGCCACTGAAAATCAACCTTTCTGTTTATTAATTGGGTTAGATTGTTTTTTTAGATCGGGTTTTAATTGCATTGTAAAATGCCGTTATAAGAGTGATACGAGTTATTTTCATTCAAAGCTTTTTGCAGCGCGGTCAGATTCTGTTTCATGACACTAATATAATTCTGGTTCTGGGCCAACTCTTCATCGGTCAACCCTTCCAGCGGATTCAGCACATCCGACTTGGCGCCGATTTCCTTGGCGATGGTCTCAGCAACATTGGATGAAACCAGCGTTTCAAAAAAGATCGTCTTCACCTGGTGTTCCTTGGCGAATTGTACAATCTCCGCCATTTTGGCAGCTGACGGCTCCTGATCCGGCGATAAACCGGCAATAGGCACCTGCGTCAGGCCGTATTCTCTAGCCAAATAACCGAACGCGGCATGCTGCGTGATGAAATCCGTGCGTTTTGGATCTTTCAGGCTGTCTTTAAACTGCTGATCCAGCGTTTGCAGCTCGGCTATATAAGCATCAGCGTTGGCTTTGAACGTATCTGCATCGGCTGGATCGGCTTGTGCCAGTCCCTGCTCGATATTTTGAACTTCCTTGATGGCAAGTGCCGGAGACAGCCAGACGTGAGGGTCCAGTCCCGAGTGACCCTGATCCTGATCGTGGCCGGCCACTTCTTCGCCGGGCTCCTCTTCTTCCTCTTCCACAAAACCATCCATGATATCTAATCCTTTGCTGGCTTCAATAAGCTTTAGATGTCCGCCTGTCGCACTGGAAGCGACCTGATCGATCCAGCCCTCCATACCTGCGCCATTATAGACCAATACGTCTGCATCCGTAATTTCCGCGATGTCCTTGGGTACAGGCTCCCAATCGTGAGGTTCGGCGCCAGCCGGAACCAGATTGTGCACCTCGGCAAGATCGCCCGCTACGTGACGGGTAAATTCGTACATCGGGTAGAAGCTTGTCTCAATCTTAAGTTTCACCCCGGCAGTCGATACCGCCGATGAGTTGGATGCTGACACAGCATCCCCGGCTTGACTTTGATCTCCGGTCTGTTTCGATCCGCATCCTGCTGCAACCAGAACTAAAGATAATGAAAGTATAACGAGTAGCTGTTTCCTGCGTTTCATTTCTAAACCCCTTTTCTAATAGAACCCTTTAAACCGTGTCTTTCGATAAGCTTTGGCCGTCTAGTTCTGACTGGCCAATAACTATGTACCTGTTGGTTATTCGTAATTATTACGATTACAAGATTCGATTATATCGTAATAATTACGATTTGTAAACAGGTGTCTTTGACTATCCGATTAATGCCAAGTCGGCAACCAGGCGATCAGCATCGAGACACACACGGATGTCAGGAGCCGCTTGCCCGATATAGACGTTCCCTTTTGAAAAGTCCTCACCCTTAAAAAACTTTATAAATCCTCGAATCTAATCGAAACTTTTACGATTAATTTATCGTCAAAAGATAGAGTCAGGGCAACAAACAATTTCTCCGTCCTGAAGATTACAAATCATAGAATGGTGGTACATCATGAAGAAACTGTTATTTTTCGGCTTATTCGCGTTCCTAACGCTCTGCTGGGTTCAGACTCAGGCGGTTTCGGCCAAGGAGAGCACCCATTTGTTCCTGAATAATCAGGAGATAAGTCTATCGAAATCAGAGCAAATCATTATTTCTAACAACCGGGTGCTGGTTCCACTGCGGGTTTTGACCGAAGAGATGAATTATACCGTGGATTGGAATAACGGAGATAAAACGATTACTATACATAACGCAAGCCAGACGATCAAACTGAACTTGAACCGTCTTGAGGCTGTGGCAGATGGACAAACCATTCAGTTAAGCGCCGCCCCAGTTCTTTCCGGCAATACGGCTTTTGTCCCGATCCGTTTTGTTGGAGAACAGCTCGGGAGTGTGGTGGCCTGGGAGTCAGCGACAAAATCGGTAAAAATCACTACATCTAAAGGTCAGCCGTCCAAGGGAACAACTGCGGAGCCCAATCCCGTTTCGGGGTCCGGGACAGGACAAGCTTCCTCGCCTGCTCTCGGTTCCAAGCCAGAGGACACCTCCGTCTCCGTGTCCGATAAACCTGCGCAAGCCGTGCTCAAGGATTTGAGTTTGGCAGATGGGAAGTTAGTGCTGACCGTTCAAGGCTCAACGGAGCCTGGGACAGCTCTGCTGAGTGATCCGAATCGCCTCCAGGTTGATTTGCCTGCTGCGGTTTTTGATGCAGGCTTTACGCAGAAATATCCGCTTGACGACAATCATCACGGAGATATTCTTCTGCCAAGCGATCCTAACGTCAATGAAATCGAGCTTTCCCAGTTCAGCGGTTCGGATGACTCCTCTTCGATCCAAATCGTCTTGGTTCTGAATGGAGCCCAATCTTATCAGCTTCAGCAATCGTCAGGTACGATCACGATTCAGTTGCAGCCGGCTGCCAGCGATTCGGCCCCGCAGGCCGGCACATCAACCGGCATCGCCATGGGGCTTGACGTGTCCCATCATAATGGCTCGATCGACTGGGCAAACGTCGCCGCCTCCGGTTATTCCTTTGTTTTCATCAAAGCGTCGGAAGGCAAGACGTTTAAGGACCCGCAGTTTGCCGCCAATCTGGCAGGTGCAAAAGCCGCAGGCTTGCTTACAGGCGCCTATCACTTCCTGGATGCCACAACGCCGGAGAATGCACGGCTTGAGGCGGATCACTTTATCGAAACCCTGCAGTCCGCAGGCGGGATTGAGCAGCTTGATCTTCCGCCCGTGCTGGATTATGAAGACAATCCGGGCAAATTGACAACCGCCCAGATTAACCAAGTGGCCAAGGCCTTTTTGTCCGAATTCGAAACGGTTACCGGAGTCCGCCCGACGATTTATACGGGCAATGTATTTGCCGCCAACTTTGACGCTACCTTCTCTGCTTATAAGCTTTGGGTAGCCAAATACAGCAGCAAGCAGCCTACCCCGGTTACGGCTTGGGACAGCTGGTCTATATGGCAATACTCCCAAACCGGAAGTATTCCAGGTGTGACAGGAAATGTCGACCTGGATCAATTTAACGGAACGCTCGATGATCTGCTCTCCTCGCTCCGGATGTAAAGAAAAACAAGAAAAGCCCCGTTCAGATTTCAAACCTGAAACGGGGCTTGCTGCTTTTCAATCAGATGTTAGGTTAGGTTTGCTTTGCTTATTCATGTTTCATCAGTTAAGCCACTGAATAACGTCTTCTGCACTTCTTCTGGATTGCGGACGCCGCTCCTGCACCCGGTAACCAAACGCGGCCATTACGCTGATGCCGTATGTTCCGTTCTCCAGCAGTCCCGCCTGCTCGAGAACCTCATTTAATGCGGCTTGGTTAAAGCCTTCAATCGGGCAGGAATCGATGCCCAGCAGTGCTGCGGCGGTCATCATGTTGCCCAAAGCGATATAGGTCTGCTTGCAGGCCCAGTCAAATAAGGCGCGCTCGCTTTCAAACAAATTGAAGTCTTCTCCCTGGAATTCCGCATAACGGCCCATCATTTGACGGACCGTATCTTCCGGAATCCCCTTGATCTTCGTCATCTGGTTCCAGAAATATTCCGTATCATAACGTCCGTTCCTGCGGGCCAGAAGGACAACAAAATGGCTGGCCGTAGGCAGCTGCCCTTGCGCTCCCCAAGAGACTTTTTTGATCTTTTCACGAAGGTCGCTGTTTTGAACAACCAGAAACTTCCAAGGTTCCAAACCGACTGAACTTGGAGACAATCTGCCTGCTTCGAGGATCGTTTGGAAATCCTCGTCCGCAATTTTACGCTCATGATCAAAAGATTTAGTAGCATGTCTGAAATGAAAAGCGTCCAGAATTTGCTGGCGTTTAGCTTCGTTGCTGCTCATCCGTATGTTCCCTCCAATAGTTTCTGCTAAGGTTCTGCAATACCTTATAAAGGTAAGCTGCTATTTATAGAGCAATAAGTTACTTTTTCTACGCTTGAATATATTAGTACCCTCTGGCGGAATTGTCAATTTTTACGGAACAGGCTTATAGCTTTACCATGGAACCGTTCATTTATCCTTGATGGATAGGACGTTTTCTTAACGGAAACCACTTTGAACCGCTGTTTTCTAAGCCTCCATTTATAGCCTTCACTACCCGCAATGCTTCCTATAGTGGAAATCAGCAGGCTGGAGGTCATCCATTTTACCGTGAAATAAAGCCCCGTGCCCATAAGAACATCAACCAGAATGATGATTTTAATCGAACGGATGGTCTTTCCGCTTATGGCGTAAACATATACTTTCCTTGGCTTGGTCAAAGTTTTAATTCCTCCCCTGGATCACACTCCTATAAGGAAGTATTCTTTACCGGCCTTGTCCTATAACCCTTTCACCTTTCTCTACTTGTGAGCAAGCCCTTTTCTGTCTGAAAGTTCTTCGCAAAATGTAAAAAAGCTTAACCCAACAGGAGATAGTCAAGTTAAGCTTTTTTATAAGTGAAATTCTACTTCAATAAGCCGGTTATCGTCTCCCGCTCGCTGCGCGGCAGGTTTCGAAGCACAAGGCCATAGGATTCCTCGATCATTTCATACAAAATAGGTTCCGGCACTTTCCCATTAAGCAGAACCGTATTCCAGTGCTTTTTATTCATATGATAACCTGGAATTACAGTCCCGTGATATTGCTCACGCACGATCCATGCTTCTTCCGGGTTGGTTTTTACAGTCATGCTCGGGTAATCTTCATTCCTTCCGAAGAGAGCAAACATTTTGCTTCCGACATACAAGACAGGCACATCCGGATAAAATGGGTAACGCAGGCTGCTCCCGGCCAGCTGCAAGCCATGTCCGATCAATTGTGCAGGGTTATATTCCATCCCCTCTCGCTCCTTCCGGTCATTTTTTATCTGGAGATTTTATTATGGCTAATCCACGTCCTTCTGACAAGCCACGACCGGACTGAACTGGAGTATGAGGCTTCGCAGTTCAAACGTTCACATCACTGGACCTGCGTCAAACCGTCGTTATTCCAAAATTTCAAAGGATATTCTAATAAACAAAGAGCGTCCTATACGCTGCCGCGCAGTGTTTGATATTTGGCCACATAAGCAGCGGCCAACTCCGTAATTTTGTCGTATCTTCCCTGCTTCGCGGGAGCCGTCAGATTACCGCCAATACCGACTGCGATGCAGCCGGCTTTCAGCCATTGCTCCATATTCTCCAGATCCACGCCGCCGGTAGGCATAATGCTGATATGAGGCATAGGGCCTTTGACCGCTTTCACAAAATCCGGACCAAACGCGCTGCCTGGGAACAGCTTTAATACATCGACTCCAGATTTAAGAGCTTCTTTGATTTCGCCCAGTGTCAGGATGCCCGGCATGTAAGGGATTCCGTATAAATTACAGATCTTCGCCGTCTCGCTGTCAAACGATGGACTGACTACAAACTCGGCTCCAGCCAGAATCGCGATTCGGGCCGTGACCGGATCAAGTACAGTTCCCGCGCCGATGACCGCATGATTCCCGTGTTCCGCAGTCAGCCTGCGGATGGCTTCATCCGCACCAGGCGTTGTAAACGCTACTTCAATCATCGTCAAGCCGCCTTCAATACAAGCTGACGACATTTTACAAGCATCCTCTACATTATCCGCCCGAATTACGGCAACTACACCGCAGGCGGACAGGCTTTCCAGCACTTTAAGCTTTTTCATAGGTTTCTGCTCCTTTTGTTTATTGAATGTTATTCCATGAACTCTATAAACTTAAAATTAGTAAATAAATTTATTAAGTAAGTCTTTAAATTGCGAGAATTGGTTGTTTAATTTGATACTAAGCGCAATTAGAAGCTTCGTCAACCTTTTTTTGCAAACGATTGCAGAAATGACTGCCCTGGAAAGGAAGATCATTAAGTAACTTGTATACCCCTTATATATTAAGGTTTTTTTGATTTCTAGGCTCTGATTTGTATGCCGGAGAGTTGGCCTCGTACCGCCCTAACAAGAACGACAAACTTAAAATGATCATTGTACTAAACCGGTTTATGTGATATTTTGAGTGAAAGAATGATTACGGGGAGGATTCCGCATGTCAAAGCAGTTAGCTGCTATTACTTTTGGCGAACCGATGGTTATGTTCAGAGCTGAGGAATTTGGAGAACTTGAGAACGTTACTTCATTCTCAAAGGCCGTAGCCGGGGCCGAAAATAACGTTGCAACGGGGTTGTGCCGTCTCGGCCATCCAACCGGCTATGTGACGAAACTGGGCGATGATAGTCTGGGCCGGCATATTCTGCAAGTTCAACAGAAGGAAGGCATTGAGACTTCCGGTGTAAAAATGTCCAGTGAACGGCCTACAGGCCTGCTCTTTAAATCACGTGTACAAAGCGGAGACCCCAAGGTCGAGTATTTCCGTAAAAATTCCGCCTCTTCCACGCTCGGCATCGCCGACTTTGATCCGGATTATTTCGGCCTGGCAGGACATCTGCACGTTACCGGCATCTCGGCCGCCCTTTCACCGTCCACACTGGAATTTTCCCGTCATGCCATGGATTATATGAAAGCGCTTAAAAGAACCGTTTCTTTTGATCCGAATCTTCGCCCGGTGCTCTGGAGCGACCAGGAGACGATGATCCGCATAACGAATGAGCTGGCCGCCCGTACCGACTGGTTCATGCCCGGCATTGGTGAAGCCCGGATTTTGACCGGTCTTACCTCTCCAGAGGAGATCGCCGATTTCTATTTGAACCAAGGCGTTTCGCTGGTGGCGATCAAGATGGGACCAAGCGGGGCATATTTCAAATCTTCCGGGCTGGAAGGTTATGTTCCAGGCTTCAAAGTGGATGAAGTAATAGATACGGTTGGTGCAGGCGATGCCTTTGCCGTGGGCATAATCAGCGGCCTGCTGGAGAAGCTGGATGTACGTTCCGCCGTGCTGCGCGGCAATGCGCTGGGTGCACTTGCGGTCATGTCGCCAGGCGATATGGATGGTCTGCCGCGGCGCTCCGAGCTGGAGTCTTTTCTCGCTAAAGCCATCCCCGTCAATTAAGCGGCGCACGCAGTCTCATATCGGCAGGCTCATGCTGCTGAAAGGACTTATACTTATCAAACCCAAAAAAAGGGATTTCTTCTGGCATTGATGCCGGGAGAAATCCCTTTTTGAACTGTTGGAGACCGAAGACCGGTCCCTGTCCCTTCCTTTTACGGTCATTCGGAAACCTATTTAGAGTCTATTTAACGTTCATTTAGGCCTAACATTAAGGCTCCTACATTTAGATTTCAAGTCTTTCACTGATGCCCCTCGCTGAAGCGCAGGCGGAAAGCGGTACGTGATCGGTACCGGACGATCCTTCTCCTCAATAGCGGACAAAATAACTTTGGCTGCCTGAGCGCCCATTTCGTGAGCCGGCTGGCGGATAGTCGTGATAACAGGATTATAAATTTGAGCAAACTCGGCGTCGTCAATCCCGATCAGCGAAAGATGCTCCGGGATGATGATACCCTGACGGTTTGCTGCTTTCAATAGCTCAGCAAGTACGATGTCATTGCCTGCAAGCAGAGCCGTCGGCGGCTCGGGCCTTGCCAGCAGTTCCGCCAATCTGGCGGCTACTTCGCTTGCCGGAAGGCTGAGCACATAATCTTCGGCCGGCTGCAGGCCGGCCTCCTCCATTGCCTTCCGGAATCCGCCCAGTCGCTCCTTGCGCGGCGTAATCCCCTGCTCTCCGAGCGGGAGCGTCACAATCCCGATTCGTTCATGTCCTTCGCGAACCAGCTCTTCCACAGCCAGCTTCACGGCCATTTCGTTATCAAGCAGCAGGCTTTGCGTGCTGACACCTTCGACAAGCCGGTCAATCAACACGAACGGCAGCTGCTGCTCGCTGAGCCGTTCATAGGCAGACGCCTGATGTCCGGTAGGAAAGACGATCAGACCGTCAACCTGCCTTGCGATCAGCGTTTCAATATGACGCTGCTCTTTCTCCGGATTTTCATCCGAATTGCAGATCAACACCTGGATCCCGCGGTTTTGAAGTTCATTTTCAATCGCCTTTACGCATTGGATGGACAAGCTGTAATCAATATCCGCCACAACGACGCCTACCAGATGCGTCCGGTTCTGTTTTAAGCTGCGTGCCAGGCCGTTGGGCTGGTATCCAAGCTCGTCAATGACCTCTCCAATCCGCTGGCGGGTCTCCTCGCTCATATATTTATATCTTTGGTTCAGATATTGGGATACCGTGCTTTTGGAAACACCTGCAGCGCGGGCAACATCGTCTATTTTCAGCTTTTTCATCTTCTGGCTTCGCTCTCTTCATCTATTTTCTTCCTCATTTAAGCATAGCCGAAAAGAGACACATTTTCTACACAGCCCTGTTCCAATAAAAAAAGCCGCATTAAGCGGCCAAGTCTAGCAGGTCCTAGCTGATTATATAAATTATAACTTAAAGGATCAGGATGGATACGGATCAATCGTTTGAATCGTCCCGTCTGCGTTATATGTAAGTTCGGCATATTTCACGCTCCGCTTATGGTTCACCCCACCCGATAAGGAGCTGTCATGATAGAACAGATACCATTTATCCTCAAACTGCACGATGGAATGGTGAGTGGTCCAGCCGATCACCGGGGTCAGGATCGTACCTTTGAAGGTAAATGGACCAAGCGGATTATCGCTTACCGCATAAACCAGCTTATGAGTAGATCCTGTGGAATAAGAAAGATAATAGAGTCCGTTATACTTATGTACCCAAGGCCCTTCAAAATATCTGCGGTCCTCATCGCCGGCGAGAATCGGCTGCCCTTCTTCATCTATGATTGAAATTTCCTGCGGCTCCTGCTGGAAGGTCAGCATATCCTCGCTGAGCAGTGCTACTCGGGGACCCAAGGCAGGCTGGTCCGGCTTCAGTTCGGACGGATTCGGCTCAAAAGTGCCTGTCTGCCATTTCTCCAGCTGTCCGCCCCACAGTCCGCCAAAATAGATATACGCTTTATCGTCTTCATCGACCAATACCGCTGGATCAATGCTGTAGCTTCCCGGGATATAATCAGGTTCAGCCTTAAAAGGTCCCGCAGGAGAGTTCGAGGTGGCAACACCAATCCGGAAAATGCCATCATGATCACGTGCCGGGAAGAATAAATAATAGATGCCGTTCTTGAAAGCCGCATCCGGAGCCCACAGCTGTTTGGAAGCCCAAGGAATGTCGCGCAGATGCAGAGCTTCGCCGTGATCGACTACCGGCGACGAGAAATTATCCAGCGACAGGATATGATAATCCTCCATCGCATATTGGTCTCCGTTGTCATTGTCCGGCCCGTCATGTTCAAGGTCATGGGATGGATAAATATAAATTTTCCCTTCAAACACATGGGCGGAAGGGTCCGCAGTATAAATATGACTGACGAGCGGTTGATGCGGAACAGGAATTTTAGAATTCATCTGCAAATGCTCCTTTTTAATTGGTGTGAAAACGCTTCATTCAAAGACATTTCTATTCTACCTCCTAATCCTCCCCATTCTCAAGTATATAAATTTGAGCTCCGATCGCCAGGATCGAAGCTCACTCTCGTTTTCTATATCGATTTCGACTTGGGCATCAGCATCTTATTCGCTAACAGACTGTCCAGCGTGTTCTTCACCATCTGCCGAAGATCCGTATACTGGTATTGATACACTTCAGGATACTTGGTTTGATAGATTTGCGTAGTTCCAATCCGGGAATAAATCGTGTCTACATCTCCGTTAACAAAGCGTAATCCCCAAAGCACAAATTTGGGTATCGTTCGCGGGGAAGGTTTAAAGCCCAGATGACTGTATTCTTCACGAATTATGCCGGGGACTTCCGTCAGCCTTCCTTTTGTTCCAAAGCTTAAATGGCGATTGCTGTCAGTGCCCGGATTGCTCATCACCGCGATATGCATCTGCGCACAATCCCGAACATCTACATAATGCGAAAGCAAATCGAATACAAACGGCGTTTTGCCTTCCGCCATATCCTTCAGAGAGCCACTGCTGTACCGTACCCAAGGAATCAAGCTTAGTCCTAATATCTGGCCCGGGCAGACGGTCGCAAGAGCGGCTTCGGGCTGATTTAACCTTTTGTCTCGGGCCATGTCCCAAGCGAGCTGCTCGGCCAAGGTTTTACTCTTCATGTAGTCCTGTTTAGCGATTTCAGTATTCGTCCAGTCATCTTCATTAAAATACACTTTGGACGCCGGGTGACCGTAAGCCACTGCAGCCTCGGAGCTGGTCACCACAACCTGATGCCCTTCCCTCAAGGCCCTCTGAATAAGCTGTTGTCCAGTGCCGCCTCTTCCTGTTTTTGTTTTTCGTGTTCTTCTTGATTTTCTTATTCTTCGTGTTCTCTTTGTTTTACTCCACTAGCTGCTCTCTGTAAGCAATCGCGTCCCAGCTCATCTGAATTGCCGAGGTTATTTTGTTCTGTTCTGGTCGAATTGGAACTGTCCTGTCAGCTGCTCTTTAGCAAGCTGCGCGATAGGCGCTATCGAATACATAACCAGTAAGTTGAGATCCTCATTTTGAAAAAGCTTCTGCTGTTTGCCCTCTTCATACAATTCGAATAACGGCTGATACATGGGTGTCGTGTCTTCCAGGCACCAATTGCGCAGCAGCGGAGAGTTGGACACCTGCTCCATAAACAAATAATATTCTTTGTTGTTCACAATATACTGCACAAAGTTCCGGGCGAAGAACTCAAAACGTTCCCGCAAGGATGCCCTTGGGTCTACCGTTTGAAAAACCTTCTCGCTCATCAGCTTCTTAGCTTTCAAAATAAATCTTGCTTAACATATCCTCCTTATTCTCATAGTAAATGTAGATGGTAGCTGCCGAAACGCCCGCTTTCTTGGCTATCTTGGAAATGGAGGTTTCAGCGAAGCCGATTTCATTCACAAGGCCGACAGTCGCTCAATAATCGCTTCCACTTTATTGTCATCTCTTGGTCTCATGATTCAAATATAAATGATCATTCATTTAAAGTGAAACGGAAATTCGATTTTTCGATCGGGATCTTAACAGCTGCAAAAATAAAACGGATGGCCTTCAGCTGAAAGCCATCCGTTTTAATTCTTCAATCACATAACCGCTTCTCGGAACTCAGTCTCCGACTGCGGATGTTTTCTCCGTCATCCCGACCGTCTGTTGCATCGCATAATGCTTGGCTACACGGAACAGCAGTTCCGTGCCGAGCTTAATATCTTCGGTTTCGGCGAATTCTTCCGGGTTATGGCTGATTCCGTCCCGGCAGCGGACAAAAATCATCCCCATATCCGAAATGGCTGCCATCAGCTGGGCGTCATGGCCCGCGCCGCTGACCAGCTCGGGACAAACCAAATGCATCGCTTTGGCTTGCTCCTTCATGACCTCCACGATGCCCGGGGTGCACTGCACCGGAGGCACATCCATTCTTTCATGGAATTGCACCCGGAGTCCGCGCTGCTCGCAGATCCGCAAGGCCCCTTCTTTAACCTGCCGGATCACTTCGTTTCTCCGGTCTACGTCAATATCCCGGATATCCATTGAAAAGGACGCCAATCCGGGAACGATATTAGAGCCGCCGGGTTTAACTTCGACATGTCCGACGGTGCCGACCACCGGAGATCCTTTGAAGGAGAGGCAGGTTTGCTCTACCAAAAGCGCTATTTCACTGGCTCCCAAAAAAGCGTCCTGCCTCATTTCCATCGGAAGGATCCCGGCATGGCCCGCTTTCCCCTCGACTACCACTTCGATCCAGGCCGGGCCGGCAATGCCGGTCACGATGCCGACCGGCGCTCCCATTTTCTCAAGAACTGGTCCCTGCTCAATGTGCATTTCCAGATAAGCCCGGATTCCATCCTTTGTACGCACCGCTTCCGTTTGGATCCGGTCCGGCTCCAGCCCGAACAAGGCCAAGGCATCCCGGCGGGAAACGCCTTGTTTGTCGGTCAGCAGCAAATCCTGTTCTGACGTAGCCCCTATCATGGCTCTGCTGCCGAACAACCCGCTTTGAAAGCGGGAACCTTCCTCTTCGCAGAAAGCGATCACTTCAAGCGGAAGCAGCGGGCGGATATTTTCTTCCTTCATATGCTGGACTACCTCAATACCGCCAAGCACGCCGATGACGCCGTCATATTTCCCTCCGTTAACAACGGAATCGATATGCGAGCCGATCACGACAGGCGCCTCATCAGGATGCACGCCCCCCAGGCGTCCAATCAGATTGCCGGCGTGATCCAGACGCACCTGCATCCCCGCTTCCTCCATCCAGGCCGATACGACTTCTTGAGCTTCCTTGTCTTCCATGGAAAGGGCGACCCGAGTCACCCCTCCGCCCGGCAAACGGCCGATTCGGCCCAGCGTCTCAATTCGTTCCTTCAACCGTGCAGCATTAATCATTGTCAAGTTCTCCTCTGTCTTCTGTTGTTTTAGGCATTCATCACCGTCAAGCCCGGCAAGAAATCAGATGGTGTCCACCTTTTCGCGGGCTGTTGGCACCGATTTGGTCAGCTCTCCTCTCATCAGAAGCGTATAGACCAGCCCGCCGACCAGAATGCCGACAAACCAGTTGTACGTATACACAACCGACAGCGCGGGGACAAACAGGCCGATCAGTGCCGCAACTACGCCCACTGCCATGGCGATATAAGCATGGGGATTCCATCCCCGTACATAACTGAAATCTCCTTGCTTCGAGAACAGGCTGCTAATATCGTAATGACGGCGGCGGACCCAATAATAATCGGTGATCATAATCCCGGCTACAGGTCCCAAAGTTCCGCCGATGGCTCCGAGTATGGTATAAATCGTCGAGGAGTTGTCGTACCAGAGCCAAGGAGCGAAGAACAAACCAATTACGATGGAAAGCATGCCCGCCTTAACGAAATTCAGCTTTTTAGGCAGCAAATTAACCAGATCGTAGGCCGGGGAAACCACATTGGCCACGATATTTACGGAAAGCGTCGCTACCAATAAGGAAATAGCTCCGAGCAGGATGACCACAGGATGATGGAATTGAAGCAGAATATCGACCGGGTTTGTGATCGGTTTGCCAAATGCGATGATCGTCCCCGCCGTAATCATAATGCTCATGAAGGCGAAAACCGTCATCATGACCGGCAATCCGATCGCCTGACCTACCACCTGATCTTTCTGGCTCCGCGAGTATCTCGTCAGATCGGGAATGTTCAGCACCAGGGTAGCCAATACGCCAATCAAACCCGTGACCGAAAGGAAAAAGCTGTTCCAGAAAGATCCGCCGCTTAAGGTTCCCTGGATGGAAAACAGCGGCCCTACGCCTCCAGCAGCCCGGATGGCCCAGCCGACCAGTCCGAAACCAAGCACGATAACCAGCGGCCCGGCCCACATCTCGAAATGTCTGACCCGCTCCATGCCATGGGAGATGACCCAGGCATGCAGCAGCCAGAAGACCCCGAAACTGATCCAGTCCTGCAGCCCCATCCCGAGGAAAGCGATCCGGCCAAGCGAATCCCAGCCGGGATAAATGACGCTGATTATGGCGCCGACAGCTTTGCTGCCCGCATAAGCCTGGGCAGCAAACCAGAAAATGCCGACGAACGCCCTGATCATGACGGGGAAATGGGCTCCATGATAGCCGAATGAAGCTCTGATCAGCACCGGGAAAGGAAGGCCGTATTTGGTTCCTGCCGTACTGTTCAGCCAGATGGCCGCTATCAAAACGATATTGGAGAGAATAACGGCGCTTAACGCCTGCCAGACGTTCATTCCCATTCCAAGCAGGCTTGCCGCCAGCTCATAGGAAACGATATTGTGCACCATGCCCATCCAAATGGTGGAGTAATTGATCCAATCCCAGGTCCGTTTTTCCTTGGGGACCGGAGCCAAATCTTCGTTATACAGGGAAGGATCCGGATGATTAACCCGGGAGGATACAGTTTCCATAACATTCACCTCTCCAATATTTTCTATTTATTAAGCACGAATCCGGTGGGTTGCGCTCCAGTCGATGTTTCCTCCGGAAACCACGACCCCGTAATGACGTTCAGCGTCGTCTGCAGAGATGAAGCCATCCAGCACATCCGAAAGCACCGCTTCGGGTTTGCGTTCATACGGATTGCCGTAACCTCCGCCCCCCGGTCCGACCAAGGTCAGGGAATCTCCTTTTTTGGCCCGGTGATGCGGAATCTTCGAAGGCAATTTCGATTCCTGCCCATCCGCCGAGCGCATGATCAGCTGGCAAGTCGAGCCTTCGCTTCCGCCTTCAAAACCCCAGGGTTTGTATTTCTGCCCATCCCCTTCCACGGAAAATCCTCCGTCCTCGAGAAACGTCACTTCCCTTACCGAGCCGATTCCCCCGCGGAATTTGCCTGCCGCCGCCGAGTGGTCCAGCAGCTCGTAACGGGTAACCCGCAGCGGATAATGGGATTCGATATCCTCAATCGGGTTGTTGCGGGTATTGGCGTAAAGCGTGTCAACGGCATCCATGCCGTCCTTCTCGGCGCGGCCGCCGTAGCTGCCTTCCATGATGTCCATGTAGACCCAATATTGTTCGTCCTCCAGGCCACTGTAGGCTACAACGTTCAAGTTTCCGATACCGGCGCTCACCTGTCCCGGCACGATTTGCGCCAGCGCATGCATCAGCGTGTCTGCGACCATGTTGCCGGGACAGAAACGGGCGATTGTCGGCGCCGGGAACGTCGGATTCACCAGCGTGCCCTTAGGGGCGATAATTTGGATCGGTCTCATCAGGCCCGAGTTTTGCGGAATATGCCCAAACAGATCCGAATCGAGAAGCACGGAACGAAGCGTAAAATAAATGGCGATATCGACGGTCCCTTCGAGCGGCATATTAATCGGCCGGTCGGACACCTGCGGCGAGGTGCCGGTCAAGTCGACGGTGATTTCATTTCCTTTTACCGTTACGGCCACACAAAGCTTGAGATCCTTTTTCTCCGGATCCGGACTGTCCAGAAAGCCGTCGATATATCCTTCGGACCGGTAGATGCCGTCCGGCAGCTTGGCGATCTCATTGCGCATCATCCGTTCGGAATAGGCCATCAGGTCCTCGCTGGCTGCGAGTACCGTGTCCAGACCGTAGGTCTCGACAATGTCCAAATAACGGTCGGCCCCGATCCGGCATGCCGCGATCTGGGCTTCCATATCGCCGACCACCATATCGGCGGCCCGGACATTGTCCTTCAGCAGGCGCCAAATCATTTCATTGCGGACACCCTGGTCATAAACCTTGATCGCTTTGAACTGAAGGCCTTCGGCATAAGCGTCAACCGCATCCACGATCCCGCACGATCCCGGGGTTAAGGCCCCCAAATCAAGATGATGCGCTGTCGAACAAGAAAAGCCGATTAGCTGGTCCTGATAAAACACGGGCACGAAAAAACCGACATCGGGCTGGTGCGAAGCCCCGTAATAAGGGGAGTTGTGCATAATGACGTCTCCCGGGCGGAATACGTCTCCCCGCTGTTCCATAATCTTTTTGATGCCTCTCATATATCCCGGGAGCGGCCCGGACTGCAGCGGCGTGCTGGTCGTTGACTCGCAAAGCTGCTGGCCTTCCGCATCCAGCAGGGCGCACCCGAAATCCTCGGACTCGCGGATAATGCTGGAATAAGACATGCGGGCAAGCTTGTAACCCATTTCGATGGCGACGTTTTCGAGTGCCCCGCGCAAAACCTGCGCGGTGATCGGATCTATGGCCTGGCGATGATCTGTTTTCTGCATCCTGTTCATACCCCCACTTCGATGATGATGTTTCCGGATGACTCAAGCTTCACTTTGCAGTCCGGAGGAATAATGGTTGTCGTATCCTTCTGCAGGATAACGCACGGGCTGTTGAAAACGGTGTCCACCGGGAGCTGCTCCCTGCGGTAAAACGGAGTATCCACATCCCGGAGCTCGCCTTGAACCCGGAAAACCGATTTTTCTGTCTTCACAAGCGCATCGGATAAATCATTTCTTGGCTGGATGGAAGGACGTCTGATTTTAGGCATCGTCCCGGTTCCGGTCAGCCTGACATTTACGATTTCGATCGGGCTTCCTTCGAAGGCATGGCCGTACTCCCTTTCATGAAACCGGTGAAATTGATTCCATACCTGCTCAATATTGTCCGCATTTAAAGGTTCGGCAGGCAAAGCCACGCGCAGTTCGTAGCCCTGACCGATATACCGGCAGTCGAAAAAGCCCTGCACAGCCACCTCTCCGCCGGAGAAGCCCGCGTCTTCCAGCTGTTTGCGAATCTCCAGCTCCAGCTTGCTTACGGCTGTGTTTACCAAGCTTAAATCGAGCGTTCCGCTTTGCAGGAACAAGGTTTGGGTCGCGTCGTATTTCAAGTCCGTCGTCAGCAGGCCGGTCGCCGACGTGATTCCCGGATGCGGCGGAATGATGACTTCCGGAATTCCTAATATTTTGGCAACCTCCACCGCATGCATCGGCCCGGCTCCCCCGAGCGCCAGCAGACTGAAGCCGCGAGGATCGTAGCCCTTCTGCACCGTTTTGGCCCGGATGGCGTTTGCCATATTGTTGTTGACGATGGTCAGGATGCCTTCAGCGGTCTCCTCGGGCGACAGGCCGATTTGTCCGGCCAAGTCCTTGATGGCTTTTGCTGCATTTTCCGGATAAATCTTCATTTCCCCGCCCAGGAAGTTCTCGGGATCCAGATGACCGAGCGCGACATGCGCGTCGGTAACGGTTGGCTGTTCCCCGCCGCGTCCGTAGGAGGCCGGTCCCGGGTAGGAGCCAGCGCTTCTCGGTCCGACCTGGAATGCGCCGCCTCCGTCAACGTGGGCGATGCTGCCTCCGCCAGCGCCGATCGTATGAATGTCGATCATGGGAATCTGCACCGGGAACCCGGCGATCCAGGTATCGCGTGCGGAGGACTCCCCGAAGCCATGCTCGGTAATAATGGCGATATCCGCGCTTGTGCCGCCGACGTCAAACGTAATCAGCCTTTCCCGGCCGGACAGATTACCTGCCCATTGGCCGCCGAGCACGCCTGCCGCCGGACCGGACAGCAGCGTAAGCACCGGCTTCTCGGAGACCGTTTTTGCGGTGGCTACACCGCCGTTGGAGGACATAATATGCAGATCGCAGTGGATTCCGGCCTCCTTCAGCCGCCGTTCAAGCTGATCGACATAGGTTTGCACTTTCGGGCCAACAAAACCGTTTAACGCAGCGGTCGTGAATCGTTCAAATTCCCGGAACTGCGGCGAAATCCCGGAGGAAGTGGTGATGTAGAACTCCGGATATTCCTCACGGATGATTTCGGCGACCCGTTCCTCGTGCTCGGGATTCAAATAGGAGAACAACAGCCCGACGATGACGGATTCAACGCCATCCTCTTTGAAATCGCGCAAAATCTGGCGGACTTGCCCTTCATCGAGAGGAGTTTCCACCTTGGCCTGCCCCTTTACCGGTACGAGCCGTTCCCTGACCGTCATCCGGTTTCGTCTTTCGACAAGCGGCCGGTCCTGCCAAGGAATCTCCTGCCGGATCGAATAGTTCTGCGGACGCTGATGCCGGCCGATATGCAGAATATCCCGGTAGCCTTCCGTCGTAATCATGCCCGTCTTCGCGCCGTCATGCTCCAGAATGGCGTTCGTCGCGATGGTCGTCCCATGAAAAACATGGTCCAGCGATCCCGGCTCGATTCCGTGCCGCTCGCAAATTTCCTTGACGCCGGATACCATGCCGATGGAGGGATCCTCCTTCGTGGTAGGCACCTTGTGAATATAAGAAGTTCCTTCGGTTGTGTCAGTGAAGATAATGTCGGTGAATGTCCCGCCCACATCGATCCCAATCAGTTTCATCGGTTATTCCTCCTTCTCCGGTTGAAATTCGCTATAGCCGAAACTCTAAATGTGAGATAACCTTTCATCATAGAGAAGTCAGCAGGTTATGAAAGGAATTATATTATACAAAAGCTTAAATAAGTTCGGTCTTTTCCCGAAAATGAATGATTTTTTTCGTTTGAATGACTAAAATCGAACTGTTTTTCTATTCCCGGCATGATATGATGTCATTAAAAATAACACGAAATACAGACGGCGAGCTATTTGGCCTCCTATTTAATAAGAAAGCGGGTGATCGAAATGTCTGAACCGATTTCCTCCATCTCCGTTTCCGAATTGCAGCGGCGTTTGACGCAAAACGAACTGTTAATCGAAGCGGCGCAGTATTTTACTTCCAGCCTAAAGCTGGACGATGTGCTCACCCGGATCCTGGACCGGGTTTTGAACGTCATCGAAGCCGCCGACGCCGGTGTTTTATTTATTTACGATAAACAAAACGACCGGCTGAAGCCGATGGCTTGCTCAGGTTTTTTATGGGAAAAGATGCAGCATGTCATATTGTCTCCCGGCGAGTCGATGACCGGGCTTACGCTGAAGAGCCGGCAGGCGCAGATTTTTCATAATTCGGAAACAGTATTGAGAAACACCGATTTGATGAGTCCCTCCAACAAGGTTTTTTACGATCAGTCGCTCGAACCCGTCAGACAATCCATCGGGGAAGCCTTCCTCATCCAAAGCGTGATGTGCGCCCCCCTGCTGATCCGCGGAGAATGCATCGGCGTCATGACGATCGACAATTTCACGCACCGTTCCTTCACGAACGATGATTTGAACCTGCTCGCGGCCCTCTCCAATCTGGCGGCCGTCGCCCTGGATAATGCCCATCTCTATCAGGAGGAGAAAAGCAAAAAAGAACAGCTCGAGGAGCTGAACCATGTCATCCATTCCCAGAACCAGCAGCTGAACCGGATCAATCAGACCCATGATCGGCTGATGCGTCTGATTCTTAGCGGCAAGTCCCTATCTGAATTCGGGACGGCCGTATACGATACCCTCGAAAATCCAATCATTCTGTTCGACAGTCTTCTGAACGTCCTTACGGAGCATCCGCCTGATGCTTTTGATTTCGACATTCATACGCCGCCTTTTATGGCAGAGCTGCAGCAGGTGCTTCAAAAGCGCGAGTCCTGCCGGGTTGAAACCGGGCCGGATCGGACGGCTTCCTCTTCCGTCATGTTATTTCCCGTGGTGGCCTCTAGTGAAATCTTCGGCATTCTGGCCGTGTCGGAGGTGAACCTCAGGCTCAGCGATCAGGATATCGTACTGGCGGAACAATGCTGCCTGGTGCTTGCCATGGAGCTGCTAAAAAGGGAAGCCGTTTATGAAACCGAGCAGCGGTTAAAGGATGAATTTCTGGATGAGCTGTTTTCGGAGAAAAATGTGGGAACGCTCCGGGAGCGGGCTAAGTCGATGGGACTGAGCGCGGATGATTCCTTTGTGTTTATGGTGGCGGATATCGAATTTCCTTCCGGCAGCCTGCCGGTCATCCCGGATAAAAGCGTAAACCGTTACGTGCTTAGAACGATAGAAACGGAGCTGCAGAGCGCCAATCGGTACAGCCTAGTTCTGCATAAATTGAATGCTTACGTGATCATTTTGGCTTTGCCCAAGGAATTGGACCAGGCTCTGGCGCTGAAACGGAGCCGAATCGTTGCCAAACAGCTCCATGAAGCCCTGCGCAGGCTGTATCCCGGTATTCAGTGTTCCATCGGCATCGGACGAGTCTGCAAAAATTTCGAAGGCTTCGTGCAATCTTACGAGGACGCGAAACAAAGCGTGGCTTACAGCAAAAGAAGAAAAGATAAAAACAGCATCAAAGATTATGTCGAGCTTGGGGCCGTACAATTTATACTGAACCAGCCGCAGGAGAATCTGCTGCAATTTGTGCGGGATTTGCTGCAGCCGCTCCTGGATTACCCCTCCCCGAAAAGAAACGAGCTGCTGAAAGCGCTGGACGCTTTCATTCTCTCAGGCAAACGGTTTAAAGAAGCCGCCAGCCTGCTCGATATTCATCCCAACACCTTTGCCTATCGCATGAAACGCATCGAGGAAATATTGGATCTCCGGCTTGAACAGCATGCCGTGTTTTTTGATCTCCAATTCGCCTGGCAGGTGCTGGACATGCTGGATCTCAAGCAAAGCCTGCTGGACGGGCAGAAAATCGGTTCCTTTTCCGGCTAAAAACATATATATTTATTTAAATATCATTGTTTATGAATCTGAGGTGAGCTGTACATGACGAAAACCCGCGACTATACGAAATGGCTTGTCGTAACCGTCGCCTTGGGCACCCTGCTTAATCCCCTGAACTCCTCCATGATTTCGGTGGCCTTATCCCGGCTGCAGGAGCAGTTTGGGCTCAGCTTTACCGATTCTTCCTGGCTGATTTCGACTTACTATTTGGCCAGTGCCGTCGGTCAGCCCGTTATGGGCAAACTCAGCGATACTTGGGGCAGGAAAAGGCTGTTCCTCATCGGATTGCTGCTGATCGCCGTCTCGTCGGCGCTGGCCCCTTTTTCACCCAATTTTATTTGGCTGATCCTCTTCCGGATCATTCAGGCATTTGGAAGTTCGATTTTGTTTCCGGCCGGCATGGGCATTATTCGAAAGCGGATCACCGAAAATCAGGCTCAGGCGCTTGGCATTCTGTCGATTTTCACTTCGATTTCCGCTGCATTCGGCCCTTCAATTGGCGGTTTCATGCTGCAGCTTGGAGACTGGCCGGCCATTTTCATCATTAATTTCCCTTTCCTGATCGGATCCTTTCTGCTCGCGTGGAGATTATTCCCGGCCGATGAACGGCCGGAAGCCGGAGCCAAAATCGATTGGCCGGGCGTTTTGCTGTTTTCCGCCAGCATTGTCGGCTGGCTGTTGTTCCTTTTGTCCCTCGAGAAACGGGTGAATCTGGGCTACCTGCTGATCAGTCTGGCACTTACCGTATGGTTCTGCTTTTACGAGAAACGCCGGAAGGAACCTTTTATCGATGTATCCGGTTTTGTCAGCAACCTGAATCTTAGTTTTGTTTACCTTCAGTACATCCTGATCAACATTGTGTTTTATTCCGTCTTTTTCGGGGTTCCGACTTACCTTCAGCATGTGCAGAAGTTTGATTCGGGCACGACCGGTTTAGTTATGCTGGCTGTTGCGGGCTTTGGAGTGATCATCGCTCCCCTGACGGGAAAATGGATCGATAAGCAGGGCTCCAGACCCGCTCTCCTTGCCGGTTCGGCAACCCTGCTGCTGGGCACGCTGCTTCTGCTGCTCATCGGGGACCGGTCTGGGCCTTGGTTTATTTTCGCCATGTTGTCGATGCTTGGGATCAGCAACGGGTTTAACAATATTGCGATGCAAACTTCCTTGTATGCCTTCACCAGGCCGGAGGAGACGGGAGCCGCTTCAGGTTTGTTTATGACTTCCCGTTATTTGGGCACGATTTTTTCGTCGAGCCTGCTGGGCATCGTGTTCTCTAAACACATTACGACTGCCCATTTCCATCTCGTTGCCCTTTCCGGTTTTGTCATCGGTTTGGGTATTCTGCTGCTGACCTTGCGCATGCCGCGCAGGCGGGAGCAGCGGCAGAACGCCTGATTAGAAAGAACCCCGGCGCTTGATCTGCCGGCGGTTTCTTTTTTCTTAAAGGATGCTTTCGGCCGTCTGAAGGTTTTGCAAATCGAGCTTAATGCTTGAAAGCCGCATTCGCCAAGAAATAATATACGTTGGCATGAAAAAAAGCCGTTTCGTCAGGCAAGTTTCACCTGCGAAAACGGCTTAAATATCTTAAATGTCTTAAATGTGTCAAAACCTCTTTACCTGGACCGGTTCCATTCTTCGGTTCCATATTTGGTTCGAACCAGCTCTTCCGCCAGCTCCTCCTCATATTCCGTTAGCGGCTCAGCAACAAGAGAAGCGCCAAAAGCTTCCGCAAACCCGATGCGAAAGGCTTCTTCCGCTTCCTCAAGCGTTACTTCCCGGCCGTTTTTCCGCTTTAACACTTCGTTAATCGCTACGGCCTTCTCCTCCACGATCCGTTTCCAGCGTTCTTTCGTCCGGTTCTCCGAAAAATGAAGCAGCTCGAACAGGAAATCGATCTGCGGATCAACCGGGATTGAGCCGTGCTGCAGCACGATTCCCCGTGTCCGCATTTGAGCGCTGCCGGCGATCTTGCGTCCTTCAACCGTCAGCTCGTATCGTGACGGCGAATCAAAACAGGCTGCCGAGCGGGACAGCCGGGCCGCTTGAGGCGTTTCACCGGCAGCCAGGCTGTAGCCGCCTGTCATCTCCGCATCCAGGCCCAGCCGCCGGAAGCCGTACAGAAGGCCTTCACTCAGCACCCGGTAACCTTCATCCACCCGCGCCGGAAGGCCGGGGTACGTTTCCGGCACAACCAGCGAATAGGTCACCTCACGGTCGTGAAGGACGGCCCGTCCGCCTGTAGGCCGCCGCACAAAACCTACGCCATGCCGTTCAACGGCGGTAAAGTCGATCTCTTTCTCGGCCTTCTGGAAATACCCCACTGTCAACGTGCCGGGAAGCCAGTTGTAGAACCTTACAGTCGGCGGCACCCGTCCCTCCTGCTGGGCAATCATCATCGCTTCGTCGATGGCCATATTCATGGCGCCGGTACGCCGGCCCGTATGGACAAAACGCCATGCGGGCAAAACGTTGGCTTGAATTGGCGTTACTTTTGCTGAATTTAGTGTAGGGTCGTGCTGTTCTCTTTCCTTCAAACGGAATGCACCTCCTTGTCACTCGGCCACCGGCGTTTGCTGCCGGTTCTTGGCATGCTCGGCCTGTTCATGCGCGTGGTAGGAGCTGCGAACCAGCGGGCCGGATTCCACGTGAGCGAAGCCGATGCGAAGTCCTTCTTCCTTGAGTTCTGCAAATTCTTCTGGAGTATAGTAACGCTGCAGCTGAATATGCTTCAGCGTAGGCTGCAAATATTGTCCAATCGTAATAATGTCCACACCGGCTTCATGGAGATCTTTCATCGCCTGAATCAGCTCTTCTTTCGTTTCACCGAGACCGACCATGATGCCAGATTTGGTAGTTTGGCCTGGACGAAGCTCTTTGGCCTGGCGCAGCACGCTGAGCGAACGGTCGTATTTGGCTTTGGCCCGTACTTTGTCCGATAAGCGGGCAACCGTTTCCAGATTGTGGTTAAGCACATCCGGCTTCGCATCGAGAACAACCTTAATTCGTTCCGGTTCTCCGCCAAGGTCAGGAATAAGCACCTCAACATTGGTTAGCGGATTCAGCTCACGAACCGCTTGGATTGTAGCGGCAAACATGGATGCTCCATGATCGTTCAGATCATCGCGAGCCACTGACGTAATCACGACATGCTTCAGTCCCATATCCCGAACCGACTCGGCTACGTGCATAGGTTCTTCCAGATCCAGCTCGGTCGGCAGTCCGCTCGTCACCGCGCAGAAGCGGCACGCTCGGGTGCAAATGCTTCCTAAAATCATAAAGGTAGCCGTACGCTGGCTCCAGCATTCATAGATGTTCGGACATTTAGCCTCCTCGCACACGGAATGGAGCTTGCGGCCGCGCATCATTTTCTTAAGTTCCTTATATTCCTCACCTGTATTCAGCGAAATGCGAAGCCAGTCCGGCTTTCTCTCCATAGTCTGACGCATGTTTTCCTCCTTCAAGTTCGTTAGGTCTCTATCATATGTCGCAACAATTGACGCAGGAGCGTTCTCATCTATGATGCATAGAAAATAAGGTTATGTAAGTGGAAAACGCCGCCTAATTTTCATTACCATTCCATATTCTAGCCCCATTGAGCCCAAGCTTCAAGTTTTCAGCAAATGTTTATCCAGTTCCTCGATCCAACTAGGGCTTCCGTTCATGGCTTTCATGTTTTCCTGTAACCACAGCTTGGCTGGACGTTCTGCTGCCGAACGGTGCAAATAAATTAAAAAGTCATGTTCATCTTCTTCCCTGGGATTCAAGCTTTTAAACAGAAGCTGCCAGGCCGGATTTACGTACGGAAGCTCGCCGGATTTTTTCGAGAATTCATCTAAACTCATTTGAATCCGGGTATTTTTTCTGAACAGAATTTGATCGTCCGTCCGGTTAGTCAGCAGAATTTCAAGAAATTGCTTGTCCTTATACATATGCAAACCATATCTCGGCGATTCAATGTCTTGGATCCCTCTGACTTTCTCCAGCCGCTGCTCTCCCGGGATAGCCACATAAATGTCCCATTCATGGAAATACTCCAACGCGTATTCGGCATCTTCCCGAAATAGGCAGAGGTCTACATCTTTATGGCTACGGGTCACTTCACCTACAAACAAATCAATGGTCCAGCCGCCGGCTACAAACCAAGGTTTATCAAAACCATTCATCTGCTGCTTAAGATCTGCGAAGACATCGGAATGAATCATTGGCGTTTTCTCCCTGCCCGATCAAACCTGTTCATATTCGCTCTTCAAAATACTCATTCTGATCACATCCCAGTACCGGCCTTTCTTATAGATCCTCTGTCTGGCTCTGCCTTCTTCTTTAAAGCCGCTTTTTAAATAACAGTTGTAGCTCTTGCATTAAACTCATAGACATCAAGCTCCAGCCTGTTCAAATTCATTTCCTCGAAAACGAACTTCTGCAGAACCCCGATCGCTTCACTGCCATAACCTTTGCCTAAATTGTCTTTGCTTCCTATTACAATCGCCAGAGAAGCATGCCGATTCTTCATGTTTATAGCATATAGTTCAATCTGGCCTATATAGTCCAGTGTGTCCTTCGAGGCAATGACAAAACTTTTGTTGCTGGACTTCCCCTCCATATTCATTCTGACAAAGGATTCCGTCTCTAACCGGGAATGCGAATATAAGAAAATGTCAGACAAAGTGCTCGTAATTTCCGGATCATTTACCCATTGCCTGATAGCATCCAAATCTGAATCGCGGTAATCCCTAAGAACAATTCTCTCTCTCCATAATAGTGCGGCATAGCTAAACATCCTTTCGTTTAGGGTTTCCTGTTCACGGATGGCTCAATTCCAGAAATCATAATATAATGTTAATATGTACGAGCGGTTGGGGGGATAGGTCATGAACAAACAAGAACAGGTCATCTCGGAATTCAGGGATTTATTTAACAAGATGGTTTGGCTTAACAAAAACAAAATGGAAGACAATCTTAAAGGCTATAAACCTTCTGAAGTTCATTGTATCGAATCCATTGGAAAAAATGTAGATCCCAACGTGACCAAACTCGCGGAATCCTTATATATGACCAAAGGCGCCATCAGCAAAATGACCAAGAAGCTTATGGATAGAGGCTTGATCGAAAGCTACCAGAAGCCAGGAAACAAGAAAGAAATCTATTTTAAGCTTACGGAGCAAGGAAAGGTCGTTTATCACATCCATGAAGAGCTGCACCAAGAGTTCCAGGAGCGGGACAAAGCTGTATTTGAGCAGATTACGGAAGGCCAGCTTGAAAGCACACTGCGCTTCATAGACCAGTACAGCAGACATTTGGATGCAGAAATAAAGAAACAAGGTTTAGAAATCAATTAAGCAAGCCAGCCCCTTAAATCCGAATCAAGAAAATGAAGCCTCACCAGCCAGCAGCCCGTTTCTAAAGAGAACGGGCTGCTTTTTTATTCTGATTTTTTATTGACAAGGAAACAAAAATGGGTTACTTTTAGTTGACAAAGAAACAAAAAATACTCTTAACGAAACGCTCTGAAAGGAGAATAAAATGACAACCCCTCAAATCAAACAGCAAGGATTACCCAAAGAAATTCTCATGGCCGCCTGGGCGATTGCCCTTGGAGCCATAGCCCCTATGCTGGACTCCACGATGGTGAACATCGCCGTCGATGAAATAAACAAAGATTTCAATACGACGCTCGGCACGATCCAATGGGCGATTACGGGTTATGTTTTAGCCCTGGCGATGGCCGTTCCGTTATCCGGCTGGTTGATGAACAAATTCAACGGTAAAAAAGTCTTTATCGGCGCCGTCATCGCCTTTGGTGTCACTTCGGTACTTGCCGGATTGAGCTGGGACGTTTCCAGCTTCATCTTGTTCCGTTTGCTTCAAGGCTTTAGCGCCGGGATCATCACTCCGCTTATGTCCACGCTTCTGGTCAAAACGGCAGGTCCGGACAATCTGGGCAAAGTAATGGCTATCGTCAGCACACCTATGATCTTTGGTCCCATTCTGGGCCCCGTAATCGGAGGTTTCCTCGTTCAAGGCGCATCTTGGCACTGGATCTTCTTCATCAATGTGTTCATCGTTGTGATTGCGGTACCCCTAATGATCAAAACGATCCCGGACTTCGAACCCTTCAACAAAGAGAGTAAATTGGACCTGTTCGGAATGATTACGTTATCCTTCATGAGTGCGGCCTTGATTTACGGCATTACGAAAGCGGCGGACCATGCCTCGTTCAACAATGGTGAAACCCGTCTGTGGGCGGGAATTGGCCTTGGATTAGCTGTCCTTTACATCGTGTATAACCGAATCCGAAACCATCAAACCGTGCTCCCCATGAATTTGTTTGCCCACAAGAGCTTCTCGGCCTCCAGCATCGGCTTGTTCCTGGCCAATATGGCCGTTATGGGACCGATGTTAATTCTGCCCTTGTTCTTTCAAACCTTCCGTCATTTCACGGCCATCGAAGCAGCGCTTGCATTGATTCCTCAAGGCATCGGGATGCTGGTTACCAGACCTTTGATCGGAACCCTGATTGATAAGATCGGTGCCAAATACGTCGTGATGGTCAGTCTTGTTCTATCCCTGATCGGATCAATCCCGCTAATGTTTATTACTGATCAAACCAGCATGATCTGGATTTCCCTGGTATTGTTTATCCGAGGTACCAGCTTTGGCGGCATTATGCTTCCGCTCACGAGTGACGCTTACACGGGACTTGACACCAACCAGCTTCCGGAAGCTGGTGTGGGGATCAATATGATTGAGAACCTCGGTTCCAGTTTTGGTTCAGCCGTAATCGCTACTGTTGTCGCCACCGCGGGACATGCAGGACAAGGATTGCAGCCAACGCTTGCACAAGGCTTGAAAGGTTATCATGCAGGCTTCTTGGTTTCCGCCCTAGTTCTCACTCTCATCTTCATTCCGGGACTGTTCCTCACGCATAGAAGTCTCAGACGCGGCCTTCGAGGTCGGCTGACCCGTTAGATGAAAAAATCAAAAAACAGCGGCAGCCCGGACGTGAATATGGATTCCGGGACTACCGCTGTTTTTCGTTCAGTTAAATGATCTAATCCTGTTTACTTGTTCAGCCTCTGCTGAATCATAACCGTCAGCTCGTCAAAGGTATTCCAAACGATCGGCCGGACTTCTTTGAAGGATGAGGAGTATTGCCTGGTTCCGGTTTCCCCGCCGTTTATCGTCCATATGACCGGAAGATTCAAAGCAAGCGCATATCCGGCTGCCAAATAGACTTCCGGGGAATGGTCCGTTAAGTCGGCGATGACCGCTTGGCTCATGGCAACGACTTCCAAAGTATTTGGCGAGTTTGACTGAGGCAGCATATGCGGCAGATAGCCAAGCTGCTCAATTTTTGGGAACAATGTCTCCTGCCACTGCGCTCGCAGCTCCGGTCCTTTCGAAAGAAGCACAGAACAATTTTTCAGCTTTTTGCCTCCTGCCTGGGCAGCGGCTTCCTTCCATCCTTTTGCCGTAAGCCGGAAGTTCATGCCCTCCCTGATAAGCAGATTGTCGCTGCTGAGCTTGTCCAAAATATACACCAGTTCCTGCAGATTGTGAGAATATGTCAGGTTATAGCTGGCCGACAATGGCTGAATCACTACAGGGTCCCCTTCCCGGTCTGCATGCCGATAAAGATACTGCAGCAGGCGGCCGCCTTTAGCTTCTATAGTTGCCGGAATTTGAGGGTCATTGACAATAGCATCCAAATCATCGGCTGCTAGAGTCACTTGTTCGCCGCGGTCTGTTTGTTCGCGAATATAGGCGGAAATGATATGCAGCGTGTCGCGTTTTTTGGGATGCGGCAGCGACTGAATCGGTTCATAGCTGTCTCGGCGCAGATTATAGAACCCGCCGGGGGAGCAGGCACAGTCTATGAATCTATCGGAATCCCTTTCGGGTTGAATCATAACGATCTTATCGCAGAATAAACAACGTTTCTTGATCATAAGCACTTATCACCTGTTATTTTGGATTGTATCTCCCTACCTTACCAAAAATTTGCGGTGAAGTGGACATGCAAATAATTCCAACCACAGGATCTTAAGGGCCGATTAAACGGTGAAAATCAGAGTACATTATATTATTAATGGAATTAATTATTTATGCTATTAAGTTTTAAATCCTTTAGTTTTCCCTGCCTACTATTGCCGATTTAACCTTGATTCCTCCAGCCTCTCTTTGAGCTTCTGATGAAGTTCTCCCTTGGGTTCGCTGGCGCCCTTCGTATCCGTCATAAGGGTATGGAAATACTCCATTTTAAAATTCATAAGCTCAAGTGTGGCATTAATTTCTGCCTGCTGCTCAGCAAGAAGATTTTTGTGTTCGATAAGGGCGTGGTAACAGGCTTCGTAATCACGGCTAGCTACCGCTGCCATATATCTTTCGATTTCTTTAAGCGGCATTTGGGTTCTTTTGAGACGGGTTACGAAGACAAGGCGGTCGTAGTCGGATCGGCTGTATTCCCGTTGTCCGTATTTATTACGCTTGGCCGGCGGGATCAAATTCATTTTCTCATAATAACGGATTGTATCGTAGCTAAGACCCGTCATTTCTGACATCTCGCCGATTGAATAGGTCGGTTCCATTCGTTTCTCTCCTTTGCCCCCAACTAGAAGATGATTCCTGACCACGTCTTTCCACTAGCTGAAATATACATCATCTTAGAAATGATTGTACCTTAGGTCTGGAGCATACCTCAAATCCGAGATTTAGGCTGTCGGGCCGTTCCCATGCTCCTATATTACCGCCGGCGCAGACGTTTATCCATAAGAGCCGGCGGCTCATCGGCATAGTTGTCTTCCGGATTGAGATCCTTACCCGGAGGCACAATCTCATCGATTCGATCAAGCTGTTCCTCCGTTAACTCCAGATCTGCACCAGCCAGAAGACTCTCGAGCTGCTCCGCTGTCCGCGGACCGATAATCACCGAAGAAACGGCCGGATGCGCCTTCACAAACGCTACAGCCAGATGAGGCAGTGTCACGCCTGATTCTTCAGCAAGCTTATTCAGCTTCTCAAGCGCTTCTGCTTTGGCGGCATTTCCGGGAAGTGCCGGGTCATACTGATCCGGCAGGGTTAACGCCCGGTGGCTGGCCGTTAAATCCGCGCGTCCGGATAACCATCCGCTATTCAGCGGACTATACGTTATCACGCCCATCCCATACCGCAGCGCCGTAGGCAGAACCGCACCCTCCAGCCTTCTTGTAAAGATGGAGTATCTGGGCTGCTCCGTCAGAAAACGATGATAGTTGCCCCGCCGGGCAGCCCATTGAGCCTCAACGATCCACTCGGCCGGGAAGGTTGATGAACCAATTGCCCTTACTTTACCCTCGCGGATCAAGTCGGACAGCGCCGCAAGCGTTTCGGCCATATCGGTGTGAACATCCAGACGGTGGATTTGATAAAGGTCAATATAGTCCGTATCCAGCCGCCGCAAACTGTCCTCAACCGCCTTTTTGATCCATCTGGCTGAACCTCCCCGCTGGTTAGGATCAGCGCTCATAGGCAGCCCGAACTTGGTGGCTAGGATCACTTGGTCCCTCCGCCCTTTCAGCGCCTTGCCGACGATAACCTCAGATTCTCCCTTTGAATAAACGTCGGCCGTATCCATGATATTGATTCCGGCGTCCAGCGCTTGATGAATGATGCGAACGGAATCTCCATGATCTTGATTTCCCATGGCTCCGAACATCATGGCTCCAAGCGTATACTCGCTCACGGACATGCCGGTAGCCCCAAGAATACGATATTTCATTTTGATTTCCTCCTCAGATTTGGTATAAATAGGGTCTGTTACATCTGCTTCCTTTCCCCTATTCAGCTGTATTCTAAGTGCTGGAGTGAACTCAAGCGCAAGATGTTTTTTCCGCAAACCTAAAAATATTGAATGGAACTTGACCGCAGCGGACTAACCAGTAAACGAGAAGCACCGTCTAAGGCAGTTTATCCAAAATCAAGTCAATCAAGGAGTGAGGCTATCTTCATTCATTCAGTAGTCCTTGTTTCTAGGTGATCGTCATTTCGCTGCGGTTGATTCCTCCAACAGCCGTTTCAGTTTCATCCGCTGCTGCTTCTCTTTCCTGCGGCGTTCCTTGTCTTCAGCCTGCAGCGCTTTGAGCAGCGAGAAGCACATGCCGATCAGAACGACTGCAAACGGCAGTGCAGCTGCAACTGAAGCTGTCTGGAGCCCATTTAAACCGCCGCTGATCAGCAGGACGACTGCGATTCCTGACTGTAAAATCCCCCAGGTAATTTTGACTTTGTTGCTTGGATTCAAATTTCCGTCCGATGTCAGCATGCCGAGTACAAACGTTGCCGAATCGGCTGATGTAATAAAGAAGGTCATGATCAAAAGCGTAGCAATAAATGCTATGATCGTTCCTAAAGGGAGCTGTTCCAGCGTAATAAAAAGAGCCGTTGTCGTATCTCTTTGAACAGCCTCCGCCAAATTTGCAAAATCGAACATTTCCAGCTGCAGGCCCGTGCCGCCAAATACCGAAAACCAGATAAATCCGAACAAACTCGGAATAATCATCACGCAGATGACAAATTCCTTAATGGTTCTGCCTTTGGACACCCGGGCAATAAAGGTGCCGACAAAAGGAGCCCAGGCAATCCACCAGGCCCAATAGAACAGCGTCCATGCGCCAACCCAGGTACTTTCGGAGAACGGCGTAAGCCTTAAGCTCATGTTGACTATATTTTGCAGGTAGCTGCCCAAAGTCGTCGTAAAGGTATCAAAGATAAAAGAAGTCGGTCCTGTTACCCAGACAAACATCATGAGCAGTACGGCAATAATCAGATTAGCGTTGCTCAGAATCTTGATTCCTTTATCCAAACCTGTGCTTGCCGACAGCAGGAACAAGATAGTTACCACAGTTATGATAAGGATTTGAGACCAAGCCGTGTTCGGAAGTCCAAACAGGTGATGGAGTCCTCCTCCAATTTGCAGCGCCCCCAGCCCAAGCGAGGTGGCTACGCCGAAGATGGTAGCGATCACAGCCAGAATGTCGATGGTTTTGCCAAGCCATCCGTTGACCAGCCGCTCACCAAACAGAGGAATGAAGGTGAAGCTGATTAACCCTTTATATCCTTTTCGAAATTGAAAATAAGCCAGAGACAAAGCTATAACCGTATAAATCGCCCATGGATGAAGCCCCCAATGAAAAAAGGAATAACGCATCGCCAGGCGAGCCGCCTCCGTTGTTCCTCCTTTAGCCCCTTCCGGAGGAGATAAGTAATGGGACAAGGGTTCCGCTACTCCCCAAAAGACAAGTCCAATTCCCATACCTGCGCTGAACAGCATGGATAACCAGGAAAGGGTGGAATATTCCGGTTCATCATCGTCATCACCCAATCGGATATTCCCGTACCTGCTGAAAGCTAAATACAGCGCAAATAGTAGAAAAAACAACGTCGCGAGCAAATAAAACCAGCCAAAATTTTGAATAGAGAAATTATAGGCTTGATTAGCTGCAGCGGCCAAGCTATCTGGGGCAATGGCTCCCCATATAGCAAATAATGCAGCGATGATAATTGTGATTGTAAATACCATAGCAACCTCCATGTAGCCAAATGGCGTACGCATCTTGTTCTCAGTATGTACCAATGCAGGCAAGAATATTTTGCCGCATGATATGGCTTGCGGGTTAAGCAAAAGGAACCGCCGCAGTTCTGCTGCAGCGGTTCCTTTAATCTTCTTACAAACTTGATTACTGCTGATAACCGTTGTTTTGACCCGTTCCCATAGATCCGATCGAAGCCTGTCCGAAACCGCTTTGTCCAAACGACTGTGTTCCAAAAGTAGGCTGGTTATAACCGGTGTGCTGGATTCCTGCCCCAAATGCTGGGTTTTGAGCAGAATGTTCGATTTGATTGACCAAACTGGAGATCTGTTGATACTGCTGCATTGCCATTTGATGGCCTTGGAGCGCGTGTTGAATCGTTTGGGCTGCTTTGCGTTCACGCTGGGAAAGTTCTTCAAGACGCATGGCATTCTGCTGTTCCTGCTCCAGCATTTGTTGGTACATTACGGTAGCCTGGCGGGTTTGCTGTTCAAGCTCACGAATAGTTTGCTCGATTTGGCGGATTTGCTGGGACACGTTCATAGGGTTCATCATTTCATTTATTCCTCCTAAGGGATGTTGATGGTGGCTTCCGAAATTCAGAATTACCTTTACTGCAAAGATATATACCTAGAGTCCCCTCCTTAGCGGCCTGAAGAGATTTGAAAAAATTCCCCCATTAAAGTCGGATTTTATCCCTAGACCAATGCCGAAATATGGATGAAAATAGAAATACCTTCACCCGCTCCTTTTGAAGTGGGCTTCCTTCTATTCGTCTATCCTTTACATCCTGCTATTTTTCTATCAGCCCTCGATATGGTTTTAGCGCTAAACAACAACGACAGACAACAAAGCTCCTGAAGTAAAACGCAGTCAAATTTATTGTTTTATGGATTAAATCTGCAGCGTCGTCCATCTATTTTTGCTGTGCAAAAACATGCTCTATTGAGAGAAAGTTGAGAGACTCGGTGATAGATTCGCAGATAGACTTATTAAGCGGGCAGAAACAACGGGTGAAGGTCAGCTGAATCAGCGGGAGGTGAATCTGAACATTTGAAATACAAGGCTTCCATAAGATCAGGATTTATCCATTGAAATCTTTAATAAGGGAGGCAAATCGATGATGTTGTTCAGAAATAAGAAGCATCGTAAATCCTTCTCCATCGTAATGATCGCCGTACTTTTACTTACGCTATTTCCTGCTTTGGGCTCCTCCGTCAAAACGGCCACAGCCGCTCAAGATTACAAGCTTGTCGGGTATTATCCATCGTGGTCGGCTTATGCGCGGGGATATAATGTTTCTGACATAGATCCGACCAAGATGAACGTCATTAATTATGCTTTTGCCGATATTTGCTGGAACGGCATCCACGGCAACCCCGATCCAACCGGTCCTAACCCGGTAACCTGGACCTGTCAAAATGAGCAGGCGCAGACGATCAATGTGCCAAACGGGACGATTGTCCTCGGCGATCCCTGGATCGATACGGGTAAGAGCTTCGATGGCGACAAATGGGATGATCCGATCAAAGGCAATCTGAAGCAGCTCTGGAAACTGAAAGAGCGGAATCCGAACCTGAAGACCGTCATCTCCGTTGGCGGCTGGACCTGGTCAAACCGCTTCTCGGACGTAGCCGCATCGGCGGCCACACGCGAAGTATTCGCCAATTCAGCTGTTGATTTCATTCGCAAATACCAGATGGACGGTGTTGACCTGGACTGGGAATACCCGGTAGGCGGCGGCCTTGCCGGCAACAGCGTCCGTCCTGAAGATAAACAAAACTATGTACTTTTGCTGCAAAAAATCCGTGAAAAATTAAATGCCGCCGGCCAAGCGGACGGCAAAACCTATCTGCTGACCATAGCCTCCGGTGCAAGCCCTTCTTATGCAGCCAACAACAATCTGGCTGGAATCGCTTCGGTTGTCGATTGGATCAACATCATGACCTATGACTTTAACGGCTCCTGGAACACGACAACCGGACATAACGCACCTCTCTATTATGATCCTGCCACCGCCTCCACCGGCTTGACCGATCCACAAAATTTCAATATCGATAAGGCAGTCACCACCTATTTGGCTAACGGCGTGCCGGCGAATAAGCTGGTATTGGGAATGCCGTTCTATGGACGCGGCTGGAGCGGCGCACCAAACACAGGTAATGGTCAATACCAGGTTTCTTCCGGAATCTCGAATTCAGGAACCTGGGAGAACGGCAGCTATGACTTCTACGACCTTGAGGCCAATTATATTAACAAAAACGGCTACACCCGCTACTGGAACGATACGGCCAAAGTCCCTTACCTTTATAACCCTTCAACCAGGACCTTCATCAGTTACGACGATGCCGAATCTATCGGATATAAGATCAATTATTTGAAATCCAAAGGGCTGGCCGGCGCCATGTTCTGGGAACTGAGCGGGGACCGCAACAAAACACTGCAGAACAAGTTGATTACGGAGCTGCCGGGAGGCCCGGTACCAACGCCAAGTCCTACGCCATCGCCGACACCTGCTCCTACACCAACACCAACTCCAGGCCCTACCCCGACACCTTCGCCGACGCCTAGTCCTACGCCCGCTCCTACACCATCTCCAACTCCTGCTCCCGGTACATCAGCTTGGGCTGCTGGTGTTTCCTACCATGTGGGGGATGTCGTTACTTATGGCGGATACACCTATACTTGCTTGCAGGCCCATACCTCCATCGTGACTTGGGAACCGCCAAACACACCGGCTTTATGGAAGCTGAATTGATTGGAGATAACAAAGCGAATAAAAGCGCTGCCCGACGTACAATGGGGGTTTCTCCCGTTGTACGCGGCAGCGCTTTTTTCTTGTAATGTATACTATTTCTGCAGATTATAAACTGAAGCCTTGTTGATTGGGACAATCCGCCTTTGTAATGGAGGCCTGATTTAGCCATTCTTCATGTTGAAAGATATTTCCGCGTAAGGCATACAGCTTGTGAAAGCCCCTTTTCCGCAAAATTCTGGCGGCCTTCTTCGTTTTGAAAGGATGAGCGGACACAATAACCACACATTGCTCGGGAGATAATGCTTTTCTCCATACAAAAGGCAAACGGCCCAATGAAATATTGACAGAGCAAGGCAGGTGAAGCTGTTGGAAATCAGACGTGTCGCGGACATCCAGCATTTTCATCTCCGGGCACTGCTTTCTCTTGTTCTTCCAGTCCCTAATATCGACAAAGGAGAGATACTGAAGAGGCCAAAGCTGACGGACCAGCCAGACCAAGAACATTCCTCCTGCTCCAAGCAAAATGATCCCCAATATCATGATCAGTTGGACTCCCTTTCACCAGACAGTTCTCCGGTCCATCTCAGAAGACCTCCGGTCAGATTGACGACTTTGAAGCCCCTCTCATGCAGGATTTCACAAGCAAGGCCGCTCCGGCCGCCGCTCCTGCACATCACAACCCACTCTTTATTCCGGTCAAGCTCCTCGCACCGTTCAGGAAGAGCTCCTAGAGGAATATGTTTGGCCCCGGGAAGATGGCCTTCAAACCACTCACCCGGCTCACGCACATCCAGCATCATTACCGTTTCTCCTTGATGCAGCCGCTCTTCCAGCTGCTCAGGCGAAATTTCTTTGGGTACTTTAAAAGCCATTCATTCGGCCTCCTTTATTGTTAAAGCCATTTCATCAGCGGCTTTTGACCAGCAGTTCAATAGCTTGCTTCACTAATTGGTCCGTGTCCGGATTTTCAGCTGCTTGTTCTTCGTAAATGCACCTGCTCAAGTTCTCCGCCACAATTTGGGCTATAGCCTTGTCGGCAGCATTTCGGACGGCGGACAGCTGTGCCACAACGTCCTTGCATGATTTTCCTTCTTCCATTAGACGCAATACGCCTCTGGTTTGCCCTTCAATTCTTCGAAGACGAGCTTTAATCTCGTCCGGATAATGAACATTCATTTGTGGCGCCTCCTAGCTGCTTACCCTTTCCTATACCCCAGGGGGTATTATAATCGAAACTCCTGTACTGGATCAAGGCAATCGGCAGAATTTTCATTATTACGTTTATATTCACGGCAATAAACCTGACCTCCCGGACCCGGAATATTTTCCGTTTTTTATTAACAGCTTCTATTCAACATCTTTACCCGTGAAATGATATAGACATGTCTGTACTTACATGCTGCGCCAAGGAGTAAATTGACAAGGCTCAAAATCGTTTTTATACTGTTAATAGTTATTTTTACGATTAATCGACCAAACAAAATTCAACAAGAATTCTAGGAGCTATCATTATGAAATCATATGCTGCACAGCCGCTTCCTTCGAAAGAAGAGCGACTTATCCGGTTTGGTTCGGTTCCGCCTATTCCCGGGAACAAACCGACTACCAAAGAAAAAATGTCTGACCTTCAGAATCGGAGCCATGATTATTTGTTTAACATCAACCAGGTAGGTATATGTAAAGTCCGTCATCCGATTCAAATCCGCTCGGAGCTGATACCGGACATTCAAACCACCGTTGCCGAATTAACGTTGACGACGAGTCTGCAGCGGGAGTCCAAAGGAATCAATATGAGCAGACTGACCGAGCTGCTTGAGCGGTACAGACGGGAGAAGTGGGAAGCGGACTTTGAGGGACTGCAGCGGCTTGCCGCCGAAATGGCCGAATACATGGAGCAAACCCAGGCGGAGATCGAGCTTGAATTCCCTTGGTTCTACGAGCGCAGTTCCCCTGTTTTAGGAATGACGGGTCTAAACCATTCTCAGGCCTCCATGAAAGTCATCTACGCCCAAGGAAACCCCCTGGAATTTGTCTTGAAGCTCCAAACGGCCGTTACCACCTTGTGTCCGTGCTCCAAAGAGATCAGCGAATACAGTGCCCATAACCAGCGGGGAAATGTGACGGTTACGGTTGAATTGGACGAGACCTCGCTTCCGCAAAGCGATTGGAAAACGCTCCTGCTGGATGCCATAGAATCCAACGCCAGCTCTCCCCTGCATCCTGTTCTTAAACGCCCGGACGAGAAAGCTGTTACAGAAAGGGCTTATGAGAATCCACGTTTCGTGGAGGATATGGCGCGGCTCGTTGCCGCCGATTTGTACGAAATGGATTTCGTGAAGGCTTTTAAGGTGGAATGCCGGAACGAAGAATCTATCCATCTGCATGATGCTTTAGCGGTCATTAGTTTTGATAACACAACAGAAGCGGCCCTTTGAGGGACCGCTTCTGTTTTCTTTTTCCGGCATCTTATTTGTTTACTCCAATCCTTCGGCCAGACTCCGTTCTGCGTTTGCCTGTCCCCGGCGGGCCAAACATCATGATTTTGTTCGAAACGGGCACATCATGCTTTTCGAATTGTTCTTTCATCGCTAATATAGCCTGAAACTCCTCTATAATCGTCTTATTAGCCGGGGATAACACGATGTATTTGGCTTTGCGGGAACACTCCTTCGGGGAATAAACGGTGGCCATGTCCATGCCTTTAGCGGTGGGAAGGCGGCTGCTGTTGAACCGGTTGCTTTTGCTCATAATCTGTTAAACTACTCCTTCATGTCCTTGTTCAATGCTTCCCTACTTCTTCTTTGCCCCGCATTGTTCCTCGGTCGCTGTTCGTAGGGAAGCTTGCTTTATGGTCTAATCGTAATAATTACGAATTATATCGCTATTGTAGCCAGTTCCTTCTATAACGTCAACTTTTCAGCAGCGCAGCACTTCGATTTTGGGAAATCCATAGTTTTTCTTCCCGCTGTCATTGTATGATGAAAGTTATACGATAGGTTTACGAGATATTAAATAAAGAAAGAGTTGGATGGCTTTGCAGGAGAACTTAACCGCACCTAATTATGAACCGCACATTCAGGAAGAACGTTTTCTCCAAGGGGTCAAAAGCTGTATCCCCACATTATTGGGCTATTTGAGCATCGGCTTTGCTGCCGGTGTGGTCGAGAAAACGGCCGGGCTCAGCATAGCTGAAATCCTGCTGATGTCCGTGCTCATTTATGCCGGCTCTGCCCAGTTTATTGCCGCAGGCATGCTGGCCGCTTCCGGTTCGCCGGCCGCGATCGTGCTTACGATCTTCTTCGTCAACCTGCGCCATTTGCTGCTCAGCGCGGCTTTATCGCCTTATTTCCGGCTTCTCTCCCCGCTCAAAAATTTGCTGGTAGGCGCCCTGCTTACCGACGAAACGTTTGGGGTGGCCATTCACCAGGCGGCTATGAAGCATAGGCTTTCGGAAAAGTGGATGCACGGCTTGAATCTCACGGCTTATTTGAACTGGATCATAGCCAATATCGCCGGCGCTTTTCTGGGCCAGTGGATTGCCGACCCGGAACAGCTCGGGCTGGACTTTGCCCTGCCGGCCATGTTTATCGGCCTTTTGGTGCTTCAGCTGATCAGCCGCCGAAAGCTTAAGGCCGATCTGCTTGTGGTCTTATGTTCGATCTGCCTGGTTGTCGCGTTAAGTTATTTGACCTCCAGCAGCATTACGATCATCTTGGCTACGATAGCTGCTTCAACTCTCGGAATGGCGGTGAGCAGATGGAAATAAGATGGGATGTCTTCCTCATGATTGTCGGGGCCTCAATCGTCACCTTGATTCCGAGAGTGCTGCCGCTTGTCTTGCTCAGCCGGATTCAAATCCCCGAATGGGGCATGCGCTGGCTGAATTTTGTGCCCGTAGCGGTAATGGCCGCTTTGATCGGACAAGAATTGCTGGTACAGGACGGAAAGCTGTCGCTTGGCGTGGAAGTGATCGCTGCGCTTCCCGCTTTTGCCGCATCTGTCTTGACCCGCAGCCTGCTGGCGACCGTCATTGTCGGCATGCTGGCCATGATGGCGCTGCGTTTCTTTTGGTAGCAGCGCGTACGAAACAAACAAACCCAAAGCGGCTAAGCGCTTTGGGTTTGTTTGTTTAAGACAAGATCGTTAACCAGTTATGCTGTTGTTGTCCTCCTGCTGTTCGGCATTCGCCTCCTTCTCTTTACGGCTAAAGCGGCCCGCCCGGTCCAGAAGGTTCATCAAAGCCGGGAACAAAACGGGCAGCATGATCAGACTAAGCAGCACCAACCCAATCATAACGCCAATCGCCACTTCAATCAGCGTAATAACGCCTGATGGAATGAGCGCCGCAAAGGTGCCACCCAGAATGATGGCCGCCGAAATCACGACGCCGCCCAGGTTTCTGGAGGCTTGTTTAATCGCTTCCGTAGGACTTGCTTCGATTTCTCTGTAGCGCATCAGCAGGAAAATACTGTAATCCACGCCCAAAGTAACAATCATGATGAAAGTAAAGAACGGAACGTTCCAGCTCAAATCATCGACCTGAACCAGCTGCTTGCTGATAAACTCGTTGGCGCCCAGCGTGATCAGGTAGGTTAAATATAGAGAACCTATGACGAACACCGGCGGCCAGAAGGAACGCGTAATCAGAATCAGCATGATGCCGATCCCGATCAGCATAATCGCCGAGGTGCGGTTAAAGTCGCCGCCTGCGATATCTTTAAGGTCGAGATTCTGCTGAGTCACGCCCCCAAGCGCCAGATCGGCTTTCTCCAGCTTCGTTCCCTTCAGCGCCGAGTCCAGCTGCCCGTTCAAGTCCTGAACGACGTTCATTGCTTCTTTGGAGTAAGGGTTGTCGTCCAGAATGATGCTGATTTCGGCAATTTTGCGATTGCCAGACATGTAGGTATCCAGCGACTGCTGGAACTCTGCTCCGTGCAGCACATCATCGGGAATGTAAAAGCTTTCCGACGCCTCGGACCGGCTGAGGCCCGCCAAATAACGGGAAGCCGAATTCAAGCCCTCCGAAATTGAGCTGAGTCCTTCCGTGCTTTGGGTTAATCCGTCCTTCAAATCGTTCATTTTGCCTTGCAGCTCCTGCAGTCCTGTATAAAGCTGCTGCTGGCCTTTGCCAAGCTGATCCAGTCCGGACGCCACGTCCGAGGTTTTATCCGCAATTTGGGCAGAGCCTTTAGCTCCTTGACCCAAGCCGGTGGTCAGTTGATCGGCGCCTTTCTGAAGCTGGCCGGCTCCATTAACGACCTGCCCCAAACCGTCGCTGATTTGACCCAGGGAACCGTTCGCCTGCTTAAAGCTGTCCATCGCGGAATTATACTGCGCCGTCAAAGGATCGATCTGGCTGTAAAGCTCATTTAACTGCTTCTGGGCTGAAGCCGTAATCCCCATAACTTTCTGAACTTCGACATCCTCGGCCATTTCAGGATGGGTCGCCGTAATCGCCGACATGCTGGTTTGTATCTGGGCATACCCGTCCATCGCCCCTTTGACCGCCGTCTTGACCGTGGTGAAAAAGTTGCCGAACGAGCCAAGTCCCTGCTCCAGTCGGGCATATCCCTGCTTCAGCTGCGCAGTTCCGGCCTGCAGCTTCTGCACGTTTGCCTTCAGGGAGGCTAAACCTTGACTGAGCTCCTCTGCGCCGGATGTCCCGTCATTTAGACCCGCCGTTACCTGGTTCATCGCTTGTTCAAGGGTTTTGGTTCCCTCCTGCAGCTGTCCGGTCCCTGCGATCAGCTGCTGGACATTGCTGAGATCGTCGGTGGATTTGAGCTGATCGGTGACGGAAGACAACCCGTTCTTGATGGTGTCCACGCCTCCGTTGGCTTCGCCGACGCCTTCGTTTACCTTGCCTGTCTGATCATTGATGTAAAGATCGTCTATCCGGGCCCCGGTTGGCCGGGTAACGCTATAGACCTTGGATACGCCTTTCACTTTGGAAATTTTATCGCTCAGCTCGTCTAGCACCTTCAGCGATTCCTGATTGTCCAAGGGTTCGTCTGAGCGGATGGCTAGAGTGACAGGTGCCGAGAAACCGGGTGCAAAATGATCGGCGATCACGTTAATGCCTTGTTTCGACTCGTAAGAATCGGCTACTTCCGCCAGATCGTCGTAAGCCAGCTGCTTGCTGTATCCCATAATCAGCGGCACGCTGATGATCGCAACGATCAGGAGGGAAAGCAGCGGACGAAGCGCTGAACGGCTGGACAACCAGCCCCACAACCGGCTGTCGGCATGACCGCTGAAGGATTTGGACGGCCAGAACATTCTTTTTCCCATAAGCACCATGAAAAATGGGTTTAACGTATTCAGCACGATAATCAAAACCGCGACGCCGACGGCAACAGCCGACGAAGAACGGTACAAGCCGAACTTGGCGAGCAGCAGCGTCAGGAATCCGATAAATACGGCAAGTCCGCTGAACAGGACGGTTTTGCCGGCGGTTTTAAAGGTTACTTTTACGGCTTCCAGCACATCACCCTGTTTGTTCAGTTCTTCTTTGAAGCGCGTGTAGAGCAGGATGTTATAATCCGTCCCTATGCCAAACAGCACGACAACCAGGAAAACCTGGGTAAAGTTCGAGAACGGATAATTAAAGCTGTCCACTAAATGCCCAATGATCGCTAAAGACACCAAATAAGAAATGCCTACCGTCAGCAGTGATATCAGAGGGATGATCGGCGAACGGAACACAATAATCAGAATGACCAGAATAAAAATGATGGCAATCGTTTCGGTTTTCTTAACGCCTTCTTCGACGGATTTGCTGAAATCGTTTGTGACCAGCGTCGAACCGGTCAGGTAAGTAGGAACGTCGGAAATTCGGACCATCTGATCTAGATCCGAGGTGATTTGCTCAATAGGCCGGTCTTCGTTTAAGACGAAGGAAATTTGGGTCAAGATCGTGGTCCCGTCTTCGGAAACGAGGCGTTTCGCCTGCTCTTCCCCGTCCAGGTAAGTCACCAGATCCTTTAAGCCAAGCTGTGACTTTTGCTGCTGCAGCTTACGGAGAACATGGTTGATTTCGTTTTTTTGCGGATCGCTTAAGGCCTTGTCACTGCCGCTGTTAAAGACCAGCACGATCGACTGCTCTTCTTCTCCGCCCGTATTCATCTGCTTGATGAAAGAAGCCGCTTTGCTGCTTTGCGCCGTTTCCGGCATGGTGATTGCCCCTTTTTCTTTCACCAGCTGATTCAGATCAGGCATTGTGAGGAGCGCTGCTATTGTAATTAAAATCCAGCCTAAGAAGGATAAACTTCTGGCATTAAGTAGCTTTTTCATCGTTTGGAACCCCCAACTGTATTGATGAGGAATGAATATTCATTCCGTGTATATAAAAGATCAAAGAAGTTTGATCGAGTTTTAAGGATAAGTGCGGACCTGTTTAAACCTTTAAATTTAAAGTCGAGGAATGAATATTCATTCCCCTTTAGACAAAGATCCAACCTAATGGATCCTTACAGCATTCCAGCAGCAATCTTCGATTTCGTCCAGCAGTTCTTTGGATTCCTCCAGCAGCCCTTTTCGAAAAGCATCCGAGACTTGAAAAAAAGCGCCCAGCACGATTGCAATCAGTGCGTTTGCCGGCATTTTTCGAATGACCCCCTGCTCCTGTCCCCAAGAGATCGTCGCCAGAATCTGACTTAGAAATGTCGTTACTTCCTCCCGGCTGCGTTCGTCCAGATACAGCTCGTTAGCGTTTGAGCAAATCAGCTGCAGCCGGTTGGGCCGATGTTTCCCGAATTGAAAAAGTCCGGTGAACAGCAGGTGGAACTCTTCCCTGACGGTTGTTCTCTGCCCTGTTCCCGTCTGGTTCAAAGCTTCCGCAAAAGCCTGCAAGCTTTCAACGATCAGCACGTTGAGCAGAACTTCCTTGCTCTCGAAATACCGGTAGATCGTGCCTGCACCAACGCCGGCCAGTTCGCTGATCATCGGCATGGTTGTAGCATCGAATCCTCGTTCGGCAAACAGCTTTAAGGCGGCCTCCAGAATGGCTTCTTTCTTGCTTAATTGTGCCAATTTCATTTCCTCCATTCGGAATGAATAGTCATTCCGCTACTAAAGTCATTATAATTATATTTTAGGAAAAAGCAACCTTTCGCGAAATTTATCGAAAATTTCTTTTGCCGGAATACAAAAAAAGCTGCAATTGGCTCACAAGCCAGCTGCAGCCAATCCGCTCTCCAGGCCCATTTGGATCAGGCCACTGCTTGGGCTTCAACTATCTAAAGCGCCCGATCTTCGTTTTTACTTGTTCAAGCAGCGGTTGAGCCATTGTGCGTGCTTTCCGTGCTCCTTCAGCTAGAATCCGATCGATCCGGTCCGGATCGGCCATCAATGCATGGTATTTCGCACGAGGTTCTTCCAAGTAACGGTTCATCACCTTAAACAGCTCCTGTTTCGCTTCTCCCCAGCTGATGCCGGTCTGAAATCTGCCGTGCAGCCTTTCGGTTTCTTCGGGTTTGGCAAATTCCTTGTAGAGCAGAAATACGCTGGAGGTATTCGGATCTTTAGGTTCGTTTGGCGGCGTCGAGTCCGTCTTGATTTTTTTGATCCTTTTCTCCAGTTCTTCGGGCGGAGCAAAAAGCGGGATCGTATTGTTATAACTTTTGCTCATTTTCCTGCCGTCGAGTCCGGGAACAACTGCCGTGGTTTCGTCCACTACAAAGGTTGGCAGCCTGAAGGTATTCCCGAAACTTCGATTGAATTCCTCTGCAATATCTCTGGCAATCTCCACATGCTGGATCTGATCTTTGCCTACTGGCACTTGATCGGATTGAAACAGCAGGATATCTGCCGCCATCAGGATCGGATAAGTAAACAACCCCATGTTAACTCCGTTGTCCCTCTCCATCCCCGTCTGTTCATTCTGGTCCACTATCGCTTTATAGGCATGGGCACGGTTCATCAACCCTTTAGGGGTCAAGCAAGACAAAATCCAGTGGAGCTCAAATATTTCCGGCACATCCGACTGACGATAAAAAACCACCTGTTCCGGATCTAGGCCCATTGCCAGCCATGTCGCCGCAATCCCGTAGGTTAAACGATTGAATTCCCCTTTATTTTGAATAAACGTCAAACCATGATAGTCAGCGATAAAATAAAGAGGTTTGCATGTTTTGTCCGCCGCCATCTGAAGCGCGGGTTGATTGCCCCGACATAGTTGCCGAGATGCACCTCTCCTGTAGGTTTGATGCCCGTAAGGACGATTTGTTGAGCCATGTTCTTTCCCCTCCTCTTGGAAAATAAAAAGGGGCTTCTCATCCGGAAAGGACGAGAAACCCCGTGGTACCACCTTAATTAGCCCGCTTTGGCGGACTCGCTTGGCGTATCGCACCCGCATAAATAACAGGTTTTAATACGTGTCTCTTGTAACGATGAGACTTTCGCCAAAGCCTACTCAGCTGCGTTTTCGGTTTGGATGCTCAGAAGCCCACTTCGGCATAACCGCTGCGCTGATTTGCACCCTCCATCAGCTCTCTGAAGCAGTTGTTTATGCGTACTCTCTTCATCATCGCCTAGCATGTTTGGTTGTATTTCTAGTTTTAACCAATAATATACGAATTGTCAATAATTCAGGAGACATCCAAACAGCTTACCCGTTTACCTCCGTCCCATCAGGCTGGCTGCTGCTTCCAGTTCCCTGCTGATCTCCCGTTCCGGAGCCAGGCATCTGCTGACTGTTCCCGTCTGTACCCGGCATGCCTCTTCTGCCGCCTCCCTGACCTTGTCCCTGTCCAGGTTGTCCAGGGCCGCCGCCACCGAAGCCTGATGGGGCCGTTGTTACACCGGATTCATTCACATAGGTGACGTTGTCGCCAAGGGTAAAGGTAACTACTTTAGTGCTGCCGTTCGTTGTACCGCTGTCATAAAGCCCGTCTTTCTCCGCACCGGAAGAGGTTCCGCCCGTAGAGATCGTGTAGCTTTCCCCGGCTTTGAGCTCAGGCGAGGAGAATACGATGCTGTTGAACGTTTTCGACGGTGCAAAGGCCGCTACCGCATGGCCAGTGCTGTCTGCCAAGGTAACGAGCGTGCCGGCTTTCAGCGTATCCGGAAATGTCATCTGCACGGCAAGCTGCTTGGAATCCGTTGAAGGGGCTTGGGCCATGCCCGAGCTGCCGGCTGCAATTAACACGCCTCCCGACTGTTCAAAAGTGCCGTTGTAGTCAAGCGCACCGTTGCCCGAATTCGTAGGTCCATTCACAATCGCGGTTCCCCCGGACATCACGATCGAACCGTTGGAATCAAGCCCGTCTCCGCTAGCGTCCACGACCAGATAACCGCCGCTGATCGTCAACGTTCCATCCGTTGCGGCGAACATATCCCCGCCTCCACCACCGGGTCCTCCAGCGGCCGGTTCCGAAGCTGATGCGTCGTCGCTGCTTCCGCCGATGTTCACCCCGTCGTCGCTAGCTGTGACATGGATCGTTCCCCCGGAGATTTCCATATCCGCGCTTTCTAGGCCTTCATAGCTTTTAGCTACGTTTATGGTCCCTTTTGAGATGGAGAGCGCGGTATCCGCATGGATGCCGTCATCGCCGGAGGACAAGGTGTACTCCCCGCCCATAATAGCGGCGTTTGCGTTGCTGTGGATAGCATCATCTGCGGCATCGATGGTGAATTCGCCGCCCTGGATCGCGAGGTCTCCCCCGGCCTTCAGCGCTTTGGCGCTGGTTGATTCAGTCTCGCTGGCCGATTCAGTCTCTTCGGCCGCCGCCGAATCTCCGCTGTCTGCGGTACCGGCATCGCTATTCGCCTTACCCTCAGAAGCTGAAGGTTTGGCCTGAACAGGCTGTTGACCCTGGACCGTATTCCCGGTTGGCTGGTTCAACTCTACTGAGGAAGAGTTCATATCTGCAGGTGGCTGGCCCATATCTCCTGGCTGGCCCTTAAATCCAAATCCCGGCTGCTCTTCATGCGTTTTGGTGGAAGCGGCACTGCCCCCTCCCGATACGATGTTAAACGTGCCGTCGACAATATAAAACAAAGTCTCCGCCTGAATGCCGTCATTGACGGAAGTGATATTGAAAGTGCCTCCCGCTATGGCTATGCTGCCTTTCTCTTCATCGGTATCGTTGGTCGTCTTAAGGCCGTCACCGCCGGCATCAACCGTAATCTTACCGTCTTTCACGGCGATCAGATCCTTGCCGATCAGACCATCGTCGGCGGATTTAACGTTGATCGTGCCGCTCATGATTTTCAGATCATCCTTGCTCGTTATTCCGTCATTGTTGTTGCCTTTAACGTTCAAAGCACCTGTTCCATTAATCGTCAAATCGCTTTTGGCATAAACAGCCGCCGTAGGCGCTTCCTCCGAAGTATCCGCATAAGCGGCTCCGTCTGCCAATGTATTGTCGGTTCCCTCCTGCAGGGTCAGGATGACCTTGTCGGCCTGCTTCACATGGATAGCCGGTCCGTCGGCATTGCTGATCTGCACGCCGTTCAAGACCAGATGAACAACGGCATCCTCCGCTGCTTCAATGACAATTTCTCCGTCCGTCAAGGTTCCGCTGAGCACGTAAGTGCCCGCTTCAGTAATTGTAACTGTACTTCCCGCGGCTTTTGCCCCGTCCCCCGAGATGCTCGCGCTTGATGCGTTAAGTTTTATCGCCGTAGAACCGTCCGTGCTCCAGGTTGTCAATGTGTCATTATCGTCAAATCCGGCCTGTTTGGAGACGTCCACGCTGGCGAGTTTGACGGCTGCTGCAGCAGCGGCCCCGCTCGATTGTACAGCCGCCGAGGAATCGGAGTTTGAAGAAGTGCTGCCGGATACTCCGGCATTCGTAGAATTGGCGCTGCAGCCCGCCGCCAATACGGTGCTGAAGAGCATTATTCCGGCTACCCGGCTTTTCTTGAATCGTTTCATATTAATCTACCTCTCTTTATTAGTTTTCCTGCGTGACAGGATTCATGGTCAAGGTGATATCCAGATTGCCGTTTCGTGTGCGAACGGCGTCCAGCAGTTCCTTCTGATTCGTATCCGGACCGATTTGCAAGGCGTAGACCACTTCATACAAGCTGCCAAGTTCGGTGGTCCGCACCTTTTTCAGCTCATAACCGACATTAAATTTCTTGAAGATTTCATCAAAAGCTTCCTCGTACCCGAGATTTTCAGGAATCGTAACCTTAAGAAGCTTCAAAGCGTCTTTTCTCGTGCCAAATTTGAGCGCCTTCAGCCCAAACATCAGCCCGCACAGCAGCAGGGTGAAGACCACGGCGTAACCATAGGCTCCAACGCCGCAGGCCAGACCCGCGGCCATGGAGAACAAAACATAGGAAATGTCTTTGGAATCTCCCGGCGCGCTGCGGAACCGGATAATCGAGAAGGCGCCCGCCAGGCTGAAAGCCCGCGCGATATTGCTGCCGATCAGCATGATGATGATCGCGACGATGGTCGGCAGCACCATCATCGTTAAGGTGAAGCTTTGCGAATAAGCCGTTTGGGTTTTCATATAAGTAAAGCTGATCATGCCTCCGACCACGATGGCTGCCACAAAGGTCAGCAGGGCCTGGGCCAGCGTTAATTCGGTGCTTGCTGCGTAAGAACTAAAAATCGATTCGATCATATGAGAATGCGCTCCTTTTCCTGATTCGCGTAGCGGATGGACTTTTTGTATTCATTGCCATATTTGGAGAAGCTGGTCCGGTACATCTGCTGTTCGGACAGCAGCCTGGACAGCCAGACCGGAATCGTCTTCTCTGCTTTGACCTCCATGAGCCACTGACCGGGCTCCATCAGCTGTTCGCCGTGATCGCCGGCCTCCAGTCTGAGATCGTAACGGCGGCTCCGGATGTTGGTGTCGAAGGTGATCCGCAAATCCCGGTTCCCTTTGCAAAACATCGCAATCCGGTCATAAGCCAGATAGGCCATGGGGCGAAGCTGGTACCGGGACAGGAAATATTCGATTTCCTGCATCACCTGCCGGTTCATCCCCTCCCGGAAAGCCGGGGGTTGTCCGGTATGGACAAATTCGTAAGCCTCCTGCAGATTCAGCGAGGTTCGCCGTTTGTTCACGAGCCCAAAAACCTTTTTCTTCAGCTCCAGATACACTTTCGCGTTAGGAGACGGAACGCCGTACGCCCGAATCCGCAGTTTTTCTTTATATTTGGGTTTGGAAAGACTGCTGCGGACCAGCGTGTGCTGATCGGTGTCGTAATACAAATTGCTGATGACATAAAACTGGCCGCCTTTGTTGTTCGAATCCGGCTCCATATGCTCCATCAACCGGCTGTAAAAGCCGTTAAAGGCTTCCGTGTCCATTAAGTATTTGTTCTCGTATCGGTTAAAGACCTCAATTGCCATTTCTATAACTCTCCTTCCCCCGCGGGCTGTTGTCCCGCTCTTCATGTTTGTATCTTATAAAGCGAACCTTTAATGAAGCTTAAATGGTTAACGCAGTGTAAAAACTTAATGACTGATAGCAAAAAAAGAGCCGCCAGCAGGCAGCTCTTTCGGGTTTTTCCGATTCATCTTTTCCGATTCATCCGTTCCGATTCATCCATTTAATTGAACATAAAAAGTAGTAGTCTCATTTGGCGTGCTTCTTGCGTAAATTTTACCACGGTGCTGCTCCACAATCGATTTGGCAATGGCGAGCCCGAGTCCATATCCGCCTTTCTGACGCGAACGCGAGGCATCGACCCGGTAGAAACGGTCAAAGATCTTATCCAGATGCTCGGGTGGAATGCCCGGGCCTGTATTGCTGACAGCCAGCAGAATATGCCCTTTCTGCCTGCCCAACTGAACCTCAATCGAACCTTTTGAACCGGCATATTTGACTGCGTTGTCCAGCAGAATCATAGCGACCTGCTTCATCTGCTCGCTGCTGCCCGTAACCGTCAAGCCGGGTTCCAGCCGATAATCGAGTGATAGATTTTTCTCGAAAATAACAGGCTCCATCGTCAGGATTAGGCTTTCCAGAGCTTCGCTGAGATCGAAGGGGACCTGGATCGCCCTTGCCCGGGCCTCGTCCATTTCGGTCAGATATAACAGGTCGTTCGTGAGCGTCTTCATTCGCTCGGTTTCCGATTTGATGTGCTGGACCCACTTGACCTGGTTCTCTATCGTATCCTCCCTGTTGGCTAGCAAAACGTCAGCGTTGGTGTTAATGACCGCCAGCGGCGTCTTGAGTTCGTGCGATGCGTCGGCAATAAACAGTTTTTGCCTGTCGAATGCTTCTTTGACCGGGGCGATCGAACGGCCGGCAAAATACCGGCTGACAAAATAGATCACAATCAGCATCACCACCGCTACTGCGGAAAAGGTGTAGATGAGATTGGTCAATATCTTTTGCTGGGAGCTAACCTCCATGAAGATCAGATCATAGCCCGTTGGACTTTTAAAGACGCCATAAGCCCAGCGTGTCCCGCTAAGGGTGAAACGGCCAGAATCCTTGGGATGAGCCGATGCAATTTGCACAACCGACTGGTAGAAATCCTCATCCATGTCATAACGCGAATTCGTATCCGTAATATTCCACTGGCTGTCGGTCCGCAGTTCAAAAAACACCGATCGGACCCGGAAATTGTCGTTGTCTCCTTTGCCGGGAGGCAAAGGCCCGGACGGGCCGCCTCCACCTCCGGCTTCACCGTTCTTTGGCCCCATACCTCTGTCGATCCGGGCCGTGTCGGCAACCTGATGCAGCTGGTTGTCGATGTCCCGGCGGACATTTTGATATGTGATGGTATAAATGGTTGCGAAGGCTACCAGCATAATGAAAGAGATAATGACCATATTCATGAGAAGAAACCGGTTGCGAAGTCGGTTAAACATCAGGAGATCTCCTCCAATACGTAGCCAACGCCCCGAATCGTATTAATTCGGACCGACGCCTGAAGGAAGGCCAGTTTTTTTCTCAGAAAAGAGATATAGACTTCCACATTGTTGTGTTCGGCTTCCGAGTCGAATCCCCAAAGCTTCTCGATAATCTGCTCCTTCGACGAGACCGCCTGCTTTCTCGTAATCAACAGCTCCAGCAGCTCGCTTTCCTTTAAAATCAGCTTCAGCTCCTTGTTTCGGCAGGTCAGCTTCAAATGGGCCGTATTCAGCTCAATATCTCCGAATTTCAGCGTGTCTTCCTGCACGACCTCTCCTTTCCGGCGCAGCGCCGCCCGGATGCGGGCAAGCAGCTCGCCTGTGGAGAAAGGTTTAGCAACATAATCATCGGCTCCATAATCCAGGCCGGCGATTTTATCGGGTTCTTCTCCTTTGGCGGTCAGAAGAATGACGGGCGTTTGGATGCCTTGGGCACGGATCGTTTTGAGCAGGCTGATCCCGTCCATGCCAGGAAGCATGATGTCCAGCAGCAGCAGATCATAAATGCCGGTCAACGCATGGTCTAGCCCTTCCTCCCCGTCGTACGCCGTATCCACTGAATAATTCTGTTTCTTCAGGATCTGCGAAAGCGCCTCCGCCAAATTCACCTCATCTTCTACGATTAATATTCTCATTCTTACAGCCCCTCTTTAAATGTCCTGTCCTGATCATACATCAGAAACCTTTAATGGACCTTAATTATAGCAGCTGCTCATCTTCGCGCTCCTGCTAGCGGATCATCCCGGTATATTTCATATTAATCCGGGTTTCAACCTCAAAATCGAGCTGCGCATACATGTCTTCCCAGGCACGTTTCTCCGCCTCTAAACTTCCCCAATGTCTTGCCCTATATCGAAGTCCCCAGCCTAAAGGATCTGTACCGCTCTTTTGGATTTTTTCAAGTACGCTTTTAACCTGAGTGTTGAGCTGCTGCTCGGCCGCCGCTGACATCTCTTTTAGAACGGCTTCAGTTATGATCGTATTGCGTTCATCTTCTTCAATAGAAGCCTGGATCTTGATTTTATAACGGATATAAGGTCTACCATCCGCTTTCTCTTTGATGCTGAAGGAAGAATGACTCCGGCTAAAGGAGTAAGCAGTCTGGTTCCCTTTGAATTTCAGATCAAGGCTTGTTATCAGGTTATGCTCTTTCAAAATATTATAGATTCGCGTTTCGTCCGTATTTAGAGCAAGTACGGCTTTTTGCTTATCAAAAATATAGGCTTTATCGATATCTAACCCATCTTTCCCTTTCGTTTCCGCCAAAGGCATGATCGGATCGAGGCCGATCTCCTGCATTCTTCTTCCAAGCTCATAGGAGAAAGTCGGACCTACGATAAAAGGGGATTCCGTCCCGTCTTTGCTTAACGCAAGAAGCAGCGAGTTACCGGACAATCTCTCCGATACAGGCTGGACATGAAGAACCTCATTCGCCGAAGGGCGGGCTACGGCTGTAAAGACTAGAAGCTGAATATCCCTTCTTCGCGCCAGCCAATCTGCAGCTTGCCTGATATCTTCCCTGGCAAAGCTTTCACCTAATAGCACCACCTTACAATGGCCAAAGTCCAGCTCTTTATCTAAACGAGACTTCATTTTCCTTAAAGCCTCGGCTATGGTAACCGATTCTTCGGTCAAATACTGCGTCTTTTCATCAAATTGTTTAGGATCTCCGAGCGGAATGGCAATTTTAGCGGTTACGGACACTTTCTCCGGATGCTCCACAGACCTGTCTATTCCAAGCGCCACAACAAACAGTCTAAGGTCCAGATCCTTAAACTTGCAGCCCTGAAGGGGAATCAGCAAGAGCAGAACACCCAGCAGAGACACCATCTTTGTGATTACTTTGGTTTGATTAGGGGTTCTCGACTTGTTCATGCTGTCTTTCTCCTGCTCCTTCTGTAAGCGATGAATACACTTAAGATCAAAGCCGCTTCACCGCATAAGCGGACTGATAGAAACATTAAACCTAATTGGTCCAGTTTGAATTGATTGATGGTTTGCACAAATAAGGAAATCGCACTGAAGATCCCCATAATCCACCAGTCTGATTTGCTTCTTGTCTCTTTTTTATTGCGGGACGTAAATGCGCCCTTGATCAGATTCAGAGCCACATGCCAGTGAATAATCGCGCTGTTCAGCGATAAGGTTAGATAGCTGAAGTAGAAAATAAACAGAACCCTTTCAATAATAAAGTTTTGGGTCCGGAGCGCATCCGCCGTAGAAAACCACGGGTAAACATGCCTGTACACGTTAATAGTTCCAAGAAACCCGATGGGAATCAAAAAGGTGGTCAGCAGGATCAAAGCCCCCAGTACGCCAATCAACCATAAGTACTTCAGTTGCAAGGGCTTAAATACCTGATTGAAGACGGCCATATTGATATATCCTGAGAAAATAAAAGTGGCTGTTGCAATGTCCCTGTAGGAAGGGAGCGCTATGGAATGAGTAAAGATATCCGCGACAGCATCCCAGCTGAAATAAGGGTGCAGAATCGCCTTAAGGAGGATATATACAATAAGCGGAAAGTTGATGCACAGCAGGACTTCCAGGCCGTATAAGAGGGATTCTGAATTAATCCGCATGCATAAACAGACCACGGCCAGAAAGAGGAGCATAATCATCGTCGGCTCCACATCCACACTGACGTACCTTAATGTCACCTCCACGAAAGAAATCAGGGTAATCAAACCCGCTGTGAACCACAAACTGGCATATAAAAGCAGCGCGGTTGCCGATATTGCTTTGGGGAAATGGGCATTAAAGACGGCCGGCAGGGATTGGCTCGGAAATTTGTTCATGCCTTTGATGAACAGAAAGGTCATCAGCACACCTAGGGGAATGGCAATTACAATAGCCATCATAGCCCCGCCAAAACTTGAGTTGATTAATCCTCTGGGTACAAAATTCACAATATTAATCAGCGCATTAATCATGAACAGGTAATAAAAATACCGCTCTTTAACCATTACCTCCCTCTCCCCGCATTTGTATTTCCACTCGCTAAACGGTCCAGCCCAAAGAGCCGCAAGTAAGGTTTGCCAAAGCTTCGCAGACTGGCAAGGTACATGGTAAGCCACAGACATCCGCACACGATCCCAACCAATCCAAACAAGGCAGCCAGAAGGATTAGGCCATATTTCAGAATCCGCACTGAAAATCCCATCATATTCAAAGGAATAACGAAATTGGAAATCGCTACTACGGAAACAAGAATAATCATAATATTGCTGACTAATCCCGCTTCGGTAGCTGCTGTTCCTAAGATAAGCCCGCCAACCGTGGTAGCCGTTGAACCTATCGCCTTAGGCAGCCTTAAGCTCGCCTCTGTCAGAAATTCCATCATAAGCAGCATAATAACCACTTCTATAAAAGAGGGATAAGGCACCGTGGCTCGGCTCCCTGCCACAAGCAGTGCTATTTGAATTTTCCAGACATCCGTGTTGTAAGAGGAGAAAGCAACGTATATGGCTGGCAGGGTTACGGTAAGGAATAATCCAAGATAACGGAGCGACTTCAAGAACCAGCTTACCGGTTTGGGCAGCAGCTTATCATCCATCGCCGTGAAAAAGTCATTGAAGATTACCGGCAGAATGACAACAAAACCGTCCGTGTCCACTACAATGACAATTTTTCCTTCTGACAGGTTAAACACGGCTCTGTCGGGTCTTTCCGTCACGATCGTGGTAGGAAATAAATTGAATTTGCTGCTGGACAAATATCGGTCAAGCTCGGTTGAACCCTGCAAAATATCCAAAGAAAGACTTCCCAGTCTGACCCTAGTCTCCTCAAGCACACTTTGATCTACCCGGGCGTCGTCGTAAATCAAGGCAAGCTGTGTTTTGGACTGAGTTCCAATGGTCATCGTCTCTACCTTTAAATCAGCGGATTGATAACGGTGACGAATAAGATTCAAATTCACGTCCAGCTGTTCATTAAAGGAGTCCGAAGGCCCTTGGACAATGACTTCGGTTTCGGCTGCCGTTACAGGAGTCGATTCAATTCTGGCAGCATCGAATAAGTATAGGGTTCCCTCATTAACCGAGATCACAGCATAGCCGGAGAGTATTTTCCCTTCAATCTGTCTGGCGTCCGAAAGGACGAGAATGCCCGGAAACGAGGACATATAATTTTCATAATCCTCAGTCTCCTTCATTTCATAATAGGGAGTGATGATGGTATCCTTGATTTTTTGCGAATCAGCCAGGCTTGATAAGTATAGGAATTGAATTTGTTCGTCCTGGGCGCCAAGCTTCTGCAGCTTAAGGTCACTCATATTCTTCAAATGCTCTTGAACGGCCTTAAGAACGCTGACATTAGAAGGCTTAGAATTTTGCTGGCTGTCCTTCATGTTGTTCTCCTTTTTTTCATTATTGGCAAAGCTGCGTTATCCCGTTTAGATTGCGGAATTATTAAGATAAATATACAATTCATCCCATTCGAACATGGTATTTTAAGGTCACCAAATCAACAAAAACCGCCTAGGGAGGTCAATTCCTCCGAGGCGGTTTTGTTCTGATTATCCATTAAGGTGTTTAGTTGTTTAGGCTGCTCTCACTTATTGGAATCGCTTCTTTCTACATGCATACCGTACTGAAATTTACCCTGCCCTTCAGATTTCTTCCAGGCCACTTTGCCTTGAACCAACGATTCAATGTCCAGGCTGGGGATATGAAACCGGACGCTTTCACCTTCTTGCATATCGATGTCTGAAGTAAAGCGGATTCCTTCTTCGCTTACATCGTTCAGAATTAGCATGACATGTTTCAGGCGTTTACCTGAATCAAATTCGATTTCCTCAATCTCCAAATCTAAAGGTTCAATCGTTGTTCTTTGAAATTTGCGTTTCTCTTCCATTATTGCTCACCAGCTTTGGCAGGAGTTTCAAATACGTCATCCCCGAGAATTAACGGCAGCTGCAACAGGGAGAAGACGTACTCCACTTCCGGACTTAAATTTCGGATCAGCACTTTTATGCCTTGTGCCTTTAAATCCTTAATCAGCGTGATCAGCAATCCAATGCCGGATGAATCTACAAAGTCAACCTGACTAAAATCTAGTTCAATCGATGCTGCTCCGCGAAGCTTCGGCGCAAGGTCTTCCTGCAGGATCTCGGTAACGTCAATATCCATATCTCCGGATAAAAGTACGGTAGCCAACGAGTCTTTCTGTGTAAGGGTGTAATTGAACATCTCCGGTCTCCCCCGCTTAAGATATAATAAGTCTGCCTTCACTGCTTAAAGAGGCAGTGACATCGACGTGAGGCTGGACAAATTTGTAGTGATGGCTGCCGATTTGAATCAGGGTATCTTCCATAGCGAGTTTAATATAAATTTTCTCGGTTTCCGGCACCTTAATTTTAGTTGTGATTCCACCCTTGGTTCCCGCCTGTTCAAGAGTTACTCCCTTGGCCGCAAAGATCTCGCCTCCGCGTACGTAACCTTTGACGTTCACATGTCCGTGTGCAAACATTTTTGAATTGTAAATGCCTTTTCCCGTAACCCAAATGTCTCCCGCCGAATAAATTTGACTGTTCTGAACGAATCCGGCGTTAATGAACAGCTCGTCCGCCGCCGTCTCCACAGAAGATTGAATGAGATTCTCAGCAAGCTGAATGATCGGCTTAATCTCTTCAGACGATTTCAAGATAGAGTCATTTAAAGTCAGAAATCCGCGGTGAAGTCTCCTGCTCAGATCTTCCCATTCCGGTTCAAGGTGTGCTGAGTGCTCATTTAATTGTTGAACCAGCGTACTGACTAATGAGGAGAACTGTTTGAACTTGCCGTCATATAAAATTTTCAGCAGCGGCCCCAGCCCTGTTCGCTGAAAGGAAGATACCTTAAAAGCCGAGACCAGCGACAGCTGCTGGATGGCTGTTACGATTTTTTTCATTTGTAATACACATTCCTGCATAGATGCCTGAAGCTCTGTCTTCACCAAATTGCTTTTACCCGCAGTAACCTCGCTTGATATCACGTTGTGTTGAATGATGACCGATTTCCCGGCCATAATCGTGGCCATATTCGCATTGCCGCGGACCATCAGGTTCCCGTCCGCCTGTACCGTCATCCCATCCTGTACGGAACCTTTGATTTCGACTTCTCCAATATAGCGGATATTTCCGGTCTCCATATTGATATCTTTAACGATAGTCAGTTTCGGAACAACCGAGATTCTAGCCTCACGGCCTGACTGCTTGATGTCGGGATGTCCGGTGTCCAGAGCTACAACTTTTGAATCGCCTTCGACCAGCTCAACCCCATGGCCCGCCTGTAGAAGCAAAGGAAACACTTCTGGAGGAAACAAAGGCTCATTGGTTACTGTAACCCCTGGATAACCAGGCACAGGGGGAACTACGATGCCAATAATCTGTCCCCTATCCACCGAAGGAAACTCCTGAATATCCCGATAATTCACCGTTCCATCCGCTCGCTCCCTAATCCCTTTAAGAACCTCCATCTGCTGATAAGGCATAAAGTAGCCCTGTTTACCCTCCAAATACGGAGAGCCTTTGGCTATTAAATAGGTTTCCTCTTCTTCGCTTAAGCAGGCGCTGGCGATCTGGGCGTAGTTAACCCCGTGCACAATCCCGAGCTCGCGAAGCTTCTGCATAACCTCGCCATCGTCAAGCAGAATGGGAACCCGCTTCTCTTCGGCTTCGAGAAGTACAAAATTTGAAGGTTCCATATCCCGGATGCTGCGGCGCAGCTTGTATCCCGGCTTCACGCTTAAATGGGCTTCCATCTTGTCTTCCGAGATTTTGACCTCCCATACCGGCTGAACTTCTTCATCCTCGGTTTCAGCCAGTAGTTGGTCTCTTTCATGGATCACGGTTGCCCGTTCGACGATCTGGCCATTCTTATAAAGCTTTACGCCTTTGCCCGGCTGGATAACCGGAAATTTATCCTCCGCATCTTTACTGAAGAGCAAGCCGTTTTGCACCCATACCTTGCCGGATAAATCCTCTTCGTGTGGAACGGACATGCTTGTTTGTTCAAAATCCGGCGAATCTTGCAAATTTAACGTAGAAACCAGGTCACGCAAGGGGTCACGCAAAGAGTCTGCATCTGCGTTCTCTTGTTTTTCAGGAGCAGAAGCGGGGCTGGAATCCGTTTCCTTCAAAGTGACCCGCACTACCGCCGGTTTGTTGCGGAAACCGAGTAACCCTTTCTTCTCATTCTCCAAAATTTCTATATCCACCTCATGTTTATCGGCGCTCAGCAAATCAAGCGCAATAAGCAAGGCTTCCTGAATGGATCTTCCTTTAGCGATAACCTTATTCCCCATTCCAATTCCTCCTAAGCTAAACATCCTCGTTTCGCTTAATTCGGCACTCCAACATACGTCTTCCTATCTTCAGCCGTCTGCCCATCTTCAACATGACAATGGTAATATCATCCCTTTGCGGCAGTCCTTCTGTATAATGATCCAGTTCTTCCACAACGATGGACTCAATTTCAGAAACCTGTTTATCCGCATGTTCTTTCAAAAGCGGAACCAGCCTGTCAATTTTGTACATTTGCTTGGCCCGATTTTGAGCTTCTATTACACCGTCGGTATAGAAAAAGATCAGGTCGTCCTGCTGCAAATAGATTTCGTTCTCGATATAAACCTGACCGGACAATCCGCCGAGCATAACGCCTTTGGGGTTAGGAAGCTCCATCGTTCTATTCTGTGAACGAACCAGAATCGGAGAGTTATGTCCGCCATTTGCGTACACAAATTGCCCCGTACGGGGATCCCAGTCCGCGCAGCAGACTGTAACAAAGGAGTTCAAAATTCGCAAATCTTTATACATCGCATTGTTCATGGCCGTTAAGGTTTCTCCAGGGCTTCCAGCAGACCCGGCAGCGCTTCGAAAGGCTCCCCGGGTCAGAATCATCAGCATCGCGGCGGGGATTCCTTTGCCCATGACATCTCCGATAATAAAGCGGATCTTACCGTTATCAAGCGGATAGAAATCAAAGTAGTCTCCCCCTATCATTCTTGCAGGAATGGAGATTCCGGAAATTTCACCGCTTCTCAGCGGAGGTCTTTCACCGTTGAGAAGCTTCCTCTGAATATTCCTTGCCAGTTGAATTTCTCTAAGCAGAGTCGTATAATCGGGGTCATTTTCATGACGGATATGAGACGCCGTATCAGAACCCAACATTGTTAACGCCCCTCCTTTAAAAGAGCCTCCATAACTTTAAATACCCCTATCGTTTCAAACAGTTCCCGCGTGCTGTCATCCAAATCTACAAATTCTACTTGAATGTCGTGGTCGCTGGCAAAATGAATAAGCGTAAGAACCGAACCTATACCTGTAGAATCTATAAAATCTACTTCTTTAAAGCTGACGATTATTCTCGACACGTTCTCCGGAACCTGAAATGAATTGAATTCGTCAACCGTTGAATAATCAATAAGTCCTTTAAGGATGATCGTAAATACGGATTCCTTAATAGTAGTTTCTACTTTCAAAGTCATCTTTTGACCCTCCATGTTTATGCCGAAGATGATCACGGCTGGAATGTTAAAACTATTTATGATAAGTGAATTTCTCCAGCTGCCGGAGCAGCGACTGGGACAAGCCTGAAAGCTCACTGGACTGTCCGTGCAGGGATTTCAAGAGATCGGACAACGTAATCGAAATCAAGGTGGCGTTATTCGTTTTGTCTCTGAAGATCTGGCGGATCTCGTCAATTTGTTCAATCAAAGGCTGTACTTCGGCATGTCCCGCCTTGAGCTCCAGGCTTTCCTTGACCTGATTCAGGAAGAACTCGATCTCGTCAATCGAACCTCTTGCTTCGGCGGTTGCGTTAATGGACATGGTTAAGGCCTTTTCCACTGATTGATCCGCTTCAGCTTCCAGAATAAACGCCACTCTCTGCATCAGCGTTGCCTTTTCGTGTGTAGATGCCAAAAATTGATGGAGGGAATCCGCCATCGCGTTAACCGAGCTGGATAAATCGCCCAGCTCTCCTTTATCTTGAAGACTGCTCTTGGCCGTCAAATCTCCTTGTTCCAACTGCTTGATCTGCAATATGATTTTTTGTATAAATTTATAAATTTGTGAGAAGAAGCGGGCTGTCAGCATAAACAACGCGATAAGCGAAAGCAAACCAAATAACAAAGAAATCAACGAATGCCGGTAAAGCGGTTTGCTTATCTTCCCATAGTCCAGCGCAATATAAATGACCTGATCCGACTCGATCGGAACAAACAGCTTATACAGCTTTTTTCCTTCAACGGTTTCAACAAAACTTTGCTTGACCGGCTGCTTGGCCATGGACTTGAGCTTCACCAAATCGGATTCCGTCTGGTAGCTGAAGCTTCCATTCACGACTTTCTTTACAGGAGGATACAGCTTCTCCTCCAAAGTTGGATCCGCAAACACCTTGGGCGTCAGAACAGCCGCTTCGACCAAATAGGGGTTTTCTTTCATGATCTTCGTGATCCAGGCATCCGGACCGCTTGTTTCCGTAAATTGATTGACTTCATTCGCTTCAATAAAGGGATTGATCACATAATCGGTTCCCGGAGGATGATAATAAGCATATTTATAGAAGCTTGGATCCTCATTATGACTGGCTGATTGAGCGGTCGGAAGCACCACCATATTGTTCTCAATCAGCGTGGCTCCCGGAATCGGCGGTTTTCCGCCTGACAGCAGCAGTTGTCCGGCTTCATAAAATCCGATTTGCTTCATGCTGAACCCGATTTCGTTTGGATCTGTAGAAGCTACGCCAACGATGTCATCGTTTTTAGGTTCAAAGACCGTAAAGCCTGTAATATTGAGCTCCTGTTTGATGTTCAGCAGCTCATCTGAGGAGAGGCTGTCCATCTTTTTCCCCTTCAGTAATACGGCAATATGTTTGGCATAAGCAACCAGCTTCAGGTCAATTTGGTGTTCAATCGATTCGGAAGCGAGCAAGGTTTCCTCAACACCATTATTCAAGCTGCTTGCGGCCTGGTTGGCCTGATTCTGTGTCTCCCGGTCGATCTGCCGATGAATGAGATAGAATTGAGTGACCCCGGATAGCAGAATAATGACAAGCAGGACAATGAATACACGAAGTAGAAATTGCTGCTGCAGCGAGCTTTTCGAAGTCATCATGACTTCGCTTCCTCCCCTTCCCCCGAGAACCATCTGGATGCTTCTCTTCTGATCTCGCCAAGCTTATAATTGCAGCAATGCCCTTCATCCTCATAAGCCATCCACTTTTTTCCTTTCGGCAGACGATGAAACAAATCATTTATATCTTTGCCTGGCACCATCAAATCTTTTCCACCATGGAAAAGGTATACCGGCGACCGGAAGTGCAGCTCTTTGAAGTTCGGAATTGCCCGTTTCTCAGGTACCAGCGTGCAGGAGCAATCCATGCGCTCAAGAAAGTAACCCGGAAGCTGGAGACGATCGAATTCAACTGCCGGACTGACTGCCACGGTTTTATAAATGAATGGATGGCAGCTGCCGTAAATGGCCCAAGAGGCTCCGAGGCTTGTACCAAACAAATTAAGGGGCAGCTTTGGAAACTGTTTGGCCGCATATTCTATAACAAGATTCACAAACATTTCCCAGCGATCCTTCGTTCCTCTTAAGCCATTTGAAATATAGGTTTCGCCTTGTCCAGGCCCGTCAAAGCTGACTGTAACAAACCCTTGATCCAGGAAATCCAGCTCATACTGGTAAAGTTCCTCTTTGGTAGAATCAATAGGATTAACAATAATGACGCAGCCAATCGGATCATTCGGCAGCCGGACTCTTCCCGGACATAAAACACCCTCGATTTCGATGGCTTCATAGCGGGTTTCTATCTCGGAACATTCATCTGCTAAACGGAAAAGCCGGGTACAGGACTTATAGGCTTTCATTTTGTCTTCATTTCGTTCGGGATAAATCCATTGCAGCAGATTATAGGTCAGAGAAGCCGTGCGATAGACCTTATCTGCTTCAGTAAGGAAATGTTGTTCTTTCAGCTGCTGCGCCAGCTTCTCCTGTTTGGCGGCTAACGTAGACCAAACTTGGGTCCAGTTCTGCAAAGTGTGAAGCTTGCTTCTGACAGCTTCGATTTCGGCATAAGGAAATCCATGAACAATCCACCGATCCCAGAAAGCGTCGATCAAAACAGAAGTTCGCAGGGTTCGGTTGATTACTTCATCCACATTAAACGGAGTTCTCAAGTTTTACACCTTCTTCATGGAAGATAAGAATGATTGTCGACCCCTTATCAGAGGTTGCCAGCAGCATCTGGTCTGCCATCTTCATCATCAGGGTAAATCCTTGCCCCAATGAATTTTTGGTAGAGTATCCCTCCATCAAAACGGCATAAGGAAGCAGCTTCAGTTCAAAACCAGGTCCCCTGTCCGTGATGCAGACGTGAATAGCCGAGGGCATGTTATAAATGCTCAAGCTTCCTTCGCAGGCATGCTTCAGTACATTGGTAATGGCTTCGGAAATGAGCAGAATTTCGTTCATGACCCGGGGAAGGGGCTGGCCGATGCCAAGCAGGCATTCTTTTGCCTTCTGGCGGGCTTTAGGAATATCCGACCGTTCCTTGATGGGGGCCTCGTAGATCAAATCGCCTAGCTTGTAAGGAAGAAGCTCATCTTCCTGTACCAGCAGGAATTTTTGCTGCGTGGCCGCGTAAATGACATTTCGGTAGACTTCCCAAACCTCAATATCAAATTCTGATTTGGACAGCTCGGCGTTTTTCTTGGAAGTGAAGAGATAAGAAACTTCCTTAATTTCTTCATATACGGCTAATAAGGCTTCCGTATAAGGACCGCTTAAATTCATCCCTCTAATTTTCAGATAAACATCCATCCCGTTCTCCAGCCAGCGATACATACGAACGGCATACTCATTCAGTCCCCCTTGATCCTGTTGTTCCAAAGGGAGAAGCTGCCGCAGACGGTTCGCTATCCAGCTGATCAGCGCTTGCTTGTGATGCTCATATAACGATGGAGAGAAATCCGGTTGAGCAGGCATCTGCGTATTGATGTCAGGCTCGCCTCGGCCAATTAATTTATGCAGGAAAGTTTTCATAACATATTGGCAGCCTCCTACAAAATTCCTAAAGTCGGCATGATAGTGATTTCGTCTACAAATGCCCCTTTCTGTTGGCCTAACAGATAGATAAGATGTCTAGCTAGCGATTCGGAGGGGATCATTTGTTCGGGATTCGGAGTGTTCTCCATCTGATCCCAGAAAGAGGTGGCGGCAGCACCCGGCAGCACTGAAATGACCTCCAGTCCTTGACCGCGGAGCTCGGCCTGCATCACTCTGGATAAGCCGAGCAGACCGAATTTGGAAGCCGAATAACCTCCGCAGCCAGGTAAAGCTGTTGTACCGGCGATCGAAATCAAATTAATGATTTTACCTTGTCCGTTCTGGACCATATGCCGACCTACATATTTGTTCATCAGAAAAGTCCCGCGCAGATTAACGGACAGCATGCGGTCAAAGTCTTCCGTGGACAACGAAAGGATTGGCTCGAATACGCCGACTCCCGCGCAATTGATCAGAGCATCGATTTTCCCGAATCTTGAGACCGCTTTGTTCGTGAATTCCGCAATGGATTCCTCAGAGGTTACGTCCAGCTCTACCCATAAAGGCCCAGATTGGCAGCCGTCAGCAAGCGGGCCAGGCTCGCTCTGAGTCCGTGCTCCTAACACAAGGTTGGCCCCCATCTGGCTTAAAATCCGGGCCGTCTCTCTGCCGATTCCTTTGCTTGCTCCCGTAATGGCAATCGTTTTGTTCCTTAACTGTTCATCCAGATGATAATCAAACATGTTGTCCCTCCGGGCCCCAGTATTCAAAATAGTTCTTGTCCGTCTCCCAAAGTCCAATCCGGCAGAGCTGAGGCAGATGAGGTTTTAGCATGCCGTAAATGACCATGGCCACAACCTCGGAAGTCGGATTTACATCTTTGAATTCTTCCGTATCCAGATTTAAATTTTTATGATCAAGCTTCTCCAACACGATGCTTTCTACGATCTGATCCAGCTCGGCAAGATTCAGTACCATACCGGTTACGGGATCCGGTTCACCTTCCACCGTCACATCAAGGTAGTAGTTGTGGCCGTGGCCGTTGGGATTGTTGCATTTCCCAAACAACTGCTGATTTTGCTCAAGAGTCAGATTAGGGCTATGCAAACGGTGGGAGGCGCAAAAATGATATTTTCTGGTTAGCTTAAGCAAGGAATCCCTCTCCTTTTCAGCGCTTAAATAATGATTTTCATGCAATCGAATTTGGTGGAGCTCGCATCCCGGAAACCGGTGATCCAGCGACTCCCAAATATATTGAACGAGATTCTCCGTGGTTGGCATATGCTCCTGAAAATAAACATGCTCACGGTTCAGAAATTTACCGTCCAGTTCCTTGTGAAGAAAAGAACCGGCGATCTGTTTGATCTCTGTCGTATTAACCACAATCCCGGCTGTTTCATCCAGCAGTCCTTTAACGACGACTTCCAGCTTGTAATCATGGCCATGGCCATGGATGTTGCTGCATTTGCCGAATACCAGCAGGTTCTCCTCTTCGCCCCACTCAGCGACCCGGTAGACATGAGAGGCTGAGAAATCGAGCTGCCTGGACAGATAAAGCATTCGTTACCGCTCCTTTATAATCAAATGACCATCGGTTGGTTCTTCTAACGGGTTAAAGAACGCTCGAATTCTGCACAAAGGGCATCATTTTCCGCGAAGAGGCCTTTCTTCACCGTAGTCACCGTAATAGTTCCAGGCTTCTTGATTCCTCTCGCGCACATGCACAGGTGAGTGCCTTCGACCGAAACGATCACTCCCTTTGGCTTTAGTACATTTAGAATGGACGCAGCAATTTGCGAAGTCATTCTTTCTTGAACCTGCGGGCGGGCCGAAACCAGCTCTACCAATCTTGCGAACTTGCTTAAACCTACTATTCTTCCGTTAGGGATGTAGCCTATATGCGCTTTTCCGTAAAAGGGAATAAGATGATGTTCACAGAATGTATGATAGGTGATATCTTTAACGATAATCGTTCCTTCGTAATCTTCTTCAAAAGTGGTCGTTAGCGCCGTATCCGGATCTACGCCTACACCTGCGAATACTTCACGGTACATCTTGGCAACCCGCTTCGGAGTATCTAGCAAGCCTTCACGGTCAGGGTTCTCACCGATTTCAGATAGAATAGACCGTATATAACCTTCCAGCAGATCGATTTGCAAACCAAGATTCAATTCCGTTTTCATGAGACTTCCCCCTAAATGATTTAACCGTTAAATTTTTATCTTTAATTTGTAACTCTCTTATTAGTTGTCATTATCTTCCTAAATTCGATAAGAAACTATCAGCTTGTCTTCTTAATAAAATAAATGAAACTAGGAATATATTACTAATGTATTAGTCTTTTTTTCCTAAGAAAAAAACGGCCACTAAGGGCCGTTATACGGGGGAGATGATGCGCAGGAATTATTTTTATTTATAGACCTGACCGGTTTAAGCCTAAACGTTGGCTTTCTTCCATGCAGGCCTGGTTCACATAGGACATAGCCTGAATCCTGTCCGTTACATTTAATTTCTGGAAGATTCGGGAGATATGGTTCTTTACGGTGTGTTCACTGATAAACAGCTTGTCTGAAATCTCACGATTGGATAACCCCTCAACCAGAAGTTCAAGCACCTCAGACTCCCGGGCTGAAATGCCATAACGTTCTTTGGTTCGAGTGATGGCTGTTTTAATAATGGTCTGGTTCAGATCCCGGGAATAAAGCGGGTTCTTTTCTTCAGCCTGCAGCGCTGCATTCGGGTTCCGCGGATGGAAATAATGCCCTGTCGCTTCATGACTTTGCTTGTTATATTTCTCTATGAAGGTTTCCAGCTCTTCCAAAGGTACAGGGGGACAAAATAGATAACCCTGAATGACTTTACAGCCCAAATCTCTCAAAATAGAAAGCTGTTCCTCGGTTTCAACGCCTTGGGCAATCACAGACATCTTCAGGCTGCCGGCCAGCGTGATGATCGCGGAAACCATCGTGATGCTTTCCCTGGACTTCTGGGAAATTCTTTGAATGATCGACCTGTCAATCATTAAGGTATCCTTGGGGAAATGAATCAAATGATTCAGGGAGGCGTATCCGGCGCCAAAATCATCAATATTGATCGTAATCCCCATGCTCCGAACCTGATTCAGGATTTGTGTAATTCCTTCCGTCAAGGTATCCTCGCTTATATCCAATTCCAGTTCATCCGGCGTAACGCCCGTGTCATGCAAAATTTCCTTGAGCTTCTCAACAAAGTCTCTTTGCATAAATTGCTGAGCTGAGAAGTTGATCGACATCTTCAGCTTGGGGAACCCGGTGGCCTTCCATTTGCGGATTTGAGCGCACGCCGTCTTGAGCACCCAGTCTCCAATCTCGACAATAAGCCCCGTTTCTTCTGCAATCTGGATAAATTCAGAGGGTAAAATAAGCCCCCAGTTGGGATGGTTCCAGCGAATAAGAGCTTCAACGCTCGTTATTTTACCGGTCACAAGGTCCAGTCTGGGTTGATAATAAAGCGAAAGCTCCCGACGTTCGTTCGCTTTCCAAAGATCATTTTGAAGAATAAGCGCCCGGTAAGACTGGATATTCATGCCGGAATGATACAGCTTTAAGCAGTTCTTCCCCTGTTCCTTCGCCCGGTGTAAGGCGGTTTCAGCATTTTTGACCAAACTGAACACTTCTTCCCCGTCAAAGGGAAATATGCTCATGCCAATGCTGGTCGTCATATATAATTCATAAGAATCGACGTGGAAAGGCTGCTTGAACGATTTCATGATGTTCTCAGCCATCACAATCGCCTGTTCACGGTTGGTGCTCGGGAGGACGATGTTAAAATCGTCTCCGCCTACACAGGCAATGAAGTCTTCCTCCCGCATGTTCCCCTCGAGCCTTTTGGCAACCTGCTGAAGCAGAAGATCGCCGATCTTGTGCCCCAGAGAATCATTAATAAACTTGAAGCGATCAATTTCCAGGTAGAGAAGAGCGAAGGTTTGGTTCTCCTGTTTGGATTGACTTAATTGCGCATGCATATGCTCCAGAAACGAAGAACGATTAGGCAGACCGGTCACCCGGTCGTGATAAGCCAGATGAGTGATCATTTGCTCTGACTTTTTCTTTTGGGTTAAATCCCGGATCGTACACACGATAAAATTTGTCCTGCCGGTCACCCTGGCAGCGCTCAGCATCTGTGCCGGGAAAGTCTTCCCGTCCTTTCGAACGGCCGTAACTTCTACCGGCAGCCGGCCTGTCGAGCTCACAAGCTGATCAAATGCGGAATGAAACGGGTTGGTTTGGGGATTGTTGACGGTCAATAATAAATCAACAGAAGCGCCCAGCAGCTCCTGTTCCGAATAGAGGAACATTTCTTGCAGCGCACGGTTTCCCCTCAGAATATGCCCCTGCTCATCTAAGATCAGAATGGAGTCGATCGTAGATTCTGCCACTACGTTCAGCAAAACTTCGGATTCCCGAAGCTCGTGAGAGACAGCGGAAAGCTGCTTGTTTAGCCGCTCCGTTTCCTCTTTCATCTCTTTCAAAATTTCGTTCTGCCGCCGGATCGTCTGTTTAGCCCGGTGCAGCTCGGTAAGCCTGTCGATTTTCCCCTTTACGTTGATCGGGTAGAAAGGCTTAATCAAATAGTCCGAGCTATTAAGTGTATTCCGCTTTAAAACTTCCTGCAGTTCTAAATCGCCCGATGTCAGAAATACGATAGGAGCATACTGTGTTCGATCTCCGGATTTCATGATTCTGGCGGTTTCAAAGTCTTCCTGCTCAGCCCCGTTCAAATCCAGTAGTATAGCTGCGAAGTCGTACTTAAGAATTTCGGCAAGAGCTTCTTCCCCGGTTTTGGCCCAAACCAGCTGATAGGCATCATCCCCAAGAATAGCCCGCAGGGTAAGAAGAGATTTGGGATCCTCATCAACCAGTAGGATATGCATCTTGGAATCACCTTCCATCCAACCATCTCCTTGCTCCGCTTATAACAAGCGTTTTGGATCTTACCATTTTACCAGTTACCTACAAACCACATAAACGTATTTGTTCAAAAGCAATCAGTAATTTATAAAAAGCCGCAATTTAAACGTTTTACTCTGACAAATCACAATAGTTTATTATAGCGAAGGAAGAATGAAATACAACAAGCGCGGGACCATTACCTAATAATTACCAGACAGACAAATAAACAAGCGCACCCGAAAAATTCCTCGGGTGCGCTTGTTTACTTAGCGTATTTTATTCAAGAGCCTATTCTTCACTTCTGATTTAACCTTGTTCCTCTAACATATTAATTGGCACATCACGTTCTTCCTGCGGTCTGCCGACCGGAAAAACCCGCGCCGTCTCACGCTGCTCGTCCACATGCTGAATGTAAATCTGTGCGCCTTCACAGGTTACACTGATCATTTCGGGAGAAGAGACAATTTCCTGCGCTCTCTGAATGTTCATTTGAAAGCCTCCTTGGTTCAGGTTAGAAAGTTTTGGCCAGCTGATGCGCCCGCTCAATCGCTTGCTGCTTAATGGATTCCGCTTTGTCCGGCATGGCGGCCATCCCTTCCGCAAATAACCCTTCGAGAGTTGGAATCCCGATAAAGCTCATCACCACTTTTAAATGGCGGTGGGCCATTTCGAGATCACCGATCGGACCCTCTGAATAAACGCTACCGCTCGCCTGGATGTGCAGTGCTTTTTTGCCGCCCAGCAGTCCGACCGGACCATTTTCCGTATATTTGAACGTTTTTCCCGCTACGCAAATGGAATCAATATAAGCCTTCACAACCGGCGGATAAGAGAAGTTCCACATCGGCGTAACAAATACGTATTTATCGGCAGCAGCAAACTGATCGACAAGCTCGCCGAGGCGGCCGACTTTGGCTTTCTCGTCCGCACTCAGCTGGTCAAATTCGGAGCCGGATCTCAGCTTTCCCCAGCCAGCGAACACATCCGCATCAATTTGAGGGATCGACTCTTTGTACAGATCGACATGAACAACTTCGTCGTTTGGATTGGCTTCGCGGTAAGCTTCAATGAAAGCTTTGCCTACAGCCAGGCTGTAGGAGCTGTGATGATCGTTCGGGTGGGCCGTGATGTATAGAACTTGTGCCATAAATCGTTAGTCTCCTTCATCAAGTTTTAGAAATATCAAGCCAGAAATCTACTTGCCTGGTTCATCCAATCGAGAAGTATTATGTTCTTTTACAGTACAGATCATGCAGGAAGCAATCATGTAAGAACGGATCATACAAGGACAGATCATACATGAACAGATGATGCTAAGAGAGTACGCTTATAAATCCGCGGTACCCGGCTGCCTATTAGGCATAGAACCTCGTAAGCAATCGTCTCAAGCTTCCCGGCAATTTCATCCACCGGAATGAAGGAAGTGTCCGCATGTCCAATCAGGGTTACTGTTGTTCCAACTGCTGCCTGAGCTGGCAGCCTGATCATACATTGATCCATGCAGATTCTCCCTACAATAGGAGCGCGTACTCCGTCCACCAGCACTTCCTGCCCCTGCAGCCTGCGAATCCAGCCATCCGCGTACCCGATCGGCAGGGTGCCGATCCACTCCTCCTCCTGAGTTTCGTAGGTAGCCCCGTAACCGATCTTTTCACCTTTTGGCATCTTCTTGACGTGTATCAGCTTTGTACGCAGGGAGAAAGCTTCTTTTAAAGGCAGCGCTGCCTCCTGCTGAACGGTACTGGAAGGAGCGATACCGTACATGGACAGGCCGACCCTTACCGCATTAAACCGGGCTTTCGGAAATCTCAAGGCGGCCGCACTGTTGCTGCAGTGAATCCATTTCGGTTGTCTTGTTAACCCATTCAGCATCTCCTGAAATAAGCCAAGCTGCCGCTCAAAATAAGAAGTGTCCGGCTCATCAGCCGTTGCAAAATGGGTGTAGATGCCTTCCCATTCCCATCTGTCGTCCGACTGCAAAAGGGCTTCAATTTCGGCCAGTTCTTCCGAACTACGAATGCCGATCCGGCCCATGCCGGTATCGACTTTCACATGCACGCTCAGCCGTTCTTTGTCATGCAGGTGCATACGCGCTTCTTCCACCCATTCCTTTTGAAAAATCGTTAACGTGATGCTCTGAGCAGCGGCCAAAGGAGCGTCCTCCGGCCGGGCCGCCCCCAGAACGAGAATCGGCGCTGTAATGCCCTTATCTCTTAAAGCCAGTGCTTCGTCCAGAAAGGCTACGGCAAGATAAGAGGCTCCGGCCTCCATAGCAGTTGCCGCAACCTCGACGTCTCCATGTCCATAAGCGTTAGCTTTAACTACAGCGATGAAGGATGTCTCTTCCGGCAGCTGCTTTCGGATTTGAGCTATATTCCAGGCAATATGGTCAAGATCGACTTCTACCCAGGTATCCCGGTGAAAAGAAGTGCTGGCTCCGCTCGGCACCGCCGCTGTACTCATCTCTTTTACCATTTGCATTCCCATCGTTCTCATTCACTTCCTGTCTCTTTTCTTGTTCGTCTTTGACTTTCGCTTAAGTCCATCATGACACAGGGGCTGCGAAGACGAAAAGAACCACAAACCGCCGGATTGTCGGCAGTCGTGGTTCTATATGGTTCGGCTAAATGAAAAAAGGTTGAAATTTGCTCTGGTGCTTTACCAGAAGAAAGTGTATGATTATTACTTGTCGGTTCATCTGGTGATTCACGAAATTATAATCATTTTAACTTAAAGGAGTTTTTGTACAACATGTCCAGACACAAATTAGGCTTCTGGGTCCTGACCGCCCTCGTAATAGGGAATATGGTCGGTTCCGGTATTTTTATGCTTCCCCGCTCCTTGGCGGAAGCGGCCAGTCCGGCCGGAGTCCTGCTGGCTTGGGCTGCAACCGGGTTCGGTGTTCTCATGCTGGCGCTCGTCTTCGGCAGCCTGGCCGTGCGCAAGCCCGAACTCAGCGGCGGACCGCAGATTTATGCGAAGGAACTTTTTCGCGCTGGATCGCACGGCTCTCTTCTGGCCGGATTTATGTCTACCTGGGGGTATTGGGTCGGCAATATCGCCGGTTTTGTGGCAGTAATCACCACATTTACCAGCTATTTGTCCACCTTCTTCCCGGTGCTTACCAGTGATAAGATATGGCTGACCATCGGCAGCCTGTCTTTACAGGCTGGTAACGTACTGAGCTTTATCGTCTGTTCCGTGCTGCTGTGGGGGACACATGCCATCTGCCTCCATGGCATCAAAGGGGCAGGACGCTTGAACTTTATAGCGACCGCAACCAAGGTAATCGGATTTGTTTTGTTTATTGTCATTGCTTTGTTTGCGTTTCAGCAGAGCAACATCGGGCCGTTTGTTGCACCCCGTACGAGCGAAAGCGGCGCGAGCATCGGCTTGCTTTCCCAGGTCAACGGGGCTGCTGTGGCCACGCTTTGGGCTTTCATCGGCGTCGAATCGGCGATGGTATTTGCAGCCAGAGCCCGCCGCAAGCAGGATATTCGCCGCGCCACGATTGCCGGCCTACTGATCTCTTTGGTGCTGTATGTCGGCATCAGCCTGCTTACGATGGGCCTGCTGACGCAGGAGCAGCTGATCGCTTCCCAGAACCCGCTCGTGGACGGGATTTCCGCCGTGCTTGGCAGTGTAGGCGGCAAATGGCTGGCCGGGCTTGGCCTGATCAGCCTGCTGGGCTCGACCGTAGGCTGGGTGCTGCTCAGCGCCGAGGTGCCATTCCAGGCAGCCAAGCTGGGCGTTTTCCTGCCGTCTTTCTCCAAAGAGAACAGCAGCGGCATGCCGAAGGTATCCTTATGGATCTCTAACGTGCTGGGACAAATCCTGCTGCTGTCGACCCTTTCAAGCTCCCTTTCGGCCGCCTTTGATTTCATCATTTATATTGCAACACTCGCGTATCTGGTGCCTTACCTGATTGCCGCCGTTTATCATCTGAAGCTGACCCTTATCGGGGAAACGTATTTACGCCTACAAGAACGGTGGACCGAAGGAGTTATTGCAGGCCTGGCTTCCATTTATTCCTTATGGGTGATTATAGCGGGGACAGCTGATCTGAAGACGTTCCTGCTGGGTTTGGCTCTGATTGTTGTCGGAATTTTGTTTTATCCGTTGCTGCTGCTAGGGAAAAAGAAAGGCAAAGCCGTTTAAACCGGCTTTGTCAGCCTGCCTGCCTCGCCCTCGCTTCGTTCACGAATCGACAGCTCGATAATCCGGTCAAGCAATTGGGTGAAGCCGATACCGGCTGCGGCTGCGCTTTTGGGCATCAGGCTGGTCTTCGTCATGCCGGGCAGCGTGTTGGCTTCAAGCACATAAGGGATGCCATCCTTTAGCATCATATCAATACGGGCATAAACACCGCACTGCAGGAGACTATAGGTTTCCAGTGCGGTTGTTTGCACTTGTGCCGCTATTTCCTCCGGCAGCACAATGACCTCCTCCTCAGCCCCGCCGTGCTGATATTTGGCTTCATAATCAAACCATCCGGCTGTTTGAGGACGAATACCCAGAACCGGGAGCAATTCCCCGCCCAGAATGGAGCAGGTGATTTCGTCCCCTGGGATGAACTGTTCAATTAAGACGGATGAATCCCATTCCAAAGCCTGCCGGACCGCCAGCAGAAGCGAAGTTTCATCCGTAACAGGCAAAGCACCCACGCTTGAGCCCCCTGTATTGGGCTTCACGAACACTGGATAGCCAAGCTTCCTGACTTCCTCTGCCAGATGTTCCTCCTGTTCCTCGACGTCCTTTAAGAGCAGCCAATCCGGCGTTGCGATTCCAGCTGCCCGCAGCTTCTGTTTGGACAGATGTTTATCCATGCATAAATGACTGGAGAACACGCCGCTTCCTGAATAGGGAATTCCCAATGCCTCCAAAGCAGCCTGCACGGTTCCATCTTCCCCATAGCTTCCATGCAGAGCGAGCAGGGCAAAGTCAATGTCCCGGACCTGATCCGCCAATTCCTCCAGGCGCCCAATCTCTATGGCTATCCCCTCGTATTTGACCGGTTCCAGGTTAGCCAGCATCTCTTGACCAGTCATCAGTGAAACTTCCCGCTCCGATGAACTGCCTCCCATAATCACGCCTATCTTCATGTTGCTTCCTCCCCGTTTTTTGTTGTCTCTTTCCGAATTTCGGATGACGGCCTGCTGTCTGAATATCAAGCTAATTTTCGGGCTATTTTCCGCGCCGTTTCCCCTATGATGCGCAGCCCTTCTTCGATATCCTCCAGGCTCACTCTTGAGAACCCGATGCGCATCGTATTTCGGCCGCCGCCGTCGGTATAGAACATATCCCCAGGTGTAAAAACAACCCCTTGCTCCGAGCAGCTCTCCAGGAGCTCATGCGTATCAAACTCCGGAGCAAATTCCAGGAATAGATGAAGCCCGCCATCCCCCGACAATCTGGCGTCAGGCAAATATTTTACACAGCATTGCCGGGTCCATTCGTATTTCTTCTTGTATTCGGAACGGGCTCTCTTCAAATATTTATCGAGATGGCCGTTATGCAGGTATTGGTACAGAATCGCCTGGTCGATCGTGGAGGTATGAATGCTTCTCGCCCGCTTGATGCTTTCCAGATAATCGATCAGCTGCTTGTCGGCCAGCACCCAGCCTACCCGCAGACCGGGAAACAACACCTTGGAGAAGCTGCCGAGGTAAATGACCCCGTTTCCCCGTCCTGCAATCGCCATTAAAGGCAAAGCGTGCGAGCTTGAATAGCGGAGCTCCTCGTTAAAGCCGTCTTCGATCACTGGAATTTGATATTCGGCCATCAGCTTCATGAGCGCGATCCTTTTGGCTGGCGAAGTGACAATCCCCGTCGGATTGTGATAGGAAGGCACCAGATAAGCACAGTCATAGGCGCGCTCCATCAAAGCTTCTTTCAGCTTCCCCAGATGGATGCCGTCATGCTCCATCTCGATTCCCGTCACGTCAAAACCGTTCAGCTTAAAATTTTTGATCGCGGTCTGATGGGTTGGATTCTCACACAGGACGGCCCCATGTTTCCGGTTCAAAGCAGACAGAACGATATCGAAACCTTCCGTGAACCCGCTGGTAATCAGCAGATCCTTCCCTTCCAGCTCTACGCCTTTCTGCTCCATATAACGCTTCAGCAGCTCGATCAGCGGTTTATAGCCTTTGGCATAGCCGTAATTCAGCAGAACATGGCCTTCCAAAGCCATCCTGTCCAGAAACGCCCGCTTGACATGGTCCAGATCAAAAAGCTGCTCGTCGGGTGCGATGCTGGTGAACGAAATGGAACTTCTTCTCGGTGCCCGAATCCCGTTCTTCATCCGGTCCAGCTCCACGGCTTTCCGGGCATAACCGCTCACCCGGGTGGACCAGTCGGTTTGCAGAGAGGGCTGCGGTTCCTCGGGCGTTCTGTGAACCCCTGCCACGTAGCTCCCTTTCCCCTTCAAGACGTAAATCAGCCCCTCCTCCTCGAGGTCGGTATACGCAGCCAAAATCGTATTGCGGCTGACGGCAAGCAGGACGCTCATTTCCCTTGTGGAAGGCAGCTTCTGGTTCTCCTGCAGCGCCCCTTTCGCGATCAGCCGCTTCAAATATTCTTTCACCTGGATGTAGGCCGGCCGGTCCTCATCCTGTATTTTAAAGTCGTTAAACATGTTGCATCGCCCTCCAACCCCATCATGACATATTCGCTTCAAAAAAGAAAAGAACCACGGCCCGCGCTTTTACGCACGGGCGTGGTTCACTACAGCAGCAGCATTTGTCCGCCGGGCACCTCGGTCGCCGCTCCTTCTACACTGACCCACACCGACTGGGCGGAAGGATTATGCAGAATCCGGCTGTCAGCCGATATCCGCAACCTCTCCACCGCCTGGCAATAAGAGACGATTTCGGCGTTTGTAGCATACCAGATATCGCTGCGGCCGCCGATCTTTTCCCCAAACCGGTCCACCAATTCCCACTGGTCCTCTTCTTCAAATTCATAGCTGTGGCCCCAGACGTAGAATAGCGACATTCCGGCCTCCTTGGACTGCCGTTCAATAAACCTGCCGGCGTATTCCACCATTTCTTTGTGATGGCAGGTAGGATGCCAGCGGAGCCAATCTTCCGGTAAATGGAAGACCCCATGGCTGTTAACGGTTCTCGCGTATTCCATGCCTGCCGCTTTGACCAGAGCCGTCACCTCAGTGTTATAAGTCCCGTAAGGATAACTCATTCCTTTAACCGGGTAGCGGATCAGCTCCTCCAGCACGAGCCGGTCCTTTCGGATCTCTTCAATGACCTGTTCGGCGGGCAGTGCCGGCAATGAAGGATGATGAACGGTATGCGCGGAAACCTCGTGTCCTCTAAAGAGCGGTTCAACCTCCTCTTTCTTCAGATAACCCGCTTCTCCCAGGTTCCCGCTGTTCAGATGAAAAGCACCCCGAATGCCATATTGGTTTAATTTCTGTACTAATTTGTGGTCATAATCCCGCCCGTCATCAAAGCTGACGGTCAGCGCTTTGCTTAGGCCGTTTGGAAAACGATTCAATTGTATGCGCATTCAACAAACCTCCTGAATCCTCGTGGTTCCCCGGCTGCAGGAATCATTCTTCTGTCTAGTAACGGCACCAGCCGGGTCTGTTGGTTTCATCTTACCTCCATCCGCTTCCTTCTGGCAATGCCCCTTCGCGGGGCAGCAGGGCGGAGTTATCTGGGAACAAGAAGAAACGGGACCCTTCTGAGGATCCCGTTTACCACCCGTAAGCTTATTCACCCAAGGTAATTACCTCGGTCTCCAGTTCAACATCAAACTTCTCCCGAACCTTCTGCTGGATGTGTTCGATCAAATCCAGGTAATCCTGAGCGGTAGCATTATCGACATTAACGATAAAACCGGCATGTTTGGTGGACACCTCAGCTCCGCCAATCCGGGTTCCCTGCAGCTGACAATCCTGAATCAGCTTTCCGGCAAAATGCCCTTCAGGCCGTTTAAACACGCTGCCGCACGAAGGATATTCCAAGGGCTGCTTGGACTCTCTGGCCAAGGTCAGCTCATTCATTTTGGCCGAGATGCTCGCCTGGTCCCCTTCTTCAAGCCGGAATACCGCATCCAGAATAATATAGCGGTCGCTGCGGAAAATACTTTTCCGATAACCCAGCTCCATCTCCTCACCGGACAAATTCAGAAGCTCTCCGCCTCGAGTAAGCACATGAGCGCTCTGCAGCACATCAGATACCTGTCCGCCGTAGGCGCCCGCATTCATATACAATGCTCCCCCTACGCTGCCCGGAATTCCGCAGGCAAACTCCAGCCCGGTCAAAGTGTGGTCCAGCGCAGCTCTCGACACAGCGATAATATCGGCTCCGCTTTGTGCCTTGATTTCACAGCCCTTCACTTCGATTTGATTAAAATGACTGAGCGACAAGGTAATTCCGCGGATTCCTTTGTCTTTAATAATCGTATTCGAGCCTTTGCCCAGAATCGTTAAAGGCACGTTATTTCGTCTAGCAATATCGATAACCGTTTGAATTTCTTCATTGGTGGTAGGCTGGACAAGAATATCCGCTTCGCCGCCCAATCGGATAAAAGTATGGTTTCTTAATGGTTCATTGTATTTGATCTTGTTACGCGGTATTTGATTCTCTAAATCGAACATAAACTTGCGCATTCCCAATCTCATCCTTTAAGCTTTGTTATAGAACCTGATGCCCTGGGCTGCTGATCCCTAAATAAGCATACAGCATCACCAATAGTACACTGTTAGCCGGGATAAGAAAAGACCTGGGCTTTTATCTTTATATAAAATGATCCTGCATGCCCATTTGTGCCGAAGACACACCAAAAATATCCATCCTAAATTAGACAGGAGATTAAGCCATGACCGATCATCATAAATTCCCGCTGCTTTCCGGTTCTCTGTCTCTTGATTTGGTCAACACCGAGCTGGTAAGACGCGGCCGCCGTTACGAGCTGCTGCTCACGGAAGCCGATTTGCTTCATTGGGTTGATACGATGCTGGGGGAAGGAACTCTCTACAAAGCAAGCCTCGGTTCCCGTAGTATTCAAACCGAACAGGAATTTCAGCAGGTTTTGGAATTCCGTGCTATTGTGCGTGAACATTTCGAGTCTATCGCGGCCGGGGAAGAAATAACCGAAGACTTCATTGCCCTTCTGGAGCGTTCGATCGAGAAAGCTCCTTTTCAATATAAACTCCTCTCCGGCCATTTGGTGCCCGTACCCGCCGGTGAAACCGCTGCTGACGTATTGATAGCCTTGGCCGCCTATGACGCGTTGTCTTTAATGGCTCAGAGCAAACTCGGCACGCTTAAACACTGCTCCAATCCCGATTGCGTGCTTCTGTTTATGGATGACAGCGGCAAGCGGAAATGGTGCTCGATGAAAATATGCGGCAACCGCAGCAAAGCTGCCCGGTTTAAAAGTCAAAAATCTTCGAATGCCTGATCATTATATCGACTAAAACGGCTTCCTTTGGAAGTCGTTTTTTTATGCTTTTAGACGACCTTCTCAAACACATAAACTAACCCTTTAAATTTACATTGACAGGTTAGTTTGCCGTGGTGTAAATTAGCTTTAACAGATCACGAGAGGAAGTTGATGCATGGAAACGATAGCCGAAAATGTCCAAACGAATCAAATGAACCAGACAGCCCCGATGAACCAGACAAAGCAGCTGAGCCAGACGAATATAATAAGCGCTTATTTTGTGAAAATGAAAGGCAAAGGAAAAAGCCCCCTGCAAATTAATTACGGGGATGCTTTTACAGGATTTATTGGTGGCTTTGCCGCTATATTAGCCCTGGTTCTGCTGACAAATTACACGTCTTCCACCTGGCTCATGGCCCCGTTTGGCGCCAGCTGTGTGCTGGCCTTCGGCCTCTGGAATGCCCCATTATCACAGCCGAGAAACGTGATTGGCGGCCACTTCATCTCTACCCTGATTGGGCTGCTGGCTTTATACCTATTCGGAGACAGCCCATGGTCAATCGCTCTGGCGGTAGGATTGGCGATTGCGGCCATGATGCTGACCAAAACGACCCATCCGCCGGCTGGCGCTGATCCAATCGTAGTCATTATGGGACATTTTACATTTGGATATTTATTTTATCCGGTTCTGTCCGGTTCTATCATTATTGTGCTGCTAGCTTTGATCATTAATAACCTTCGGGGCAATCGGCAGTATCCTACCTTCTGGGTGTAGGCTTTATAAGCCCCTTCACATATCTCTTCCCGTTCCAACGGGGCTGTCTCAAAAGGATACATTCAATTAGCCAGTCCTAGATCGGAACAAAAAACCTCCAAAACCACTATGTAAGTAGGGTTGGAGGTTTTAATTTTGTTTAAACCCTTATTTGAAGTAATAAGGAAGCAACAGCGAGAACTGTTTAGCCATATAACGCGGAGTGTATGGGCTATCCTGACGCAGCCATGCGCTGATCGTCCCCATTAACGCCGAGGAACAGAACCAAACCGCGAAATCTTTGGGAATATTGGCTTTAGCCAAGAAGGACCCTTCATCCATCGTTTCAATTTTGTCAGTAATCATCTCTACAATCGGACTCAATAAAGCATCCACAAAGATCGGAATCCGTTTCGATGCCAGAATCACTTTGTAAATTTTCTCATTGTCCGCGATATGCTCCAGCAGACGGACCAGCATCGGCCAATCCGACTCCTCCTCCGCAGGACCGGAGGGCTCCGGACTTTTCAACAGCCGGCTCAGCTCGTCCCTCATTTCGGCCGATAGCTTTTCCAGCATATCGGGAATGTCCTGGTAATGCAGATAGAAGGTTACGCGGTTGATCGTAGCGCGTTCCGCAATCCGGTTCACCGATATTTTCTCAATATCCATTTCCCGCAGCAAATCGATAAACGCCTCTTTAATTAACTGTTTTGTTCGGAGGACGCGGGGATCCACCCGAGTCGGTTTAGAGTCCATTTCATGCAGCCCCTTTCAGTTCCATGTCCTAATCTTCAAATTTAAACTACAATCTTAAATAATCTGTTGATTAACTTCCGGATGAACGACAGATCATGAAATTTTCGTAATCTAATTTACATTTTTCAAAATTCCGTCGCTTGTCAAACTTCTGCTCCCCGTTATAATCTAATTCATACCCTGTTAAGTATACAACAGTTTGTAAATTTAGTCTCGCAGTTTGAAAGGATGATTAGACTTGAGCAAGAGCGACTTAGCACAAAGCAATACGATCAAGAGAGGCCCCATCTTATTTGTTATGATCTTGGGAGCCTTTCTGGCCACGCTGAACCAGACCATTATGAGTGTGGCTACTCCGGAGCTGATGACAGACTTCAGCATTACCGCCACAACCGCCCAGTGGCTGACCACCGGATATATGCTGGTTAACGGGGTGCTCATCCCGATTACAGCTTATCTCATGCTCAGATTCACGACTCGGCAGCTGTTTCAGGCTTCGATGATTTTGTTCCTGATCGGGACGATTGTTTCGGCATTCTCCGATACCTTCTCTGTTCTGTTAATCGGCCGTTTGATCCAGGCCGCCGGCGCGGGCATTATTATGCCGCTTCTGACGAATGTTATTTTAACCATCTTCCCGGTTGAAAAGAGAGGCGCCGCCATGGGGATGGTCGGCTTCGCGATTATTTTTGCCCCGGCGATCGGCCCTACGCTTGCCGGTTATATTTTGGAGAATTATGCTTGGGAAACGATGTTTTACGGCATGATTCCGCTTGCGGTAATCGTCATTGCCTGCGGCTTTATTTATTTGAAAAATGTCTCGGAAACCCAACGTTCCAAAATGGATATCATCAGCGTCATTCTCTCGACGATCGGCTTTGGCGCCCTGCTGTACGGCTTCAGCTCGGCAGGCAGCAAAGGCTGGTCAAGCGCAGAAGTATTATGGTCCATTGCAGCCGGCGTCGTCGCCCTCGGCTTGTTCACATGGAAGCAGCTCGCTTCCCGCAAACCGCTGCTCGACCTCAGAGCATTTAAGTATAATATGTTCTCCTTGACCTTGATCATTAATATTGCAGCTACCATGATGATGTACGCCGACATGATGCTGCTTCCGCTTTACCTGCAGAACGCCCGCGGTTTTACCGCCTTGGAATCAGGCCTGCTGATGCTGCCTGGCGCTTTGATTATGGGCTTCCTGATGCCCGTTACGGGCCGGCTGTTTGACCGTTTTGGCGCTAAATGGCTGTCGATCATTGGCCTGGCGATCACCCTGCTCACCACTTTTAGCTTTACAAATTTAACGGACTCCACCAGTTATATCTTCCTGATTCTGATGTCTACGGGACGCCGGATTGGCATGGCCTTGTTCCTGATGCCGCTCCAGACAGCCGGCCTGAATCAGCTGCCTTCGAAGCTGAGCGCACACGGTACCGCCATTTCCAATACCGTTAGACAAGTAGCGGGGGCCGTGGGAACCTCCCTGCTGGTAACCGTAATGACCAGCCGCACTACAACGCACTTGATGAATTTGATGGCCTCCGAAAATGCCGCGACTGCGGAAGCAAAGCAGCATTTGGCCATGGAAGCGATGATTGAAGGGATTAACGATGCTTATCTCGTTATTCTTGGTATCGGCCTGATCGGCCTGGTGCTCTCCTTCTTCATTAAGCGGGTCAAACCCGCAGATGAAATCAAAGCGGAAGTTGTCGTGAACAAGCTGGCTAAAACGGAAGCATGAGCAAGGAGATTTGAAAAAGGGAGTTTAGGCAAAGAAATTTGAGTAAGGAAATTTGAGTAAGGAAGTTTGAAATCAACTTTAGCAAATAGGTTGGTTTAAACGAAAAGCCCCTTGCCTGCATTCATGCAGCAAGGGGCTTTGCTATTTTGCATTTTGCTACTTCTATTCAAAAATACCAGAGCTTAAATACCGCTCCCCATTATCGGGCGCTATGCACAAGATTCGATGACCCGAGCCGAGCCGTTTGGCTTCCTGGAGAGCCGTCCAGACGGAAGCGCCGGAGGACGGGCCAAGGAGAAGTCCTTCCAGCCTCGCGAGCTGTCTGATCGTTTGGAGTGCGTCTTCATCCGCGACCTGAACGATTTCATCATATACTTCCTGATTCAGAATCGGCGGAATGAAGCCGGGGCTTGTCCCCACCAGCTTATGCGGGCCCGGTTGTCCGCCGGATAACACCGGTGAGCCTTTAGGCTCCACCACAACCACCCGAAGATCAGACAGCGCCTTGCGAAGTTCTTCGCCTGTTCCGGTGATCGTACCTCCGGTTCCTGATGTGGCGACAAACACATCCAGCCTGCCGTCCATTTGCTGCAAAATTTCGCGGGCAGTCGTGCCTCTATGGGCATCCGGATTGGCCGGATTCTCGAACTGCTGCGGCACAAAACTGCCGGGAATCGAGGCATGCAGCTCCATCGCCCTGCGGATCGCGCCGGGCATTCTCTCATCCGCCGGAGTCAGGATGACCTCGGCGCCATAAGCCTTCATGATATTGATGCGTTCCCGGCTCATATTCGAAGGCATCGTAATGATCAGCTTGTAGCCGCGTGCTGCAGCGTTCATGGCCAGTCCGATCCCCGTGTTGCCGCTTGTTGGTTCAATAATCGTCGCTCCGGGCTGCAGCCTGCCGTCCTTCTCCGCCTGCTCGATCAAGTTCCTTGCTGCCCTGTCCTTCACACTTCCGCTTGGATTGAAGTACTCCAGTTTGACGTACACCTCGGCGTCCTGTTCCCTGACAAGACGCCGTAGTTTAACGGCCGGAGTGTCACCGATTAAATCGGTAATCCGATTCACGATGGTTACAGCCATTCTTTAAACACTTCCTTGTAGAATAATCGAATTTGTATCATTCACCAGCGAATTTGATAATTCCCGTGGTGTGAAGAAGCACAAGCACGACCAGCACCGGCGCAATGTAACGAAGCGTAAAGACCCATGCGCGGAACCAGCCGGAGGTAAGACCGGCGGCTTCCCCGGCCTTTTTCCAGAAGTAGCCCGCAAACAGCGTAGTCAGCAGACCGCCGACCGGAAGAAGGATATTGGATGTGATAAAGTCCATCCAGTCGAAGAACGACTTGCCGCCGATATTCCCAAGCGAAGGAGCCAGACCAAACGACAACGCCGCCGGCACACCAAGCGCGAAGCAAAGAATGGACAGCACTGCCACCGAGGTTCTGCGGCTCCAGCCCCAGCGGTCCATCACATAGGAGACTGGAACCTCCATCAGCGATACCGCTGAGGTCAGCGCTGCGATCGCCAGCAGGATGAAGAACAATCCGCCGAAGAAAGCGCCAAACGGCATCGCCGAGAATGCGGCCGGCAGCGCGATGAACACCAGCGAAGCGCCTTGCGTCTGGTCAATACCGAACGAGAACGTCGTCGGGAAAATAATCAGACCCGCAATCAGCGCGTAAATAAGATCGCCTGCGCCGATGGCCAGCGTCGCTGAGCCTAACGACTGATTTTTATCCACATAAGCGCCGTAAGTAATCAGAATCCCCATGCCGAGGGACAACGAGAAAAAGGCATGTCCCAAAGCCACCAATGCCGATTCCGGAGACAATTTGGAGAAATCCGGATTCAGGAAGAAGGAAACGCCTTCTCCGGCTCCCGGCAGCGTAACGGCACGAACCAGCAGGATCAGCAGCAAAATAATCAGACCGGGAATGACGATTTTATTGAACCTTTCTATTCCCTTTGCAACCCCGCTTCCTACGATATAGGCTGTAAGAATCGCGGCAACCAGCTGCCAGATCATCGGAAGATAACCTCCCGTAAAGTCACCAAACTTTCCAGCAAAGTCATCACTTGTATAAAGCTGTCCGCTAAAGGACAGAACCGCATAATGCAGCGTCCAGCCTGTCACGATCAGATAGAAAGCCAAAATAATAAACGGAGAAATGACCTGCAGCAAGCCGAAGCGCTGCCAGATCCGTCCGCCGCCGGCCTTCACAAACGAAGAAGCTGCGCTGCCTCTGCCTGCACGTCCAATAGAAAGCTCTGCCAATAACACCGGAAGACCGATCACGACCAGACAAATGATAAACAGCAGAAAAAACGCCGCTCCCCCGTATTTTCCCGTTATGTACGGGAATTTCCACATGTTGCCGAGACCAACCGCACTGCCAATGGCCGCTAAAATAAAGCCCGCAGAGGAAAACCGGTCTCCTTTTGCTGCCCCTGCTTGAATCTTGTCCCTCAAATTCAAAACATCCTTCCTTACTCAATATGTTGTCTAAAAGCTTATAAGTTTCCTAATTATATTTCATGATGTGAAAGATGTCAGCAAAGAATGTTTACCCATTTGAGGGCCCTTTTAAAAAATAAAGCAAGGAATGTGCATCCCCTGCTCCATTCAGCTGATCTTAATTCATAGATTCATCATTAATGTAAGCCCATTAAAGTAAATCCAATATACAAAGCGGTCCCCCAGATGATAAAGGCCGATATTCTTTGAATGCCAGCGGACAGACGTCCCGCCGAATCTATGGTGCCCAGTCTTCTGCCCAAATAAGCCAGTCCGGCGAACCAGACCCAGGAAACCAGAATACAGGCCGCGGCAAAGGCTGCTTTGTCCACCCCGTCGTAATTCAAGGATCCTGAACCGATCACGCCGACCGTGTCCATGATGGCATGAGGATTAAGCAGAGAAACCGAAGCGGCAAATCCCATTTGCTGACGGGGAGTCATGACCCCTGCAGGTTTGCCCTGCCCGTCATCGGCTGACTCCCGGACGGAGAAGCTACTCCTCCAGGTTTGCCAGCCCATGTAGACTAGAAACAAGAGACCAACTGCCATCAGCAGCGTCTTTAACCAGGGCGTGTCGAGAAGGAGCAAAGAAACGCCCGTCACCGCAAGCAAAATAAGCAGCGTATCGCAAAGAGCGGCCGTCAGCATGGCCGGAAGGGCAAGCAGAAATCGTCTCTGCTGGGCTCCTTGATTGAAGATAAATACATTTTGTACGCCAAGCGGAAGGATCAGACCCAAAGCAAGAATAAATCCGTGAATAAATGCGGTTAACAATTGAAACGGCCTCCAAAATCAAGATTGTGCATGCCTCTCAGGCCGTGCACGTCTCTCATTGTAACCGCAAATTTCCGGCTCGTATCCAACCAATTGGATTGCTGCTGACCCAACCAACAGGTACAATGAAGGAAATAGGTTCGAGGAAGTGACTTCTTTGTATATACCCGATTGGCAGCCCGACAAGCTGTCCACAACGCCGCTGTATTTGCAGATCAAGCTTTTCCTCCTGCATAAAATTCAAACCGGCGAATGGCCAGTCGGCAGTCGAATTCCTCCGCAGCGTGTGATGGCAGACGCCTGGAACGTGAACCGCAGCACGATTGTAACGGCGGTCGAGGAGCTGATTGCGGAAGGATTGCTGGAAGGAAAAAGAGGCCAGGGTACGGTCGTCGTCAACAACAGCTGGTCCCTGCTTGCTTCTCCGCCGCCTCCCGACTGGAATGCCTATGTTCAATCAGGCATCCACCCTCCCAATGTTCCTGCAATCCAAATAATCAACAAAGCGGAGTTCATCCCAGGGATCATCCGGCTTGGAACAGGCGAGCCTTCCCCGGAATTGTTCCCCCGGGAGAAGATGCGGCAGGCGCTTGCCAGCCTGTCGGGGAATATCGATTCGCTCGGATACAGTGAGCCGAAAGGACTGCTGCCTTTAAGAGAGCAGATCAGCAGTCATTTGGAGAGAACCGGGATGGAGGTCTCCCCTTCTTCCATCCTGATCGTGTCCGGAGCTCTTCAGGCGCTTCAGCTCGTTGCAGTCGGATTGTTGCAGCCGGGATCGTCGATCCTGCTGGAGAATCCGTCCTATCTGAACTCGCTGCATGTGTTCCAATCTGCCGGAATCGGGCTGACCGGTCTTCCCATGGATGAGAAGGGAATTTGCGTGCAGCGGGTTGAGGAACAGAAGAAGAAGCAGCAGGCTGCGCTTCTTTATACCATCCCTTCTTATCAGAACCCAACTGGTCTGCTAATGCCAGCCTCCAGGCGATTGGAGCTCTTAAAGGCATGCGAACAGGTTCAACTGCCGATCATAGAAGACGATGTGTACCGGGATTTGTGGTTTGACATCCCTCCCCCGCCCCCTCTTAAAGCGATGGATAAGAAAGGACTTGTCCTCTATATGGGCAGTACCTCAAAGACGCTCAGTCCAGGTTTGCGGATCGGCTGGGTGGCGGGACCCGAATCCGTCATCGACCGTTTGGCCGACATTAAAATGCAGACCGATTACGGCTCAAGTTCATTGTCCCAATTAACGGTTGCCCAATGGATGTCCGCCGGATACTATCAGGAGCATCTTGAACACCTTCGGATGGAATTGAAGAGAAGACGTGATTTTATGCTAGAATGGCTTGAGCGGGATTTCGGGGATCTGGCGGTGTGGGAGATTCCGCAGGGGGGATTCTACATCTGGCTTCGGCTGCTTCCCGCCCTTTCGATGGCCAAGCTGTTTGAAACGGCATTGGAGCAGGGAATTCTGCTGAATCCCGGCTATCTCTACGACCGGAACGATCACCGTCATCTGCGATTGTCCTACGCTTATGCTTCATTGCCTGAGATGGAACACGGAATGAAGCAGCTTGCCCGGATCATCAGACAATTGGCAGATGGCTAGAACGGAAGCCAAACCCTATCTTATTTTACAGGAGGCATTATGATCCAATTACATAAAGGCGAAATCCTATTTCGTCAAGGCGAGTCAGGTCCATTATTCCACTTGAAGAGCGGAATGCTGAAAATTGTCCGCGTCCATGAGGACGGTTCGGAATTTCTGGTAAACGTCATTGTGCCGGGTGAAACCATTCCGCACCATTCCTTAATCAGCCCTAATCCCTACTACGGGACAGCCGTTGCACTTATTCCGTGTGAAGTGGAGAGAATTCCAAGCAGCGAATGGTATCAGCAGCTGGAGCAGAATCCGGAGCGTTACCGCACCATTGCTCTCCAGCTCCAGGACAAACTGCGCATGATGCAGCAGCGAATCGACCAGCTGACCGAAATATCGCCGGCCGATAAGCTGGCTCAGCTGCAGTCCTGGTTTCATACGTTTATTCAGCCGGCTTCCCTCACCGATATTCTGACCCAAAGTGAAATCGGGCAGCTGATCGGCTTAAGGAGAGAAACCATAAACCGGCTGCTTAAAATTCAAACGCGCCAAGGCGGCCGTTAATCGGGCGAACCACGGCCGCCTTGGTTGGCAATGGCATCAACGATGCTCCGGCACTCGCGGTGGCCGGCATTGAGATCTGCCTCTTTAATCAAATCAAGAAAGAATTCGTTTCTGTCCTTCCAACTCCCGGATCGGGTGGATATTTTGGGTGAATTCGAGCGTTCCCAGATATTTGCCCGCTTCATCTCTAACGGCGAAATAACGAATGTATACAAATTTATCCTTGAACGGAATCCAGAAATCCTCCACATCTTTGGCACCGGATTTGAAGTCTTCCAGCAGTTTGTTCACAATATGCACGCTTTGAGGCGGATGACAGTTCTGTACGGTACGGCCAATGACCGCTTTGGTCCGGGCAAAGATACGTTCCTTGCCGTGCGAGAAATAACGGACAACGTCCTGATCGTCAATAAAGGTTAAATCCACCGGCAAATGGTTAAGCATCGTCTCAAGCTGGGTTAAGGACAGCACCCCTGTAGCCATGCGTATCAGGCCTTGGGAAATGGCCCCTGCATCCGAGCTTTTTTCCAAGCGTTCTGTCGCGTGTTCCACCGAGTGTCCAGACGAATGTTCTCTCGAACGTTCTTCCAGCTGTTCTTCCGGAGACTTTTCAGACGCTGCCCCTGGTTGTTCCTGCTCCCCTGCCTCAAAGGGTTCCGGGGCACGTTCCGGAATCCACCGCTGCTCCGGTGAAATAAGGCAGTACCCGATTTCTTCGGTTTCGGCAGCGATTTGAACCCACTCATCTTCCGTTAATTTCTCAAGGGCCATCGGCAGTAAAATATGTTCCTCCTTAAAGATCATGTCGTTCACTTCGTTCATCACCCGGTCCAGCAGCCCAAGCAAGCCTTCACGATCTCCGTTATAGTCTGTCAGCTTGGCTTTCAGCTCCTTGATGCCCAGACGAATTCCGTCATCTACTCCCCACATCACTTTGGTTGGTCCATGAATGCCGTACTTCTCAAGAAAAGGAAACAGCAGATTCTCTTTACGGCTGTAATGCTTATCCACATCGTAAAGCAGTCCGAGGTCAGCGAGCAGCTTGAGGCGGTTTTGCTCGTTATCGTCTTCCCGGAACCGCCCGGCATGCAGTGAAATCGTAAAGCGGACAAGCCGGTCGATTTCCTGATTTTCCATCTTGAACACATGGACAGGGTGACCCGGCTGTTCCTCCGGTTTAGCGGATCTATGGATTTCCTGAATAGAACCTTTAAATACGGCCGCATGAACGCTGCACAGCCGCTGCACCTCTTCTACCGGGATGCCCTCTTCCTCCATCAGAGACTGTTCCAAGGCTGAAATTTCAGCGACCGAAATGTCCCCTGCAGCTTGGTGAAAACGGTCTTGAACCTCTTCCACACTGGTTCCGTTATGCAATTCTTTGATGATCTCTTTTAGGGCGGCCAGCCGTTCGGCATTGGCTTCTTTGTAATGTTCCCGGTTGTTAATCAACTCGCTCATGGACGTTCCCCTCCTGATTTCCAACCCTTGTCTAAAAAGGTTGGCTTGGCTTGCTTCCAAATTACCATCGCCAAACTGCCAACTTTGTGATCATAATCACAATTTGAAGTGCGGCAGGAACGTACGATATAAGTACAGGAATAAGCAAAGGAGTGTAAAACCTATGGATATCCAACATTTTTCGGCCGGGCCCCATCCTCATCCCTACCCAAACAGCCCGTTCACCAAAAAGATCCTGTTTCAAGAACCGGGACGTGTGGTGTTTGTACTGACTTTCGACCCGGGGCAGCAGCTGCCCGTTCATAAACATCCGGGAGCTTGTCTTTACGCCACGCTGCTGGAAGGAGCTGGGACGGTATACGCAGACGGGCAAGGCGTCGAGATCGCTCATGGACAGGCCATTCGGGTATCGGGAGAAGAGGAATTCTCTTACCGGAGTGGAGAACATTCGAAATCCGTGTTATACGTGACATTAATTCAGTCCTAGTTAAGCGGGCCAGAAAGACAAAAAAGGAGCATCCTGGCTTACGTCAGGTATGCTCCCTCACTCTTATTCGGCTTGCAACACTCTAAATTAAATTTCCTTGGTCATAAATGCGCTGTTCGGATCGTCAGTATAATGGGCGAACGGTTCGCAGTAACCAAATCCCAGCTTCTCATATAGCTTGCGCGCCGGTTCAAAAAAAGCCATGGAACCGGTCTCCAGACTGAGCCGTTTGTAGCCTCTTTCGCGGGCCGCCTGAAGAATGTGGTTCAGCATCGCTTCCGCTACGCCCTTGCGCTTGTGGCCGGAAGAAGTCCTCATCGACTTGATTTCACCATGCCCGGCATCCAATTCCTTTAACGCCCCGCAGCCGAGCAGTTCGTTCCCCTCCCAAGCTGTCCAGAAGGTCATTTCCGGCTTTCTCAAGCCTTCAAGATCAAGCGCATGTACGCTTTCCGGCGGAGAAGTAGCAAACATATCCTGTAAATGCTCCTCCAGCAGCGCAATGACGGCCGCGCCGGTCAAATCATCCTTTGTAATCTCCAAGACAACTCAGCCCCTCACTATGTATTGCTCCTAGTATAGAGGTTCGAAGTGAAATGGACAATGTCTAAGACGGATAGCCGGGCGCCGTTCACATCAAAGAACCCGATGGTATTCTACCTTTTCTCAATTTTACCTTTTCTCTATTCTACCTTTTCTTTATACCGATCTCTGTATCCCAACCTCTTCGCGCCACTTGTGCGTCGGCTGCCAGCCAAGCAGCTTTTTCGCTTGTTCATTGCTGAGCAGGGTTTCATAACCCTCAAGCGGTGCCCGAATATCGGTTACGCCGGGATAACGGGCAGATATCAGCTCGCGGCTGCGAACATTCATGCTGGAATCATCCGACGCAATGTTTAAGGCAACGGCGCCAAGGCCATCCGTTTCAATTGCCAGCCTGCAGGCAACGGCGGCGTCGCGTGTATCAATGTAGCTCCAAAGAATCCGATCCCGTTCCTCAGGCTTATCAATAAAGGAAGGGAATCGTGCATACCATTCCGGAGGAATGACGTTGCCAAGGCGCAGCGATACGACCTGCATGCCGGTCCGCCGATGAAACATCTCCGCTGTTTTCTCGTTCACAACCTTGGACAACCCGTAGCTGTCTTCCGGCAGCTGCGGATGAGCTTCATCAACCGGTACATACCGTGGAGACGGCGGGTTAACAGCAAACACAATCCCATACGAAGACTCGCTGGAAGCGATAACCGCTTTGCGGATTCCAAGACCGGCTGCTGCTTCCAGAACATTGTACGTGGACATCACATTGTTGCGGAAAGTGACCTCCGGTGTCCGGATATGTGCTGCCGGAATAGCGGCCAGATGAACAACCGCGTCGGCTCCGGCCAAAGCACTGTAGGTCTCACCCAGATTCTCCAGATCGACGATCAAAGTGGGACAAATTTCTTCTTCGGGACGGCGCGTGTCTACATTCAGCACCTCGTAGCCTTGTTCAACAAAATGTTTGACGACCCAGCGGCCCAGCATGCCGCTTCCGCCCGTAATAATTACCTTCGCCTTCGCCACAGTTCTAACCCCTCCCTATAATGAACCTACTTCAAAATTTCCTCAATCCGGTTCAGAACCTCTTCGCTTAGCTCGATACCTGAAGCTTTGGCGTTTTCTGTCACCTGCTCCGGACGGCTTGCTCCGATTAAAGCACTGGCTACGTTCGGCTGGCGCAGAATCCAGGCCAACGCAAGCGTGCTGACGCTGATGCCCAGCTCACCCGCCACATGTTCAAGCTCACGCACTTTGTTGATCTTCTCCTCGGTGATTCCCTTGCGCATGCCTTCCAGCTTGGCCGCGCGGCTGTCCTGCGGGAGATCTGAAACCGAGGTATATTTGCCTGTCAGCAGGCCCTGTGCCAGCGGCGAAAAGACCACTTGTCCAATACCGGAACGTTCGCCGAGCGGAATAACTTCTTGTTCAATATATCGGTTAAACATGTTGTAGATCGGCTGGTTCACGACGATGCGGTCCAGCAGATAACGATCGGCAAGCGCCAGCGCTTCAGCCATTTGGGAAGCCTGCCACTCGCTCACACCCACATACAGCACCTTGCCTTGGCGGACAAGATCGTCAATCGCACGAAGCGTTTCATGAAGCGGTGTCTCCGTGTCATAACGATGGCAGTAAAAAATATCCACGTAATCATGTCCTAAACGTTTCAGGCTGGCGTTTGCCTGCTCAATAATGTGCTTGCGGGACAAACCTTTGTCATTGGGACCTTCGCCCATTTTTCCGAAAGCTTTGGTTGCCAGCACGTAGGATTCGCGCGGGTATGCCTTGAGCGTCTGCCCGACCAGTTCCTCCGCAGCCCCTCTTTCATATACATTGGCTGTATCAAAGAAATTGATGCCCAGCTCATAGGCGGTTTTGATGGAATTCACCGCATTTTCGCGTTCCACGTAACCTCCGTATGTAAGCCAGCTTCCCAAACTGATTTCACTGACCTTAAGGCCGCTGCCACCGAGTCTTCTGTATTTCATCCGAAATTCCTCCTGTCTTAGTGTTTGTCTCTTCAGTGATTTTCACCTGCAGTCTTTCTTTTGTTACGCTTACATTTTAAATAAGTTAAGGCCGGTTTTGAAGAAGGGAAAAGATCTTCACTTAATTATATCGAAGATAGATACTATACTTTACTATACTTAGTGATTATGATAGTGGCCTGCCTGCTTGTGAAATATCCGCTTTTTAAATTCGCCAAACCAACTTATCCTGATAAGGTCATATTATTTTTAGTAAAGAGATTGTATACTGGAAAATACTAAATAAAAGTTTATCGTTTTGGCAGGAGGACGTTATGAGCAGAGAAGACCGCAATAAACTTCAGAAAAGATTGCAGCCGCGGCATATTACCTTAATGGCCATGGGAGGGGTAATTGGAACAGGCATCTTTAAAGGAAGCGCCGAGACGATCGGCCTGGCCGGTCCAGGGGTTGTCATTACCTATATCCTGGCAGGGCTTCTCCTGCTGGTGGTCATGGGAGCCATGACCGAAATGGCGACGGTGTACCCGGGCAGAAACATGAAAGATTTTGTGCGGGAAGCTTTCGGAGAACGAACCTCGTTTATTCTTGGCTGGCTTTATTGCTTTATGTGGCTGGCGGTTTGTGTAATCGAGATTATTGCGGCAGGCAGCTTTCTGCAGTATTGGCTTCCTTCCGTCCCATTGTGGATACTGAGCCTGGCTTGTGCGGCGCTGATTATTCTCATTAACCTGATGAGCGTTAACAGCTTTGGAGAGGTGGAGTTCTGGCTGGCCGGCATCAAAATCGCCATGATTGTCCTGTTCGTGATCCTTGGCGTGCTGGTTCTCTTTGGCGTTATCCATGGAGGGGGTGATGCCGCGGCTCCTGGTCTAAGCCGTTTAACGGAGAACGGTGGGTTCCTTCCGAACGGCTGGACAGCGATTTTCTCCGCTCTGCTGGTCGTCACTTTCTCTTACGGAGGGTCCGAACTGATTGGTCTGACGCTGACGGAAACCGAGAATTCGCATAAAATTCTCCCGCGCCTTGTCGGCAGCTTTATCCTGCGGGTTATTTTGTTCTACACGCTCCCGATTCTCGTCATCTGCGCCTTAATTCCATGGAATGAGCTTGGCGGAAACAGCAGTCCTTTTGTTCAGGTACTGAACTATACCGGCCTGAAAGGCTCAGCCCACGTCATGAATTTCATTCTGGTAACCGCTGTGCTTTCCGCAGCCAACTCCGGGGTTTACGGAGCTACAAGAATGCTGCACGCCATGGCCGCCGCCGGGGAGGCGCCTTCCAAACTGGCGCAAGTATCGAAACGGGGGGTTCCTTATCAGACATTGAAGCTGGTTTCAGTGCTTCTGATCGCCGGGTCACTGCTGGGCTTGTTCGCTCAAGACCAGCTCTTTCGCGTGCTGATGGCGGTACCTGGTTTTGTGGTCCTGCTCGTCTGGATGACGTTTTGCCTTGCTCAGCTGAAGCTGCGCAGGAATTATCCGGTTAAGCCGACCTTTAGATTATGGGGTGCTCCTTACATCAACTATGTAGCGGTTGCCTGCCTGGGCGTTATTGCGGTCTTGTTCCTGTTTGATGAACAGAACCGGCTGAGTATTGGCGTTTGCTTGGCTTTCCTTATCTTTCTGATCATCAGCTCTGTCGTGAAATTCCGCAGAAAGAACTTGTACACAAAGAATTAATATAAGGTACGCCATAAATAAAAGGTAACGTAAGCCTCCCATCCCTTCCAGGGTTCAAAGAGCTGCTGGAGAAAAGCTTCGGAGGGCTTCTCCTCAAGCCCCGCCGCCAATTTAACAGCGTTGCGCAGCCCTGCGTCGCCAATCGGAAAGGCCCCCGGATCTCCCAGACATCGCATCCGCACATAATGGGACGTCCAGGGGCCGATTCCTTTGATACGCTGAAGATGCTCGCCCATTTGATCATAGTCGCCCAAACGGATCAGCTGATCCCGGGATAACTCCCCGCTCTCCATCCTTTGGGCGATTTCCAGCAGGGCGGCGCTTTTGGCGCGAGATACTTTCATCGCTCCCAATTCTTCCGGCGAAGTCGCGAGCAGCTGCTTGGCAGACGGGAAGCTATAATAACGGCGGCCGTTCCAATCCAAAGGATTGCCGTAGGCGTAAGTTATATTTTTCTTAAGCGCATACGCAAAGGATAAATTGATCTGCTGGCCAAGGACAGCCCAGCAAAGCGCCTCAAACAGATCTGGTATCCCTACCATCCGCAACCCGTAAAACGACTTCGCAATCCCATTCAGCATAACATCCTCTTCGGCCAGGATATAGAATGGCCCCAAGTCTCGCTCCAGATCAAACCAATTCCGGATATACGCTTCAACGGTCTGCTGTTCGGCAGCTGTAAGCGGCCCCCCGTGCAGAACCACTGCCTTTAGAAGACGGCCCCCTTGACTGCCCACCTGAAGCAATACACTCCGGTCGTTTATGACAAGCAGCTTTCGAACCGTCTGCTCATGAATTTCATAAAGGCACTCTTCTGAAGACCTTCCCAAATAGTCCAGACAGTGGGCAAAATCAAAACCTTCAGGCGTTGGAATTCTCAACTCAAAATTGGAAACGGGCGTGTCCCTTTGAATCAATGGACTCCACTCCTTCCAGATGCAGCAGCATCTCCTTAATCGCTAAACCTCCGCGGTAACCGACCAAGGTACGGTTTGAGCCGATTACCCGGTGGCACGGCACCAGAATCGGCAGCGGATTGGCCCCGTTGGCCGTTCCCACCGCACGGACTGCCTGAGGGCGGCCGATGGCTGCAGCAAGCTCCCGGTAGGTCCAGACCGTGCCGTAAGGAATCTGCCGTAATTGGGCCCAGACCTCCTGTTGAAACGGCGTACCTAATTCATTTAGCGGCACCGAGTCGAAAGAGACCCTTTTCCCGTTAAAATAATCGTTCCACAGCTCAAAAATCCCAAACCTGTCTATAGCTTCCCGGTTCTCCTTCAGCTGCGCTCCCGGAGCCAGCCGCTTGAGCCAGCTGATCCAACGATCCGGAGAATCTCCCGGGTACAGAACCCGGCATATTCCTTGCTCTGTCGCAAGAAATGTCCATGAAGCGGCGTTGCCCGGCTCCAGTTGTGTCCAATAAATTACAGATCTAGTCATCGTCCCTGACTCCTCTCCTTATAAACCTCGCGATATTCGCTGGGCGTCATCCCCGTCTCCTGGGAGAACCAGCTCGAAAAATGAGAGTGGCTGCGGTATCCGACCGCTTTTGCGACGGCAGAGATCGTGTCAGCGCCATCGCTGCTCTCCAGTCTTTTTCTGGCTTCGGCTAATCTGAGCTTCTGCAAATGAACGGCAGGCGTAGAGCCGGTGATCCGTTTATACAGTCTCTGCAGATGAAAAGGACTAATGACCAGCGCATCGGCAATCTCTTGGAGGGTCATTGAACGGTGAAGGCTGTTCGCCAGCAGCTTGTTCACTTCAGCCGCCAGCCTTTCATCCGGATTCTGCTTGCCCGGAAGCTCCGGCCGGCAGCGTTTGCACGGACGAAAGCCTGCATTTCTCGCTTCTTGTACAGTAGTCACAAATAGAATGTTCCGGGGAAGAGGTGTTCTCGCGCGGCAGGACGGGCGGCAAAAAATACGGGTCGTTTTGACGCAGGTATAATAAATGCCATCATATGTAGTTTCCTTCTTGGCCAAAGATGCGTAGATCCGGTCAAACAATTCCTGTTGCACTCTCTTCACCTCCTGAGGCCAAGTATACCCTCAGGTGACGTTAACTTAAAAGGGGTTTCAGCTACGAGAGCAAGATTTCGACAAGCATCCGCAGATTTATCTGGTTTTGGCAAGCCCCAATGCTTTATGATCCCACAAAATATCCTCTACTACTGAGATCTGGTTCTCTTCACAGGTGACGATGAGAATCACATCTCCTTTCTTGCCTTTACGAATCTCGTTTTGATTCTTATGCCGTTTCACCAGGTAAATAATCCAGTTCAGCACAATTCCGAGTCCGAATCCGGTTACAGCTCCTGCCAATCCCCAAACCACCGGCCCACCGGCCCAGACAAATCCCTTGCTCGCCCCGATGGTCGACAGCATAAAACCAAAGATCATGCCCTTATCAATAAAGGACAAACCGTCGGACCGATGAATGCTGTCCATCAATCGGGGTTCCTTTTTTCGAAGCTCCAGCGGAACGGCATAAATCTCCGTTATTCCCTTCTGCTCAAGCTCCGTAATCACGATTTCCAGTAGCGACGAATATTCGTAAGTAGCAAAGATTTGCATCAGTTCACCTTTTCTCCAACCTTGATGTGCTTGCCTTGCGGCTGATATTTCTCGAGCAGGAACGTTTTTAGTGATGAATCAAACAACTTATTGTTCTCTATCGTATTCGTATATGCATCGTACATAGTAAAGAAATAAAAAGAAGGGAAATATAGCACCCACTGGGCGTCCACTGCCCTGGCAGAGCTTGAAATATCCCCGAGCATCAGGTAATGCAGCCCCAAAATTAAACGCGACTCCCAAACCAGCACGATGGTTGTAATCAAAATAAAAACAGCCAGCACGATACGATGCAAATACAGCTGTCCTACACTTGGAACTCCCATGGACCATACCACGGCCACCCACGGCTTTCGTTTGTCCAAATAATTGACTTCCAGCGCACCAATACTGAATTCATTAAAGGGCGAATTCTCCCTCATGGCAAGAAGATAGACCTTATTCATGTCAACGGCTGTCCGATAGCTGTCCCAGATCGCAAATAAATAAACCGGAATATAGAGGTAGGTAAAATTGGGATCAAGCACTTCGCGCGCGGCTTGAAAATTCCCGTTAAAAGTGTCTATGATGGCTTCATTCAAATGAATCTTTTGATTGATAAACATCTCCCAAAGCACAAGCACATAACCCCGAAGATATTTGTTAAGCAGCAAGTGGCCAAAGCCGGGAAATGCCAAGGACCAAAGACCGATTGTATAGGGGTTCCTTTTATGCAGCTGTGTCGTTCCGAGTATACTGACATGGGCTTTATAACGCCTGCTGCGTAATTTCTCTCTGAAGTTCTCCATATTCCCCTCCTGAAGATACATTTTATGGTAATTAAAGCTTTTCCATTAATACGCCATGTCATTCATTAAGGAGATAAATACTTCTCCGCAAAAAATAAAAAACAAGCCGTGCGAACACGGCTTGTTAGTTGACTTAAACTTCCTATTCGTAGAAACTGCGAATCAGACATGCTTCATCACTTTAAGCGGCTCAAGAGGCTCTACCCGGCCATACGTGACCGGGGAACCTGCTGCAGGCGCAGCCCAGTGTACGGCATTGGCAATAACTTTGATCACATCCGGATGGTGGTAAGTTGGAAATGACTCATGCCCGGGACGGAAGTAAAACAACTTCCCTTTCCCCCGCTTGTAACAACAGCCGCTGCGGAACACTTCCCCGCCTTCAAACCAGGAAATGAAGACCAGTTCATCCGGTGCCGGAATTTCGAACCGCTCCCCATACATTTCCTCCTGAGGCAGTTCAATATATTCGCCTAAACCGGCGGCAATCGGGTGGTTGGGTTCAACGACCCATAAACGTTCCTTCTCGCCTTCCTCCCGCCATTTAAGCCGGCCGGTATGGGTTCCAAGCAGCATCTCAAAGATCTTCGAAGCATGAGCGGAGTGAAGCACGATAAGCCCCATGCCATCAAGAACCCGATCTCTTACCTTCTGCACAATGTCATCTCTCACCTCATGATGAGCGACATGCCCCCACCAGATCAGCACATCCGTATCTGCCAAAACTTCATCCGTTAACCCGTGTTCAGGTTCATCAAGGGTTGCTGTGCGGATCTCCAATGTGCCGTCCTGAGCCAGATAGCCGCCGATGGCCTCGTGAATGCCGGACGGATAAATCTCTGCTACCTTCTCATCTTCCCGTTCATGCCGATATTCGTTCCAAACTGTAACCTTAAGGTTAACCATTTCAAATTCCCCCATCCCCGTTGTCAAAGCTAAAGCAAGCACCCTGAAAGCAAAGCTGATCCAGACTTAACACTTAACAACAGCTTTTACTGCCTAGTTAGAAAGCGCTTTAATTTATTCTTCCCCAGTATAGTGCATGCCGGACCAAACGAAAAGAGTGTCTAAACACTTTCTCGAAATCTTCCTGACCGATAATTAAAATGGCTGATTTTTCACTGGATGTTTTCGGCAAATTCCTTCATAATTTAATGAAAAAAAGGGAGGTGCTTCCGTATGTTTGATTCTTATCATCATCCCCATCCTGCCTACCGGAGACCTCTCTTCGCCCGTGGAGGCATGGTTGCGGCCTCTCAGCCTCTGGCAGCACAGGCGGGACTGGACATCCTCAAAAAAGGCGGAAACGCCATCGATGCCGCTATCGCGGCAGCGGCAGCGCTGACTGTCGTAGAGCCAACTGCAAACGGCATTGGCAGCGATGCCTTCGCCCTGGTCTGGACGGATGGGAAGCTTCACGGCCTCAATGCCAGCGGCCCCGCTCCCTTGTCCATCTCAAGCGAAGCTGTAAGGGCCGCCGGACATAAGAAAATGCCTGTTTACGGCGCAATTCCCGTCACCGTGCCGGGAACACCCGCCGGCTGGGCGGAGCTGTCCCGCCGTTTCGGACGACTGCCCTTGAGCGAGGTGCTGCAGCCGGCCATTGATTACGCGGAGAACGGGTTCCCCGTTTCGCCGACGGCCGCTTATTTCTGGGAAAAAGCTTATGCGCGTTTCAAGGAAATTTTTACTGAAAGCCATTATGAGCCTTGGTTTACCACCTTCGCACCGGCAGGCCGTGCACCCAAACCCGGAGAAATGTGGCGATCGCCGGACCATGCAAGAACACTGCGACTGATCGGCGAAACGGGAGCGGAAGCCTTTTACAGAGGGGAGCTTGCGGAACGCATTGCGGAGTTTGTACAGCAGGCCGGCGGTTACTTGCAGGCAAGCGATCTGGCGGCCTATCAGCCGGAGTGGGTGCAGCCGATCAGCACGGCCTACCGAGGTTATGACGTATGGGAAATCCCGCCGAACGGACAGGGACTTGTAGCGTTGATGGCGCTAAATATAGTTAAGGGCTTTGATTTTACGGGTTCCGATGAAGTCCGGCATTATCATCGTCAGATCGAAGCGATGAAGCTGGCTTTCGCGGACGGCCAGAAATACATTACGGACAGCCGCCATATGAACACGGACGTAAAACGCCTGCTGTCCGAGGAATACGGCGCCCGTCGGCGCAGCCTGATCGGCGCCGCAGCGCTCGAGCCGGAAGCCGGCGACCCGCATGCGAGCGGGACGGTGTACCTGGCGGCGGCCGATGGCGAAGGCAGCATGGTTTCTTTTATCCAAAGCAACTACATGGGATTCGGTTCGGGACTTGTGGTGCCGGGAACGGGGATCGCCCTGCAGAACCGGGGCAGCGATTTCTCACTTGAGGACGGCCATGAGAACCGTCTGGAGCCCGGCAAACGGACTTATCATACGATCATTCCCGGGTTCCTGACGAGAAACGGCCAGGCCGTCGGCCCGTTTGGCGTTATGGGCGGGTACATGCAGCCCCAGGGCCATATGCAGGTAGTGATGAATACGATCGACTACGGCCTTCATCCCCAGGCCGCCTTGGATGCGCCAAGATGGCAGTGGACAGGCGGGAAAACGGTTCTTGTCGAACCGACCTTTCCCAACGCGACCGCGCAGGCGCTCGCCCGGCTCGGGCATGATATCCGGATTACGCTCGATTCCGGTTCTTTCGGACGCGGGCAGATCATCTGGCGGGATCCCGAAACCGGCGTGCTTTGCGGAGGGACGGATTCCCGGACAGACGGCACGGTAGCCGCTTGGTAACGGCCTGATAAAGGTGAAAGGAGCTGCTGCAACAGCTTTGTTATATAGCGGAACTTTTACAGCCGCTTTTTCGATCCTTCCAAGGACCAAACAGTTAACTTTACCGCTTTTGACCGTGAAAATAAAGCAAAGGCCCACAGCAAGTGAATCTGCTGCGGGCCTTTGTGTTTGCCTTTTTTCGGCTTATCCTCTCAATCGGTAGCTGACGAAAGCAATCTGCCGGCTGTCCGGGGACCAGGAGTTGACGTTGATCGTCCCTTGTCCTCCAAACAAGTCAGCCAATACGCGGACGTTCCCGCCGTCATAGTCCATCATCCGAAGCTGGACCTGTTTGTTCGGCGGATGATCCGCCGGGTCCACGTCCCCTTTGCGGTAAGCGATATAAACCACTTTGGTGCCGTCGGGGGAAACATGCGGAAACCAGTTGTTGCTGTCTTCCTCCATCACCTGCGTTTGCTCGCTGCCGTCCGGGTTCATCCGCCAAACCTGCATGAGGCCGGTCCGCGTGGAGTTAAACCAGATATGGGCGCCGTCCGGCGAATATTCCGGCCCGTCGTCAAGACCAGGTGTATGCGTAAGCTGAGTCTCTACTCCGCCTTCGGCCGGGATCGTATAGATATTAAATACGCCGCCGCGTTCCGCGCAGTAAGCGAGCTTGCTGCCGTCCGGCGACCAGCCGTGCAAATAACTTGGCGCCATCGGCGTGATCAGCTCCGGCTTTCCACCTACCATCGGGAAAATATAAATTCTGGACTTCCCGTCCTCCTTGGTGTGATGGCTGACTGCTACACGCCGGTTATCCGGCGACAGGACATGGTCGTTGTTGCAGTGGTTCGCAAAACCGGAATTCATCCGGGTGCTCTCCCGTGTTTCCAAATCGAATTTAAACAGCGATCCGCCGCTGTTATAGATGAGGGTGCGTCCATCCCGGGTCCAGTTCGGCGCTTCGATCAGCTCTTCGAACTCGGCCAGCACGAGCCTTTCTCCAGTCTGCACATCGATCGTCTCCAGAATGCTGGTAACGCCCCGATCCTCCGGTTTGATTGTTTCGTCGATCTTATTCAATTTAGGTAACGCTCCTTTCGGATGCCTGTAATGTTGTTAAATCGGCATTTCATCCCCGTTAAATTTCACAAAATGATACCTCGACTTGGGCGCCGTCTTTCTTTCCGCCAAATCCAGCATGCCGGTGGCGCTGTCAGCGGGATCCATAGCGGCCTGTTCTCCGCCCATATCGGTCCGCATCCAGCCCGGATGCACGCTCAGAACCTGAACGCCCCGGTCCTTCAGCAAACTGCTGAGCTGCAGCGTAAACATGTTTAGCGCCGTTTTGGTGATCCCGTACGGATAGTCGTTGGGATACGCATTCGTTAAGCTTCCTGCCTCGGAAGAAATATTGATGACGGAAGCTTCCGACTCGGCCAGCAGCGGCAGCATATGTTTGACCACCCTCATTGGACCAAACAGGTTCACGTCAAAAGATTCGGCCACATCCTTCATGTCCAGCTCTTCGATCCGGGTATCCCTTGCTTTCAAAATAGCAGCATTGTTAATGATTGCGTCCAGGGAAATCCCCTGCCTGCGAAGCTCTGCCGAAGCCGCGGCAATCGTATCCTCGTCCTGCACATCCAGGCGAACAACCTGAAGCTGGTCAGAATATTTGTCCAAGAGCGGCTGCAGCTTCCCTTCTTTCTCCGCCGGATTTCTTGCTCCGGCTATGACGTTGTGCCCTCTCTTAAGCGCTTCCAGCGCCAGTTCAAAACCCAACCCCCGGTTAGCCCCGGTGATAAGTATGTACATTGGTTCCGCCTCCTTTTTCCGGCACCTTCATCATATTCAATATTCGAAAACGCTGTCAATCCTTCGATTGTTGTAAAGCCGCTTATTCGCCGATCCGCATGTTTTGAACCGTGAGCGTCAGAGCCCCCTGGACCTTTGCAAAACGTTCGAGCTCCTGCTCCACCCTTTGCCGGAGTTCGCCCGTATAGTCGATTCCCGGATCGATTTGCAGCAGCTGGACGGTTAAATGCTGCTTTTTGGTGTCGAGCCGCGGATCCATCCGGCCGATCAGCCGGTCGCCGGCCAAAATCGGCATGGCATAGTAGCCGTATTTCCGCTTGACGGCCGGCGTATAAATCTCCCAGCGGTATTCGAAGTCGAACAAGTCCTCCAGCCGTTTCCGGCTCCACAACAAATTATCCAGCGGCGGAAGGAAACGGACGGGAACGACGGGAGCGGAAAAGCCGAGTGAGTCCTTTTGATTTTCTGTCTCCTGATGGAACAGCAGGCGGTTTAGATCGGCGGCCAGGATGTAGTAAGGACTTTTTACGCCCTCCACCTCCAGCTGGACAAGTTTGCCTTCTGCCGTCCTTCTCGCTATCGTTTCCCGGCGGTCTTTCGCCGTGAGGCGCTGCCATCCCAAACGGGGATCCGAGGGTTCAAAAACCCGGTAAGCCCGGAAATATTTTTGCAGCATACCCTCAAGCGCTTCAGCCTCCGTAATCGAATCCGCAAGATCCAGCCATTCTCTGGGAATGCTCCGGCTGGTCAAATCAAAGAGACGCTGGTTGCCTTCGCGGCCGACGATCTGAATGGCCGCCATGTCCATCAGCAGGTTGATCGCATGGGAACTCGCTTTGGTTTTGGCCGTATTATCCCAATACCCCTGAACCTTCTGATCGGATTGAAAAGCTTTGGCGGGAAGCGGGCCTTCCTGCTCCAGCTTGCTCAAAACCTCGTCGGCAACCGGCCGGATTTCCTCAAGCCGGCTGTCGAGCTGGGTGAAAATACGCCTGCGAACCGGTTCAAAGACCGGATAATCTTCCATCGGAATCACGCACGCTGCATTCGCAAAATATTCGAACACGGCTCTATCCCGCAGAAGCTCGTTTAATAAGGACGGCTGATAGCCGGGAATCCGGGCGGCAAGCACCAAATGCTGATTGGGTTTAACAGCGGCCACAGGGTCAATTTGCACACATTCCAAATGACGCAGAACCTCTAACACCTTTTGATGCGTAGCGGCGGTTTGAGCCTCCTGATCGCCATCCGCCTCCACGCTCACGCTCGGCAAAAGCTGCGTCTCGAGCAGAAAACGCCTGAGCGCTTGTTTCGTAGTTTGAATCGGTTTCACATGAATTTCCTCCAAACAGATCCTAATCGCGAATCGGATGATATGGTCTTTCAGTGCCTGCGGATTAAATAACCCGTCTTCCAACCAGTATCTCATTTGTGCCCGGAGAATAAAAGTTCAAAAAAAGAGGCCCGACCAAGTCGGACCCCTCTTTTCCAAATCTTAATTGTTGATCGTCAAACCAAACCCGTTCTGAATGTAATAGAGATCCGGGTAAGCCACATTGCTGGTTACCAGATGATTAAACGTAGCCGCACCGTTGCCGGTGTAAGCGAAGATGGCCGCGCCGAGGTGCGGGCCGGAGAACCGGGAGGTGGTCACGCCGTCCAGACCCGTTCCGTTGATCGTGATGTTGTTGAATACAATGTTCTGGAAGCCGCCGCCATAGCCGAACTGGATCGCGTCACGCTGGCTGTTGATGATGTCGATGTTGGTAAACGTAACGTTCCGGATGGCATCGTTTGAAGCTTCCAAATCGATCGCACCGCGTTCGCCGTTATACAGGTCTTTGCTGGTGCCACAATTGATGATCGTATTATCGGAGAACAAAATGCCCGTATTGTTCTGGAAGTGGTAGCCCGGGAACACCGTATTCATGCGGATGCCGGAGCCGCCAACACAGTCAATGATGTAGTTGTGGTCCGCTTTGTGGCCGCTTCCGCCGAAGAAGGCGATACCGCCTGCCCGCCAGTTGTTCTCAATCGTGTTGTAAGAGAAGGTGTTGTTCACGCCGGCAGGAGCGCCATTGGTGTCACTCGTCCAGACAGCCAGAGCGTCATCCCCGTTGTTGCGGAGATTTGTATTTCGCACAGTGGAATTGCTGGTACCCTGTGCAAAATTGACGCCGTCCGCGAGGTTGTTGCGGATGCGGCTGTTTTCCACCGTCAAACCGTTCGCGTAAATGGCCGGCGTATGCGCGTAATCGCCAACCCACATGCCGCATTCGAAGTGCTCTACCCAGACGTCATGGATGACGGAATTGGTGCCGAAATTGTCCATAAAACCTTTATAGATCGCGTTTTGGCCGTAACGCGAACGCAGGTTGGAGTTCATGTACACATTGCTGAAATCCAGCTTGCCGGAGATCCGGAGCGAAATGCCTCCTCCCGCCGCGTTCGGGTTAGTGAACTGAATATTGGTGTACCAAATACCGGCTCCCGTAATCGTGAGGTTGTTGATCATGTTATTCGCAGAGCCGATTTCCCACATGCTCGAGAGATGGAAGGTGCCTTCCGGAATGTACAGGACTTTGCCTCCGGAGACGGCAGCATTTACCGCCGCCTTAAATGCGGCCAAATCATCCTGGTTGTCATTTGCTACCGCCCCGAAATCGGTCACTGACACCGAGTTGGCCGGACGAGGTACAGGCGCAGGCAGCGGTTCTATTTCGAGGAAGTCGACCCCGTATTCGAGACTGTCCCCGTTATTTTTCTGAATGCGGATTTTATCGCCAGCTTTCAGCGCCGTATCCAGTTTGAAGTGCACTTCATCGAAGCGGAACAGTGGACGGCCGCCGCTTGGCGTGTCGGCCGGCATGTCACCCGAGAAGTACTGCCAGCTGTAATACGAAGTAAGCGACACTGTTTGGGCTTTGGTCCCATTAACGTAAACGTCGAGAGAACCGTTTTGCCCCATGCCGTCAGCTGTATCCGGCAGCGTAAATCTCATGGTTACGCCGGCACCGCCTTGGCCCTGCTTCACGGTCCATTCGGCATAGGAACCGTTCGACGGCAAAGCAATGTAGCTTTGGCCTGAAGCTTCCGAAGCCGTCAAAGACTGGTCAAAGGTAGGCGCCGTTCTTAAAGCGGCTCCGCCGCCGCGTGTTGCCTCATCCGTATCGTACCGGCTGTAAGGCATGCTGGCGCCGCGGGCACCGTACACGACCAGATTGTTGGTCGTCGTGTTGTTCGATTGTTTCGAGGCCGCTTCATTGGCATCGGCAGCGATTGTAGTTGTTACTGTATAGCTGCCTGTTTGCGCGGTCCAGCTGCCCGGTAGAGCCACATTAGCCGAGGCCCCGGCAGCAAGCGAACCGTTGTAAGAACCGGTGAATGTTTGAAGCGTTGCTCCGGAAGCATTTTTGAGGACAACCGTAATGCCGTGTGCCCCGCCCGCCGTCGCGATGGTTCCCTGATTCTTCAGGGTAACACTGAAGCTGACGGCATTTCCAGCCTGCGGTGTAGCAGGCGACCAGGCGACGGTTCCGATCAGGTCCGAGCTGGATATCGGAGCAATTACAAGCGAAGCTGGACTCGTATAGCTGTTATTGCTCTCATTCGTTTCGATCACGGCATTATTCTCGTCTACTTTGGCTGTGACGGAATAGGTGTCCGCGGTCTTGCTGCCCACATTCAAAGGAACCGTTGTGCTTGCCCCCGCGGCTAATGCCCCGACAGGCGATGATCCGGCAAGCTCATTGTTCATATAAAAGTTCACGCTCGTCGCCCCCGCCGCGTGGGTTCCGTTGTTCTTGACAACCGCGTTAAGCGTAAAAGAGTTGTTCTCAGCCGGAGAAGCCGGTGTCCATGTCAATCCGGTGACCGTCAGATCCGGGTTGGCCGCCGGAGTACCAAATACCTGAAACTCGGCGATTTGGCCTGCCGGAGCTCCTGTATTTGAACTGATATTCAGCTGCAGCCGTTTGACCGTAGCCGTTACCGGAATAGTGACCGAATTGCCGGAAGCCGGATCAAACGTGTAGGCTTTGGCCCCGACCAGGCTGCTGAAGCTCGTTGTGCTCTGATTGTGGCCAAGCACTTGAATGGTTTGGGTGCGCGAGGACCAAACCGGGTCAGGATTCAGCTTGAGCACAATCGAGGAAATATCATGGTTCGATCCAAGATCAAGCGTTAGCGTGCTTGGATTACTTGCGCCCTCCCAATAAGTAGACAGGTTGTTGTCGTTGGCGTTGCTTTCCACATAATTTTGCGTGTGAGAAGAAGCTGTAATGGTTTTGCCTAGAGCCACATTCGACCCTGGACCTGGAGTAGGGCTAGGCGTTGGCTCAGGTGTCGGAGTAGGGCTAGGTGTTGGCGTTGGTGTTGGTGTTGGCGTTGGTGTTGGTGTTGGTGTTGGTGTTGGCGTTGGCGTTGGTGTTGGATCGGCTCCGTATATCTCCAATTCGGAAAGCTGAGCAGCCGGCCAGCCTGTATTTCCAGTAAAATTAAGCTTCACATAGCGGGTGCTGGCCGCTGAAAAATGGATCGTAACCGTATTGCCCGATTCCGGCGCGAAGACGTAGTCTGCGGAACCGACCAAGTTTGTATAATTCGAACCATTGGTGCTGCCTTGTACAGAAAGGGTTTGCGTTCTTGTATTCCAGCCGCTTGCCGTTGGGAGCTTCAGAACAATCTGATCAATGCTTGCAGGAGCTCCAAGGTCGACCTGAATCCACTGCGGAAACGTGTTATTCGTGCTTTCCCAATAAGTATTCTGGCTGCCGTCTTTAACGTTATTCGGACTATAGACGTCAGCCTGACCGCTGGCGGTAATTGTTTTGCCCAGAGTCAAATTAGGACCTCCTGCCGCAGACGCTGATAGAGCAAACGGACCCGCATCAAGAAAGAAACCGGAGAACAGCATGCTGATTACAAGTGACAAGGCGACAAATTTGTTGCGCATTATATTCCTCCTCAAAAACCGGGTTTTGGAATGAATAACGACCAATATCTCATTTTCTTCAACATTGTGTTAGCGGTTACATAATTCGATAGCCTTCCTCCTTTCCACTTCTTTCCTACCCATTATAGGGAATAGCGCCTTTTAGGGATGAGAGGCAATTCTACGGAAACTGTAGGCATTTCTAATGTAAAAAAAGAAAACCCGCCACTAGGCGGGTTTAAGATAAATGGACTTGCCAGCGGCCGGCCGGCAGATCCGAAGGTGATTTTTCCATATAAACTGCCAGATTTAGGCCATCCGATTAAGTGCAACCAGCATCGCATGAACGGAAGCCTGGATAATATCCGGATGGATACCGGCTCCCCAATATACTTTACCGTTGGAGGTAAGGCCTACATAAGCGATCGCCTGTGCCGACGACTCCCGGCCAAGTGAATGTTCTTCATAGAAGGACAGATCATAATTCAGACCCAGATAAGCTTTAAAAGCATTGCTTACAGAGTCCAGATGCCCGTTGCCCAAAGCGTTGATTTTGTCGCATTTGCCGTTACGGGTGATCTCCAGCGTAGCTACAATCGATCCCTCCTGCTTGTTGAACAGGAAGTCGAGCAAATCAAATTTCTGCGTGTTATCGACGTATTCGGCTTTAAAGAGGTTGTAAATTTCCTCGGCGGTCAATTCTTTCTCCCCTTGATCGGAAGCGCCTTTGGCCAGATAACCCATTTCCTCCTTCATTCCTGCCGGAAGCTGAACGCCGTAATTTTGCTGCAGCATATAACCTACGCCGCCTTTGCCGGATTGACTGTTCACGCGGATGACGTCCGTCTCGTAGTTCCGCCCAACGTCTTTCGGATCGATCGGCAGGTAAGGAACATCCCAAATCGGCGAGTTATGTTTCTCTCTCCACTGCATGCCTTTGGCGATCGCATCCTGATGGGAACCGGAGAACGCCGTAAAGACCAGCTGACCCGCATAAGGATGACGTTCGGAGACCTTCATATTAGTCAGGCGTTCATAGCCTTCAATGATCTCCATCATATTGCTGAAATCCAGCTCCGGATTCACGCCGTGAGAATACAGATTCATCGCCAGCGTGATGATGTCGACGTTGCCGGTTCTTTCTCCGTTGCCAAACAAAGTACCTTCAACCCGGTCCGCTCCGGCCAGCACTGCATATTCCGCGTCGGCCACGCCGCTGCCTCTGTCATTGTGCGGATGCACGGACAAAATAACCCCATCGCGGTAAGCGAGGTTTTTATGGATGTATTCGATTTGGCTGGCAAAGACGTGCGGCATCGCAATCTCTACCGTCGTTGGAATGTTGATGATCGCTTTATGGGCGCTGTCCGGCTGCCAGACGTCAAGTACGCTGTTGCATACTTCCAGAGCATAGTCTACTTCCGTACCCGGGAAGCTTTCCGGGCTGTACTGGAACCGGAAGTTTCCCGGTGTAGAAGCGGCCAGTTCCTTCACGAGGACCGCTCCGTCCACCGCCAGCTGCTTGATCTCTTCCTTGCTTTTCTGGAACACCTGCTGACGCTGCGCTACCGATGTGGAATTATAAAGGTGAACGATGGCCTGCGGCACGCCTTCCAGCGCCTGAAAGGTTCTGCGGATAATATGTTCCCTGGACTGCGTAAGGACCTGGATCGTTACATCCTCGGGAATCATTTTCTCTTCGATAATCGTACGCAGAAATTGGAATTCGGTATCGGAAGCAGCGGGAAAAGCCACCTCGATTTCCTTAAAGCCAATCTTCACCAGCATGCGGAACATATCCAGCTTCTCTTGGAGATTCATCGGTTTCACCAGTGCTTGGTTGCCGTCCCGGAGATCGACACTGCACCAAATCGGCGCTTTATCGATATAATCCTTTTTTACCCAGTCATACGTGACTACCGGCGGCATAAAATATCCGCGTTTGTACTTGTTATAGTCCATCATGCTTAACCCCTCCCATTAGCTGTTTATAATAAAAAAGGCCTTTCATCTCTATATTTCCAATAGAGACGAAAGACCATGTCTTACGCGGTACCACTCCAGTTTATGAACAGTTGTTCATACGCTCAGCGAATGAAAGAGTCCGGACTCTTCATTCTATCCCATCATAACGGCGGGTGATCCGTCCGCAGCTACTCCTGAACCGCGGGTTCAGTTTCGAAACGGCTGCTCCAAGGCGAGTTCCCCGATATCCTTCTACTGCTTCGCATCAACCAGCAGCTTTCTGACAACCGGACAGGCGGGTACTGCTCCTTATCCAAGCATTTAAATATTTCCATAATAATAGCAGGAACCGGGCAATTAATCCAGCCCTAATTAACATATGATGTGAAAAAAATTTTAGTAGTCGAATTTCCAAACCGTCACCGGCCGTCTCTATTCGCTCCTTTAAAGCTGAAAAAAGGCCGGGCAATTACGCCCAGCCAGAAGTGAATGGGTTAAACAATGGAGCTTGCCTCTCCCCTGTTATGGGGTACTCTCGGGAGAAGCCGGAGACTCTGAACCGCCGGAAGCAGAAGCAGGAGTTTGAGATTGTGAAGGTGCAGATTCGCCAGGCGGATCAGGCAGCTTTACTTCATCAGACGGTGCCGACAAGACATCCGGAGCTTGGTTCAAACCATTGGATACCGCCAGCACGTAAACCCTGTAGCTGGCGCCAGCCCGCAGGGCAGCTCCGGTAATGTCAACCGCTGCGGTACCACGGATCGTCCTCCCATCCGTCCCTTTGCTCAAATAACCCGAAACGCCTACCGCGCTGGCCTCATTCTGCGTCAAGCTTCCATGTTCAGCAGGCACCACCAGAATCCGGTATTCAGTGATCAGGTTCCCCGTTTCGGATGGGGTAAAGCTGACATCAAGACTGCCAGCATCAGCAGCATTCACAGCAGCTGTTACTCCAGTCGCCGGAAGAAGAGTGAGATTATTGGTCAAGGTAATCGCGGAGGAGGCGGAGGACAGCGCATTGCTGCCACTGTAACCGGATGCGCCAACCGACAGGACAAAGATCCGATAAGCTGTTCCATTCTGGATTCGATCCCCATCAACCGTTCTCAGCCAGGCATCCAGGTTCACATTGATGTCCCGGCCTGTTGGACTGACCTGTTTATAATAAGAGCTCGTTACATGATTAGCTTGGGCCAGCGTAAAGCCGGACGCCTCCGAAGCCTTAACGGCCATAATCCGGTAGCTGCCGATATTCGCTTCATTTGCTGCTCGGTTAAAGCTGACATTCAGATCGCTGGCATTGCCCGCGTCCCCTCTGTCCGCAACTTGAAGATTGCTTGCTGCTCCAATCGTCAGATTATCGGTTAACGTGATGGCGGAGGAAGGCGAAGACAAGACGTTATTACCACCGTTGCCCAACGTCAGCACAAAAACTCTGTAGCTTTGGCCTTTCGTTATGACAGCCCCGTCTATTGAACGGGTATAGCTGTTCAGGTTAAGACTCAAATTCCCTCCCGTTCTGGAGACACTGGTGTAGTAGGAGCTGGATAAGCCGCCCGCCTGGTAGACATTAAAGTTGGCGGCATCGCCTGTCTTCACCACAAATACCCGGTAACCGGATACGCCGCTCTCATTGACGGCTCTATTGAAAGACACCCGGAGATCACGACCGTCCCCGTAATCCGCCGTATCGGCTGCCTGCAGATTGCTTACCGCCGTTATGCTGGCGTTGTTTAACGTCAAGGCGCTGGATGGTCCAGACAGCAGATTAGGGTAAACAGGCGGATTGTTCGATACAGCCATTACGAATACCCGGTAGGAGATTCCCTCAGTGACCGCAGAGCCCTGAACCTCTCTCATATTTGACGGGAGAGTTGTTGTGACCGTTGGATTACCAGTTTTGGCAACATCATAATACCGGCCGGAATAGACCGAGTTGGCTGCACTCAAGCTAAAGCTGCCCGTATTGCCGGATTTGACAACAAAGATCCGGTAATATGCGACCTTGGATTCGTCCGCAGACCGGGTGAAATTGATTTGAAGATCCCGGCCATTCCCATAATCTGAACCGTCATTCAGCCAATTCACTACTGGAGCTGTGTTCACGGTGTTTAACGTTAGCGAGGATGAAGGACCTGTGAGCTTATTGGCATAAAGGGATTGATTGCTTACCGAAAGCACAAAGGCCGTATAAGATACTCCGTTTCGGATCAGGTCACCCGAAGTATCCCGGCTGCCGGCGTTCAGAGTTACAGCGATTGCGCTGCTGCCGGATTTGCCGACTGCTGTGTAGTAGCTGCTCGAAGCGGCATTGGCCGCTGATAAAGTAAAGGATGAGGCATTCGACGTCTTCACGATAAAGACCCGATATCCGGAAATATTCGCATCATTACCCGGTCTGGTGAAGCTGACCGATACATCCCGGCCATCCCCGTAGTCTCCCGTATCGCGTATAGCAAGGTTGGAAACGGCTGCGACGGATAACCCCGCCAGAGTGAAAGCGGATGAAGACGAAGATAATGCGTAGCCGCCTGTTCTCCCTACACTAAGGACAAATGCCCGGTAAGAGGCTCCAGCTACAAGCGTATTCCCGTCTACATCCCGGGTCTGAGCAGTCAGGCTGACGGATGTGTCGGAACTGCTGGCAGCCACGGCTGTGTAATTCGAGGCATTGATGGTTAAAGCTTTCGCATAAGTAAAGTTGGAGACGTTCGCTTCTTTCACGATAAAAATCCGGTATCCGGAAATGTTAGCCGGGTTCGCCGGGCGGGCAAAGCTTACCGTTACATCGGAACCTGTACCGGTCTGCCCGGAGGTGCGGACGCCCACGTAAGGAACGCTGCTTACATCGTCTTGCGATGAATTACCGCTGCCGTCTGACGTTGTAATAACAACCCTCCGGCTTGAAGGCTGCCATTCCACGTTCTGTCCGAGCGATTCGCTGACGAAACGGAGAGGAACCAAAGTCCGGCCGTTCCTGCTGACAGCAGGCGCGTCCAGATATACGGTCTGATTATTAATTGTTGCGGTGTTCGCACCCAGCTTAAGCACAACCGTAGTTCCATTTTTATACGTGGTGACCGTTTTGGAGGCGTTGTTCCACTGAACGCTCGCATTCAAAGCTTCAAAGATGCCTCTCAGTGGTACAAAAGTGCGCCCTCCGGTAATCAACGGCGCCTGATCGGTTACCAGCTCCTTGCCGTCAATCAGAATTTTGATGGCGGAAGCGGCCTGCACCGGGAGCTGTGTAATGAAAGCCGCGGACAGGATTCCAGCCATAAAGGCGCTTATTATTTTCTTCAAAATCGTTCACCCTCCTGCTTATGTCATGACTATCCTACCTCGCATTACTGTCCACCACGGTCCACAAGTTTTCCGTCCTCCCCCCTCCCGTATTTGATTTGACGCTTCCTGATTGGAAAAAGTTTCAAATCAAGTGAGAGAAGATTCCTCTTTTGTTTACGCTTTCGAAGGCACACACAAAGAGCCCCTGCTTTAGCTGGGGCTCTTCCACTCTTCCTTGGCCGGACCTCTAATTTTCTGATATCTGACCTTAATTATCTGGCCTTATGCCTCTGGCCGTTCGCTTTTTTATTGCCTTAAACTTCAATCACAATCGGCAGAATCATCGGTCTTTTCTTCGTCTGGCTGTAAATGAATCTCCCGATGTTATCCTTTAACGTCTGTTTGATGTCGTTCCACTGGCTTCTCTCCGCTTCATTCAGCCCGTTCATCGTAGACAGGACCAGCTCCCGAATCTGATTCATCAGCTCTTCGGATTCCTTGACGAATACAAATCCTCTGGAGATGACCTCAGGATCGGCCAGCATCGTTTTCTCCGACTTGCTGAGCGTAGTGACGATGATGATCATGCCATCGGACGAAAGATGCCTGCGGTCGCGGAGCACGATATTTCCCACCTCGCCTATGCCCAACCCGTCAACAAAGCTGTTGCCTGCCGGGATCTTCGGTCCAAGCGAAGCCTGTCCATGTTCGATACGGACAGTCTCTCCATTGTTCACAATAAACACATTGTCGCTTTGCACCCCGACAGATTCCGCAAGCAGCCGGTGCTGGTACAGCATCCGGAACTCCCCGTGAACCGGAATTAAATATTCGGGTTTCATCAGCGTAAGCATCAGCTTCAGTTCTTCCTGACTGCCGTGGCCGGACACATGCATTCCTGTCGAGCTGCCTGAGCCATAGATGACCTTGGCCCCCAACACATATAAATTGTCGATTACATGGGCGAGATTCCGTTCGTTGCCTGGAATCGGGCCTGCCGCAATGATGACGGTATCCCCCGGTAAAATCTCAATCTTGGGATGTTTGGAGCTGGCGAGGCGCGAAAGCGCGGCCATCGGTTCACCTTGACTTCCTGTACATAGAACGGCGATTTTATCGGCCGGATAACGCTCCGACTCCTCCGGTTCAATAATCAAACCTTCCGGTATCTGCAAGTAGCCCAGCTCCATGGAGACATTAACGACATTCACCATGCTGCGGCCGAGCAGCGCCAGCTTGCGCCCCGTTTCAACAGCGGCATCGATCACCTGCTGCACCCGGTTGACATTAGAAGCAAACGTTGAAATAAACACCTGCTGTTTGGCTCTTATAAAAGCATCCAGCAGATGCTCCCCAACTTGGCGTTCCGAAGGGGTGAACCCCGGCCTTTCCGCATTTGTGCTTTCCGACAGCAGCACCTTGACGCCCTGCTTGCCGATCTCCGCCATCCGGTGCAGATCGGGATAAGGGCCGCTTACGGGAGACATATCGAACTTGAAGTCGCCCGTGTGAACAACAGTCCCTTCCGGGGTTTGGAAGCAGATGCCCAGACAATCGGGAATGCTGTGGTTGATCGAGAAGAAGGAGGCACTGATCTGCCCGGCTTCAACGGCCGAATCCGCGTTAATAGTGTGCAGCTCTGCCTCTCTTAGCAGTCCATGCTCTTTGAGCTTGATTTTAATCAATCCCAAAGTCAGTTTGCTTCCGTATACCGGCAGATTAAGCTGCTTCAGCAGATAAGGAATACCGCCGATATGATCTTCATGTCCATGGGTAACGATCAAGGCTCGTACCTTTTCTTTATTGTCGAGCAAATACGTAATGTCCGGAACAATCAGATCGATGCCCGGCAGATTTTCGGTGGGAAATTTGGAACCGCAGTCGATCACGACAATGTCGTCTTTATACTGAATGAAGTACATGTTTTTTCCGATCTCATTAACGCCGCCCAGCGCAGCGATCAGCAGTCCGCGTTCGGTTGGTTTCAAAATAAGGACCCTCCTCAAAAAATATCGGTAAGCTGGAAACTACCTTTATTATCGGGGAATCCTTCAAACTTATGCGCGGAACTTGTGCGCGTTGTTTTGACCCTTTTTTATAAGAGACCAAACAGCGCTTTAATTCCCTGCAAACCGAAATAAACGCCGAAACCAACCAGAGAAAGTCCGGACAGGAAAGAAATCAGCATGAGGCTTGTATCATTCAGCAAACGTCTTAGTCCTGTAGTGAGCCCTGCCACAAAAATATCCCATAAGGCCAAACCCAGAAAAATCATACTGCTGTACACAAGCAAATGGCTTGTCCCATGAGACACAGCCGTTCGCGCCAGAACAGAGCCATAGATGCCCAGCCAGAACAGTATCGACAGCGGACTGGTAATCGACATGAAGAAACCGAGCAGAAAGCAGCTCCTTAAGGAATCTCTGCTGCTTCTCATCATATCAAGGTGAACCTTCTTCGCACGCAGACCGCTTTCAAACCCGGAATAAATGAGCACGGCACCGCCGAACAGCCATAAACTGATTTGAACGGCCATAATATTCAGAAATTGAACAAGCCCCAGATAAATCAGCAGCATAAAGATCATATCTGCAAGCATAGAACCTGCCCCTACTACCCAGGCATGGAAAAAACCGTTCTTTATCCCTTTATCCAAACGCGCCGAGTTCACCGGGCCAATCGGGGCGGCCAAAGTCAATCCCAATAAGATATAACTTAACAATACGTTAGCGCTCAACGATTCCACTCCTGTTTTGATTTGCCCTAGGTCAGGCTCGTACATTTTATGAACAAGCCATAGGCGTTTATGACAGGAGATTTTCTTCTACCTTGAGGCTGCTTAAGGCTGCGGGCTCAGGTTTGTTAAAACCTGTCCTACTCCCCGTCTTTTGTGAATATAGCTGTTAATACAGCATGCACAAAGGGGGAGAATCCAATCAACTTATTTATTGGTTATATCTTTCTGGGCTTGTCTCTTTCTGCTCCTATTGGTCCGATCAACGCCGCTCAGCTGGATAAAGGGATCCGCGGCGGCTTCTGGCATGCTTGGGCTGTGGGGCTTGGTGCTTTGCTGGCTGACGTCGGTTACATGCTTGCGGTCTATTTCGGCGTTTCCCATATGCTTGACGCCCCATATATCCGGGCCTTTTTGTCTTTGTTCGGCTTTATGGTTCTCCTGTATACCGGAATCGAAAGCATTAAAGACGCCGGCAAAATCTCAAGCCAATCGTTAAGGGGCGGGGAATCCCTGCTGTTTAAATCGTTCCTTTCCGGCTTTCTCATGTCTTTATTTAATCCGCTTTCGATTCTGTTCTGGCTCGGCATTTACGGGTCGATTCTGGCTGACGCCGCTAATACTTTTCCCATGCACCAGCTGCTGATCTATAGCGGAGGCATTGTGATCGGCATCATCATTTGGGATTTCTCGATGGCAGCCGCCGCCAGTGTGTTCCGGAATTTGCTTACGGACAAGGTGCTGAAGGGAATCTCCATTCTGTCCGGACTTTCTCTCATCGGCTTTGGCCTGTATTTTGGTGTACAAGCTTTCCGGATGTTATTCCTTTAACAGGACAAGAGACAAAACGGAGATTGGGAAAATGAACTGAAAAGCAGGTCAGCTTCGGCTTTTCTGTCTGATAATCCCTTTAATCCTGTAACCGCTGCCTTCCTCAAGCCTGTGCGGGTCCTCTGGAAGGCCCGGCGCAGCCTGTTTGGTGTCTTGACTTTTCTTCCGGTGCCGCTCCACCAGAAACCCGCATAACGCAATGACCGAAACAAGCAGCAAGCTGATAAAAAATCCCGGGCGGCTTAAGGCATGGAATAAAGTCCCGCTGACAGCCGCCGCAATCAGTACAAGACCGATCCAGCGTTTAATAACACTCCACGTTCCGGATTGAAGCAGCTTGCCGGAAGACAACAAAATAAACGACCAGTTGTACAGCAGCATCAGACCTGCAGCAGTCGTAATATACTCATACACTTTGCCCGGCAGCAGCAGCGCCATAATGATTGCGGCCAGCAGGCCGCATGAAATCAGGCCGAGTCCAAACAAAGGGTATTTGTCCTTCCATTTCCTTGCGAACAGCCTTGGAGCATCCCCTTCCTGCGCCAGCGTATTGATCATTGAGGTTACCGCGTAAAGCGAAGCCGTCATCGTCGAGAATCCGGCAATGATAAGCACTCCGTTGAACAGATGAGGCACAAAAGCAAGATGATCGCTGCTCAAGGCAAGCACAAACGGGCTCTCTTTCGGGTTAAAAGCATGCTGCGGAACCATAATGGCCGCAAGTCCTATAGACAATACATAAACGATGGCAAGCGCAAGCAACATCACTTTACCGGCTTTAGGCGCCTCTTCCGGGTTCTTGAGCCGGTAGGACATGATGCCAAGCACTTCAATTCCCCCGTACGCATAAAAAGCAAAGATAAAGGCCGACCACAGCCCGGTCCATCCCTTCGGCAGCCAGGCTCCATAGTGGTCAGGAAAATGCGGCTGAAATTTGCCGCCTTCAATCCATCCCGCAAGCAGCGCCGCTGCCAGAACAATAAACATGAGAATGGCAGCTGATTTGATTACGGCCAGCACATTCTCCACCCGGTCAAATCCTTTGTTGCCGAAGAAGACAATAATCAGTCCCAGCAGCCCGAATCCGGCGGCAAACATCCACATCGGGACCGCCGGGAACCAGAAACGCGCGAATATGGAAAGCGCCGTCAGCTGGCTGCCCATAATCAGCATTTCGGAGAACCAGTACACCCAGCCGCTGCCGAATCCGGCCCAGCCGCCGAACGCCTTTTTGGCATAAGAACGAAAAGAGCCCTGTTCCGGATGATCGGCCGTCATCCGGGCCAAAGCGTCGAACACCATATAGGTTCCAGCAGCCGCAAGGAGATAAGCCAGCAGAACCGCAGGTCCTCCAATTGAAAGCGCCAGGCTTGACCCCAGAAAATATCCGGTGCCAATCGTTCCGGCCACCCCAAGCAGAGAAAGCTGCCACCACTTCAAATTGCCTTTCCCTTGAGTTGATTGTTTAGCTGATGAATTGTTCATGTTTGACAGGACCTCGTCTAATTATGGATTTTGGGAAAGCTCCCGAAATTAGACTGCCCCGCCCATTGGATTTCATTACGAATTTCATGACGGATTTCATTGAGGATTTCCTTATGGAATTCCTTACGTGTTCCTTAAAGACACTTAATTAGATTTTAAATCTTTGATATACCAGGCATCGCAGGCAAAATGCTCAGATCCTGCAAGAGGCGCATCCAGCTGCTCGAAGCCGTTTTTCCGATAGAAACGATTTGCCGCATGCATATTCTCCAGCGTTTCCAGATAACATTGGCTGTAATGCTTTTCACCGAAAGCCAATGCCTTCTGCAGCAACTGAGCCGCCATGCCTGTCCCTCTGGCTTCCGGAATCAAATACATTTTCTGCAGCTCACATACGCCCTTATCTTCATCAAAAGGCGCAATCCCGCAGCCTCCGGCGATTTCTCCCCCTACCGTTTCTATCACCCAGTACGCACAGCCCGGCTTTTGGTAATAATGAAATAAGTCATGCATGCTTTCGTCCGCCCAGGCCAGACCCTCACGATTGCCGCCAAATTCGATCAGGCATTCACGGATCACCCTCTCTATACGCGCATTATCTTCAAATTGCAGTTCACGGATTATCATGTCTAAAGAACCTCCAGTATCACTTAAGCATATTGTTTTCAGTTTACATGAAACAGATTGGTCAGCAAAGATGGATATTTCGCCAACCTTCTACAAGAAAAAGGGAAAGCACATCAAATCGAATCGATTTCTGCGCTTTCCCAGGAAATTTAAACAACCGGTTTGATTCTCTTCTAGTTCTGTTTCTGCTTCCGGTTCTCCCTGCCGAAGCTTCCTCCAGTCTTAAACACAACAATGCCGGCTATAATGACCAGAACCCCGATCAGCTGATTCGGCCGGAAAGGCACCTTCTCGAGACCCAGCCAACCCATCGAATCCCATAACAAAGCAAACCCTAACTGTGAGGTCATCACGATGGAGATCGAGAACGTTGGTTCCAGCCTTTTTAAAGCCTGTACGAGACAAATGACAACCCCCACCCCAATAATCCCGCTGATCCAGTACCAAGGCTGCATATTCACGAGGTTAAACATCCGTTTGCCTTCAAACAACAATCCGATCAGCAGCGAAGCAGCAAACCCCATACCAAGCACAAGGGACGTAGTCCCCCAGGAGCTGATATGCTGATTCACTTTACTGTTGAAAACATTTTGCAGACTCACCAGCGAACCGGCAAGGATCGCAAGCAGTATTCCGATGATCAATTAGATGCTCCTCCTCTACTTCTTCCCGTATTCATCACTCATAAATGCTTTGGCCGGTCAGCGCGCGCAGGCCCTCTTTATTTTTGAGCACAAGAGAGCCTTTGCTGCGCTCCACCCATCCCTCTGCACAAAATTTCTGAATCACCCGATTGACGTGCCGGTAGCTCGTCCCGATCAGATTCGCCGCATCTCTAAGACTTGAAGTGCTGATCGGGCTGTCTACAAAGGAACCGAATTCATCCGAGGATACCGACAGCAGATAGCTGGCCAGCCTGACTTCTACGGGATGCAGCATGTTAAAGCTGAGAAAGTTCGACTTTTTGTAGAATTTATCCGTGATGATGTCCAGTAAAAATTGCAGAAACGGTGCGTAGCTACGCCCGTATTTATCAAGCCAGCGGTAATGAACGCCGACCATTACGACCGTAGAGACAGCCTCAACCGTATTGATGATGTCAATCCCCCGGATATATTCAATATCTCCGATAATCTCAAGCGGCGTTTTGAAAGAAAGAATCAACGATTTTCCTTCCGTGGATGTCGTGTAAATTTTAATTTTGCCTTTAACCAGCACAAATAACTGATGACTGCGGTCGCCTTGCGAGCAAATCAGTTCTCCCCGCTCATAAGCGAATAACGACAAATGCGTTAGCAGTTCCACTGGAAAAAATGACTCCAGACCATGCTCCCGCAAATAGATTTGCAGCTGGTCCTGATCTTGAATTTCGTTCATCGTTCAAGCACAACCTCCAAGTTTGTCATAAAGCTTTTAAAATAATGACGCCGGCGATCATCATTCCGATCCCGACAAACTGCGGCAGCTTCATCTTCTGTTTGGCAACGCCAAACCAGCCGAAGCTGTCGATCAGAAACGCAAGGCAAAGCTGCGCGATGAGCAGCGCGGAGATCATCAGGGTTACGCCAATTTGCTGAATGGCGGTCACTTCACTGAAGATCACAATAGCTCCAAAAGCCCCGCCTATGAGATATAAGGGCTTAACCGCCCGGATTCCGGATGTGTTCAATTTGGGCAGGTTCCGTCCCGAAATCAGCAGAAAAATCAGGAAAGCCATTAAAAACCCCGTCATCTGCGTAACTGCCGCTGCCTGCCAGGTGCCGATATCTTTGCCGATCTGCGCATTTGCCACCCCCTGCAGCGTAATACAGGCTCCGCCCATAAAAGCAAATAGACTCCCCTTGAATATTCCTTTCATCTTCTCTCTCCTTCTATAAATCTCTGTTTCTTTATTAAAGGATAGACAGGTCGATCTAGGGAAGGACATATGTCCTCAAAACAGCATACAGGAATAGACTGCGAATCACAAAAAGGAATACACTACAAATCACAAACTACGAATCGCAAAAAACCTGCCGCAGGTGAAACGACTCTTTGGCGGATTGTTCAGCCTTCAAGCCACATTCCCTGACAGCAGGTTTGCTGCTTCTTGCTTCTTTGCTGTATCGCTTTTTGCTTTTGTTTTCGCATTTTGCATTTACTTATCTACTTATAGTGGCACTTGTTCTACAGCAGAACTTGTTTTACAGCAGAATTTCTTCAATATCCAAGCCGCGGTTTTTGGACAAATCACGGTAGACATTCCCGTCTATTCTAATTAGCGGACGGAACATATCGGACAAGTTGTTAAGCACAATAACTCCTTGTTCTCCGCTGCTGAGCTGGACCTTTTTGCCGATAAAATTCGGCAGCATATGCTGGATCAGCGCATGAACCGGCTTCTCACTCAGCTTGCCGAAGCTAAGCGCGTACATTTCTTTCAAATTCACCATCAAATTGTTCGGTTTGTCCGGTTCGGCCTTCTCACGCATGCTGATATATTCGTCGGCTACGGCAACGATCTCGGCAAACGGATGGATTTCTCCCTTCATCATTCCGTTAGGATAACCGGAACCGTCTTCCCTTTCATGATGCTGAAGGGCGATCAGCGCCGTCGTTTGATCCATCTTCGATCTCTGGATGAGATCATATCCCAATATGGTATGCTTCCTGTATTCTTGCCATTCCTGAGAGGTTAGCGGTTCTTCCTTGTAACGGATTCGCATCGGCACCTTGCATTTCCCGATGTCGTGCAGGTATCCGCCCTTGCTGATCTGATAACATTCTTCCTCCGTAAATCCCAGCCAGCTTGCTATGTAATAAGATAAGGTTCCTACCTGGATCGAGTGCGTGTAATTGTTAACGTCATCGCGTTCAAGCATGAGCAGCAGCCGGACGACATCCTTTTGCAGCGCCAGCTCGTTAACCATAGGTAAGAAGGCATGATCCACCTGCTTTGAATCAAAACGGCCGTTAACCAGTGCATCAAGAAAGACTGACTGATAATTCCGGACTGTAAAATCAAATCGCGGCTTGATGACCTTCTCCGCATAAACCGCCTCCTCATCCGCAAGCGCGCCGGAAGCCGGCTCTTCCTCCTTCGTTACGGGTTTCGTCTCAACCTCCACATAGTCGACCCGATGTTGAAGCAGCAAATCAATGTCCTCGGCCTTAATGACCGCGCCTTTCCCGAGTATATGTAGTCCGGAACTGTTAAACGTATCTTGCAGCAGGCGGTCGCCTTGCTGGAGATTCATAACAGAAACTTTCAATCGATTCCCCTCCTGCAGAAAATCATTCAAATAAAGGAACAGTGGGCCTCTTCTAATAAGAACAGCGAGCCCCTAATGAGCTTCTCCCTTGTAAAAAAGGCCCTTCCCCCTTTATCGAACCATTTTCGGGAATCTTTCATAGTCTGAACGACCTTAAAGTGAAGGAACTAGACGTTTACTTAGTGCTTTTTACCTGTTTTTGAACAAAAAGATGGGGTCTTCTCGAGCAGGGCCCTGGATTACCGCATAGGTTTCGTACATTGCGACCTTTTTGTCGAGCACATAGTCCGGATCGTTATTACCGCGCTTTGCCCGGTGGCCGGCCAAATGCACATCGCTTTTCTCCCAGTTCTTCCAGGCTTCACTGGACTCCCAACGAATCATCACCATCACTTCGTCGTATTCTTTATTTCGGCTGTTCACCATAACCGTCCGGTCGATCAGCCCGGCAAAGCCGTCAACCGGGCTTTCCTGGCTGAACTTTGCAGCCATATCCTCGGCATGCCCTTTAGCAAGCTTAAATATTCGTGTTTGAATCAGCATATGATTTCTTCCCTTCTTGCAAATTGGATGTTGGATGCCTCACTTAAACGCCGTTGTTTTGCAAAGCAAATCTGACCGCGTGACTCATCAGAACTGCCAGAACCGAGACGTGTCCTTCATTGTCAAAGGTTTTAAAGGCCAGCTGAAGACCAGGATGCCTGCGCTCTTCAACACACTTTGAGAACAGCGCTGCATTTTCGATCATCTTGTGGGCGGTTTCCAGTTCCCCTGCCGCTACCATCAGTTTGACCCGGGCGCCGCTTTGCTTCAGCTTGTCTCCCAGACGTTGTTCTTCCTCAAAAATAAACGCCTCATTCCAATGAATCGACGGACTTCCGGCTATATAGCATTGAAACGAATCCGGCTCTATAAGCAGCGTCTGCAGGACAAACAGTCCGCCAAGCGAATGGCCGATCAGAGATTGCCTATTCCGATTGACCGGACAGGTTTTCTCGATCTCGGGCTTAAGTTCCTGTTGAAGGAACCGCATAAAGAGCTCCGCGCCTCCCTCCTCGGCAAAGGTCCTGCCCTTAAAGGCATAAGGAGGTGCTCCTTCAGGCCGAGGCAGGGTAAAATCATAGGTCCGGTCAGGTGAGAACGGTTCTTCCGTCTGATAGCCGATACCGACCACAACTGCCGGTTCGACTCCAGTTTTGTCCGGTCTGCGGGATTGCACCTTCAAACTCTCGACCAGCGTTCCGAAGACGGCATTGCCGTCCAGCGCGTAAATAACAGGAAAGCCGCCAGGCGGCGGAACAGCCGCCGGGATATATATAAAGATACGATAAGCCCGTTTGCTTTCCTCAGAGAAGATATCCCACTGCCGGGTTCCGGGAATCGAAACCTGCTCCATCCGGTTTTGCATATTCATAGAGAGCTCCTCCTTCACCCATTAAAATATTAAGATCATAAACGGCGCTTCTCCATATAAAGCAAGTAGACAAAGTAAGGCACGCCAATGATAGAAATCACAATGCCGACCGGAAGCTCTACGGGGGAAAATACCATTTTGGCGACCGCATCGGCAGCCAGAACCAGAAGAGCGCCGATCAGTCCGGCCAGCGGAAGAGCCCGGACATGTCGATGTCCTGCAAGGCGTTTAGCAATATGTGGAGCCAGCAGGCCGACAAAACCGATATTACCGGAAACTGCGACACACGCACCGATCAAACCAATGCTGCACAGCAGCAGTATATTTTTTTCTCTTTCTACCCGGACTCCAAGACCTTTGGCTGCTGGTTCCCCCAATTGATATAAGTCGAGCAAATAAGCCCTACGGATAATGAACGGAATTAAGACCAGCAGCCAGGGAAGCATGCAAAGGATATAGGTCCAATTGCTGTTCCAAATGCTTCCCGCCAGCCAAACCACGGCCATTTCAAAGTCCTGCGGATTCATTTTGAGCGAAAGATACAAGGTAGCCGCGCCAAGACCCGAACCCACGGCTAAACCGGCAAGGATCATCTGCTGCGAATCCAGAGTTCCGTTTCTCCTTGCGAACGTATAGATCAATACTGCAGCGATCAAACCGCCCAGCCAGCCAAAGGCAGGAACGGCCAGCGCACTGCTCAGCCCTCCGGATACGACCTTGCCTTGGGAAAGAAACATAAACAGCACTATCGCCGCCCCGGCTCCTGCGTTAATGCCCAATATCCCCGGGTCCGCCAAACCGTTGCGGGTAACGCCTTGAACCACCGTTCCGGCGATTCCAAGGCCAAACCCGACCAATAACGAGGCTGCAATTCTAGGGAGTCTGAATTCAAACAGGATCAAATCATATTCGGCCACACGATGAATGCGAAACAACGAATAAATAATATCTTTTATTGAAAGATCGAAAGAACCGTTCGTCAGGCTCAAATAAAACACGATCAGAATCAGTCCCGCAAACAGCAGCAGGAGTGACCCGTATCGTTTCCTTGATGGGTTACGCATGTTTTCCTGCTCCTTTGCTTCTGATTAGATACAGAAAATACGGAACCCCGATGATCGCGGTAATGACCCCGATCGGCGTTTCAAACGGGTAATTGGCGAAACGGCTGACCACATCACAGGCCGTCAGAAAGATTCCGCCAAGCACTCCCGAGCAAGGAACAATCCATCTATAGTCCACTCCGACCAAATAACGGGTGATATGGGGAATAATCAGACCCACAAAACCGATGTTGCCGGCCAAAGCCACCGAAATTCCGGTCAGGATGATCACTGACAAGGTGGCCATCCCTTTGACCCATAACGTCCGCTGCCCCAGCCCGGCTGCAACCTCTTCTCCAAGCGACAACACCGTCACGGATTTGGAAACCGAGAAAGCAATCGAGAGGCCAAGAACCGCAAATGGGATACTCAGTTTGATCAGATGCGGGTCCAGCTGATGAAGTCTTGCGTTGTACCAAAAGCTGACTTGCTGCGACAGCTGGAAATAAGAAGCTGCGGCTGCGGCCAGGCTGCTCATGAAGGTTCCGATCAGGGTACCAAGAATAGCCAGCTTGACCGGGCTTAACCCGTCCGGCAGCAAAGCAGCAGCGCCAAAAACGATACAGACCGCCGTAGCAGAACCTAACATAGAATAACCGATCACTCCCATGGAAGATAAGCCGGGCAGGCCTATCATACATAGGGTAACGGCCAGGACCGACCCGTCGGATACGCCCATAATGGAGGGTGAAGCCAGGTAATTTCGGGTCATCCCCTGCATCACGGCTCCCGATACCGCCAGAAAGGCTCCGATCAATAAGGCGCCGACGGCTCTCGGGAGTCTGGAGTGAAAAATGATTTGATGATCGACATTTGACCCATCAAAATGAAAGAAGCTGTCCCAGACGGTCATAGCTGGAATGTGCTTGGCCCCGAGCATAACCGATAGAACAATAACCAGAATCATAACCACAGGGGAAGCCATAAGGATAACGACTGGCAGCGATGCTTTGCTTCTCATAAGGCCTCCCTCCGAATCAATCGGCAGACAGCTTCTCCACAGCTGCCTTCAGGAACCGGGTTTTACTCCAGGCCGTGCCGCCCTGCGCCAGCGGGTCCACTACGTTGACGTATACGTGATCAGATTTTACAGCGCTGATGCTGCGCCAAATCGGATTGTTTTCCAGTTCCGCAAGCGCTTGGGGTTTATCCTTGTTCTCATCTTCGGAGAATTGGATGAATACGTAGTCCGGATTGATCTCGCTGAATTTCTCCAGGGATACCGTTTCCTGGGTTTTGGCCGCCTTGATTTCAGCCGGGACGGCCAGTCCCAAATCCCCGTACAAGGTAGGATTAAAAAAGACATCATCGCGGTATACCATAATATTGCCTGCACGAATGCGGATCGCCACGACTTTTTTGTCCTGCAGCTTGGCGCCGAGTTCGGTTTTCGCGGCTTGAACGTCCTCTTTATACTGCTTAATAATTTGATCCGCTTTGTCCTGCTTGCCCGACAATTCAGCCAGGAGCTTAAGGTTAGCCTCCCAGTCCGAAGCTAATTGAGAAACGGGGATCATCGTTGCGATCTTCTGGAGCTTATCGCTGACTTCTGCCGGAAATTTGGCCGTTCCGAGAATAACATCCGGCTTCAGCTTGACAATGGTTTCAAAATCAGGCTGCGTCTTCTCGCCTGCAGACTCGGTGTTCGCCGTAATATCCTTAAACATTGCCGGGAATTTGCCTCCCACTGAAATGGCTCCGGCCGGATTAACCCCGAGCACCAGCGCATCCTCCATCGCTTCCAGACTTCCGGTAATGACCAGTTTGTCCGTTTGAGCGGGTATGGTGTACGTTTGGTCCAGATATTGGAGGGTTCGGTTTGACGTATTTGCCGGCTCGGAAGCCGCCGGGCTTTCGCTTGAGGCAGTGCCGGCAGCGGCATTCTCAGCTTGGAGCGCCGAAGATGACGAGTTCCCGTTGGGTGAACTTGTTTGGCTTGAGCCGCAAGCGGCCAAGGATAACACCGCTGTCCCGGTAATAACAAGGCAGGATATTTTTTTGAAGACAGGCATAGATAACATGAATAATCCCCTTTCTCTGTAATTGAAATTGATTCTCATTATCATATTAGCCTTCTCCTTTTTATGCGTCCATGTACCAAATCCCGGGCTTAATTTGTACAATCCTCTGATAGCAGCTCTACCATGAGGTCAATAACCCGTTCATGCGCAGCAGGCGAATACTCGAACCACGGATCGGAAGCCAGCGGGTAAACCTGATGTTTCTGGACCGCTGCAAGCTCCTGCCAGGCCATCGTATGCTGAAGCTCCGACCAGTAAGCCAAAGTGTCTGTTTCCTGTCTGATCAGCAGCAGGATGTGTGAGGGGTTGGTATCATGCAGTTGCTCAAGCGTAACGAGTTCATCGTAAACAGGCTTGTCCGCCGGATAAGCCCTTGGAATCTGCAAGTCGCCATATAAAACTTCGGCGATAGTCCGGTTGCTGTAGGCACGGATTTCCGAGCCGAAAATGCGGAGTATAAGCAGCTTCCCTCCCTGCATGGAGCCCTTAAGTCTCTTGCTGGACAACTCAACCTTCCCTTGATAACCGTCAAGCCACTGCTCTGCTTCCATGTGCTCGCCAAGTTGCTCTGCCAGCTTCCGGAACTGGGTTCTCCATTCTCCGGTTCCCCAAGAGACAAAGGCCAGAGGGGCCAGACGTTCCAACCGTTTTTTCTCTTCTGCTGAAATTTCGTCTTTGAGCACAATCAGATCCGGCGCTTCCGCTTCCAGCATGTCCAGATTCATCTCCCAATGCCGGTTGTTCCGGTAAGCGCTGAGGGGAACGGCAATATCGTCCCTGATAAACTCATAATAATAAGCCGTCCACTTTGGATGCAGGGGTGCAGCGTAAGGCAGAATTTGCAGGGCCAGCAAATAGCCGGTTAATGGCGCATGGTATACGGCAATTTTGCGGCGGCGGCTTTTGACATACTGACTGGGACTCATTCCGGTAAACTTCTTGAACTTACGGCTGAAATAGAATTCATCCTGTATGCCAACCTCGGCCGCTATTTCCTTCATCTTCCGGGGATGTACCGCTGCTTTGGCCATCAATTGTTTGGCTGTCTTCATTCGAATCGACGTCAGGAAATCCATTGCGCTGATTCCAAATGTTTTCTTGAATTGATCCACGAAATAATTGGGACTCAAATTGGCGATTTGGGCCAGTTGTTCAATCTTCAAATTAGAGCGGAAGCTGCTTTCAATATGTAATTTGGCTGCCTGAAGCGCTGAACCGGAGAAAGCCGCCTGTTTGTATTCCTGCTGCTTCAGAAGTTTGCCGATCAAGGTTTGGAACAGAAGTTGAGCTTCAAAACGTCCCAGCGGGGTTTCGGACGCGGTCTGAGCCGCAATCATGCCAAAAAGCGATGACAGCATACCTTTATCTTTAAGACTTAACGGATGTTTCAAAGGAAATTCGGCTATGTCTTCTATCCATCGAGGCGAAACCTGCGGACTTGCTGGGATCTCATACACGCTAAACCGGAGAACATACATGCACAGCTGCCGGGGAAGCGGCTCATAGACTCCGTAAACTTGATTTGGAGAACAAAAATAGACCTGTTCAGGTCCCAATTGAATTTCTTCTTCATCTATGACTAAACGTCCGTTTCCTTTAACGACGGCAAACAGAACAAAAGTATCGCAAACCAGCCGGGCCTCTTCCCAGTCAGTGACATCATGAATCCATGAAATGTCATGCAGGCGAAAGATCAGATGGTCCGGGGTTATTTTATAATGAGCGCCCACTACTATTCCCCCCATAAAAAGCTGTATTTCCAATTCCTGATCAACAAATGATAATGATTCTCAACAATCAGGGTTATTCGAATGATAATCGTTCTCAGCCTTAATTGTCAATGCTTTTCCTTGGGAGGGGCTGCGAACCAAAAAAGCCATCCCCGGGAAGGAGATGGCGATGATGTAAATCATTTTTATGAAGGTGAATCCGGAAAGAGAATCAGAGAGCCAATCAGGAAACTCCATCCTTAAGCGAAAAAGCCTTCTCCCCTTCCTCCAGAGGAGCCGGAACCTCACACGTGCTTTGCATCGTGTAGTGTCCCTGCTCGTCGGAGGCGTCATGGAAAGCCCACATGGCTTCCAGCACATGGTAGGCCAGATCGCCTGTCGCCCGGTGACGGCGTCCGCTGCGAATTGCATCCGCCATATCGGCGGCGGCGATGCCCCGGGCATTTTCGCTGAAGCCAGGGAGGAGCGGCTGCTCAATCCATTCGGATTGGCCGGCCAGCTTGTATTCCGCTTTCCCGCCGAAATTATTCGGGTCCGGCACCTTCAGCGTGCCAAGCGTTCCGTAAATTTCAATCGGCGGCAGCGTGCTTCCCCCAAAGACGTCGAAGCTTGTAACGAGCGTCGCAATGGCTCCCTTCTGGAATTCCAGCACCCCGGCCACATGTGTCGGAATTTCGACCTTGATTTTCTGGCCGGCTTTGGGGCTGCTTGTGATCACTCTTTCCTCAAGCGCTTTGCCGGTAATACCGGTAATCCGTTTGATCGGTCCCAGCAGCTGCACCAGCGCTGTCAAATAATACGGCCCCATATCAAACATAGGTCCGCCGCCTTTAGCATAATAGAATTCCGGGCTTGGATGCCAGGATTCATGACCGCCGCTCATCATAAAGGCTGAAGCGGCAACCGGACGCCCGATCACGCCGCTTTGAACCAGCTGGAGGCTGGTTTGAATTCCCGCTCCATAGAACGTTTCAGGCGCACAGCCAACGAGCAGCCCCTTTTCCCTGGCCGTCCGCAGCACTTCCTGTCCCTGTTCGCGGGTAACCGCCAGCGGCTTCTCCACATAGACATGTTTGCCGGCCTCCAAAGCCTGCAGACAAACGGAAGCATGAGCCGCCGGAATCGTCAGATTGATGACAAGCTCAATTTCCGGATCGTTCAGCAGCTCTTCCGGGCTGTAGACCCGGGGAATGCCATATTCTGCCGCTTTGCTTTCAGCCTGCGTGCGATCGAGATCGGCACAGGCGATCAGGTCCAGATTCTCAAACTTCTTGCAGTTCTCCATATAAATCCCACTGATTTTTCCGCATCCGATAATACCAACCTTCACTGGTTTCAACCGGTTCTCCCCCATTCGCTACTCGTATTGGTTGTCCTGCATGCCGCTGTAGACACTTGTATTATTAGCCTGGTCACCTTCTGCTGCAGCCCGCTGTTTTCCGGCCGCTGCCCACAGAAATCCCCGGCGCATCATTTCCGTAACCTCAGGCATGTCGACGATATCCGCATGATGACCCAGCGAATTATAGAATACGCGGCCTTTACCCCAAGTTTTGGTCCAAACTACCGGCATGTCGACCGGCGGGTTCGTGTCATGTGGACCGGGAACTACCGGGAAACGGGTCGTTGCATGCACCTGCACTACCGGGTCTACATGCATATAATACTGCTCGCTTTTCACTTTAAAATCCTCAAGACCGCCAAGCAGCGGTTCGCTGTCCGTCTCGCGGTTCACGATATTTACGGTATATTCAACGCCGTCATTTCCGGGGTGAGCCACCCACTGACCGCCGACCATGAACTGCCAGTCAACATTTGTCCGGAAGGAGTCGCCCATTCCGCCATGGCAGCCGGCTATTCCGGTACCCTGCTGAACAGCGGCCAGCACATTTTGCGTAAGCTCGCTGCTCAGTTCCCCCATCGTCCAGACCGGAACGATCAAATCAAGCCCAAGCAGCTTTTCTTTGTCTGCATAAGCCTCCAGCTTGTCTGAAACCTCTACTTCAAACCCTTCTGCCTCCAGAATCCGTTTAAAAATAGCAGCCACCTGCTCCGGCTCATGGCCGTCCCAGCCGCCCCATACGATTAATGCTTTCATGCTGGCTCTCACTCCTTGAATGAATGGATTTATGGTCGATCGATTTTCAGCTGCTGTTGTTACATTTCTTTAAGTTTTACCCACCGGCGCTCGTCAACCGAACGCTCCACGGCTTCCAGCACTGCTTGACATTTCACACCGTCATGGAAATTTGGAGATGGCTGACGGTCTTCCTGAATCGCCTGCATCAGCTCCAGCATTTCGTGCGTGAAAGTATGCTCGAAGCCGATCGTATGACCGGCCGGCCACCAAGCCTCCGCATACTCGTGTGCGGCATCCGTAGCCAGAACCCGGCGGAAGCCCTGCACATCCTCTGCATCATCGGTAAAATAAACCTCCAGCTCGTTCATCCGCTCGAAATCGAAGCGGACACTCCCTTTGCTGCCGTTGATTTCAAACGAGTTGGTGCTGCGGTGGCCCGCCGCAAACCGGGTTGCTTCAAACAAACCCAGCGCACCGTTCTCGAACCGGGTCAGGAACGTAGTGGCATCATCCACGGTCACCTTGCCCATAGGCCCTCCGCTGCTACCTTTGGCTGTTAGTCCGGTCATGTTGTCCGCCAGCGGCCGTTCTTTGATAAACGTTTGGCTGGTGCCAATCACTTCTTCCATATCGCCGACCAAATAATGGGCCAGGTCGATCAAATGAGCGCCAAGATCTCCGAGAGAGCCGGAGCCGGCAATTTCCTTTTGCAGTCTCCAGACCAGCGGGAATTCAGGATCCATAATCCAGTCCTGCAGGAAAAAGGCCCGAAAATGGTAGATTTGGCCCAGACGGCCGGAATCCACCAATTTCTTGGCCAGCTTCACCGCCGGTGAGAAGCGGTAATTGAACCCGATCATATGCTTGACTCCGACCTGCTCGGCGGCTCTCAGCATCTCCCGGGAATCCTCCAGCGTTAGCGCAAGAGGTTTTTCGCAGAAAATATGTTTGCCCGCCGCGGCTGCGGCTAAAGCAATTTCCTTGTGCGCATCGCTTGGGGCATTGATGTCGATTAAGTCAATATCCTCCCTGCCGACAAGCTTGCGCCAATCCGTTACAGCTCCACTCCATCCGAAGCGGTCTGCCGCCTCCTGCACAGCCTCAGGATCGCGGCCGCAAATGGCCGTCATTTCCGGTTTCAACCCGCTGCCAGGAAAAAACATAGGCAAAGCCCGGTAAGCATTGCTGTGGGCTTTCCCCATAAATTTATATCCAACCATACCAATTCTGACTTTCTCCATGAACGGCAACCGCCTCCATCTGTCCGAATTATTTTTCTTCCTCGCGGAAGAACAAAAAGTTAGGTAACGCTTTCATTTTCTATCATAACCCAAAACCTGCCTATTTCGGGTACAAAATTATTAGATGTTTTTCAATTCTTTTTTCTTATTCACGTAACGGACATCACTGCTGTTCTTGCTTCTTATACCAGGCCAACAGCGCATCAGAAACCGCTCGTCCGGCCAGACCGTTGGGATGCGGATCGTAAACATCGCTCATATATTCTGGTTTGATCCGCTGTTCCTCCGGTTTCGAGCAGGATAAAATGTCGCCGACAGCAAACACGCGCTCCGCCCCTTCGGGCAGCTGACTCAATATCCACACGTTAACCAAACGCCATACCCGCTCCCTATTCTCAGTAAAATTAAACGGAGGAATTGTACTCAGCAGAATCCTCATTTGCGGATTCCTTTTCGTCAGCCGGCTGAGGATGACCAAAAGATCTGCCTGCAGTTGTTCCGCAGACCGCTCTCCAATATCGATGTCGTTGACCCCGAGCATGATCAGCAGTTCATCCGCATACTGTGCCTTATGAAGCCAAGGGCTTCCTTCAGCGGCTGCGTCATAAGCTCTGCCCCAGCCGGAGCCGATATTCCATACTCCGGCTTCCCCGGCCAATTCGCGGCCGAATCGCGCGGCCCAATATTCATAAGCGTCTTTGACCGTTCGTACGCCCTGGGTAATGGAATCCCCGAGTAGAACGATCCTCTTCGCACCGGGACGGTAAGAACCGATGAAGCTCGGCATCACCAGCAAATTCTCCGAAAGCGTGAGCCCATCAGCCTCTGGTTCTCCTGCCAGATTGCCCGGCCCATCATAGGCTGTTGCCAGCATCCCTTCCACATTGTAAGGTATCGATTTACCCGGTTCGACCGCCGTAAGCGTCCAGCTGAAAACCAGATAATGCCCCTCCTCCACCTGAACGATTGCCTCGTCGCTGGAGAAGGTTTCGCCCGGCTCCACTTCTTTGAATTCGGCTCCCCCGAAGGTCATTCGGATCATGGCAGCGGCCTCAACACGGCCGTCCGGCAACAGACCGCCGTCCCCTAAATAAGCGGACTCAATCCGCCATTTCCCGCCCGGTTCGCCCCCGGCCGCCTGCTGTCCTTGATCCCAAGTTGAGTCTACAGCATTGCTGTGCCACAACCTCATGACAAGCCTTCCGCTCTGATAGGGACGGAAATACGTCCTGTATGTATGTGTGAACGGCTCAGGCCGGTCCATAATATGGTTGGCCGCCGTCGAAAGCGGAGTTGCGGAGACATATCCGCCGGCCATCGGAGACAGATCTTCCTCTGACATTTGCCCCTTAGACCACTCCCCCTGTCCCTTCCATCCTGGATGATCTCTAAATCCCGTCTGATCTACCTCTTCCCTCGGTTTCAACTTCTCCGCTCTTTCCATCCTCTTGCCCACTCCCTGCTTGACTAAACTGGATAAGACTGCCTGTTTGTCTATTAGCATTATATCGCTGATATCTTGCGGAAAGCTTGGACGATCCCGCTTCTTTTTTGCATTTTCTTGACCCACTTCTGGTGCTTCAAAACAACAAAGCCGGCACCTCACGGTACCGGCCATTTGTTTCTAATTGTTCTTATTTCTTCGTAAGATTGATATGATCCAAATCCGTGCTGCTGTTGAAGATAAATTCAAGTTTATAAGCGCCGCGCACATAGGTCAGCTTCGTTTGAGTGATTTTGCCCGTTTTGATCGTAGAGACCGAACTTGGTGCGTACCAGTTCTTCTTCACCATAGCGATCGTAATGCCGCCAATATTGGTTTGGCGTTCCACGTTGGTTCCGAAATAACGTATTTCGCGAATTTTGCCTAATTTATAATTGAAAGCATAACCCGGATTGCCCATTTCAGCTCCGTATACATCAAAGGAATCGGCATCCTTGGCCGGCATTGGCGCCTTGCCGATCGCTTTGATGACCTCATCTTTCGTCGTTTTGCCAACGACGAAGCTGCTCACCACGCCAGGGAAGTGGCCGTTTAATGCCGGCTTATAGAAGCTGTTCAATGTCTGAAGTGCTTTCTGAGAGTCCGATTGGCTGACGGCCGCCGCTCCTGCCTGCTGTACGGGTACCAAACCTCCATATACGCCGAAGCTGCCGGCTCCGATGACACCGGCCATAGCCAGCGCAATTGTCGTTTTTGTGATTGTTTTCTTAAGTTTCATGATAATCTGCTCCTTTATCCTTGTTCTTGATCATTCATCTGTTCCATTACCCTATCCCAGCCGAAGTCAATCCTGTACAGTTCATACCCGGCCAGGTTACTAAGCTATATTTCGACTATATCTCATTCTTGCAGGTCAAGGGTTACGAACCTCTGAACAGGATATATCAATTTTGATACAAAAACTGTCCCTTACCCGCCCGAACCAGCCATTATGCTACAATATTTGCAGAGTCTTTTTTGGCGTAATGTTATAGAACTTCGGATGAATTTGGAGGGGATCAATGATGGACTTGACGTTCACCACTCTGTCTCACTGGGACCAGGAACAATGGAATCAACTGCGGCCCATTTACGAGGAGGCTTTCCCTCATGGCGCCAAGCCGGAAGCGATTCTGCACGGTATGCTGGACCGGGGGATCGGCTTTCTGCACGGCGGTTATCAGGGGACTGAAGCCGTTACAATGGCTGTAACCGGGCTGGCCGGACCCGCAAACGACCGAAAGCTGATTCTGGATTATATGGCTGTTCGCCAAGATCTGCGTGGGCAAGGTTTGGGCCGTCTTTTTCTGAGACAGATTCGAGATTGGGCCATTCGGGAGCATGGAATTAATGCGATTATTCTGGAGGCGGAAGCTGAAGACAATGAAGTTAACCGGACCCGGCTGCAATTTTGGCAGCAATGCGGCTTTATTCCGACCGACTACGTCCACACTTATATATGGGTTCCTGAGCCCTATCGTGGCTTAGTGCTGCCGCTGGAACCCGACTTTGAACTGAAGGATAACGGGCAGTCTCTCTTCCGTTACATCACCGCTTTGCATGAAAAAGCCTACCGAAAACGGTAGGCTCCATATGCAACTTGAAATAGCTGCAATAAAAATAGTTACGCTTAAAACAGTCATGCTTAAAATAGTCACCCTTAAAATAGTTACATTTCTGTCATTTGTGTATCACTGTTGTTTCGAATCGGCTGCTGTATCCCAGCCCGCCCGCTTAGCGGAGCACTTTTTCAAACACCGGAAAGTCGGCCTCTCTAGCCGGGTAGTTGATTTTCCCTCTGACTTCGTAACCGAGTTTGAGATAAAGACCTTGTGCGGTTATATTCTTGGCGTATGTATCCAGCCGGACACTCTTATATCCGTTATCCTGGGCATATTGTTCCGCAAAAGCAATCAATCTGCTGGCTATCCCACGCCCCTGCGCGTTAGGATCCACGGCCAGCCGGTGCATAATTAAATTTGGCCCCTGCTTCTGCTGCCAATCGATGTTCGCGTACTGCTCATCCTGATTATCGTCAAGCACCATCATGCCCAGAACCTGGCCGTCCTCCGTTGCCGCGATACACATCGTTCCTCGCTCTAGATCTCCGGCAATAATATCCTCAGTCGGGTAGTCTTCTCCCCATTGTTCGTTGCCGCCTTCATTCATTACCCGAACAACCCGACCAATCATGCTCATCAATGGCTGAAGATGATCGGGGTTTGCTTTTAGAATGTCGATATTCACTGAATCTCTCCTCCGCCGTCTGTGTCTTTTAAATCTTGATCAAAGTTTATCATAGGACGCCGAAGTGTACGAATAGACCTTTCAAATCTGTACTTACTCTATCTCCATATAATGTAACCGCTTTAACTTTGAACCTGCATGCCTGCGTCCTGTGAAACCTCATGATCCGCATAACTGACACTTCCGGGAGTGGACTTGCAGATCTTCTTGATCCGTGTGGCTTCCTCTACAATCTCGTCGACATGTTTATAAGCTCTAACCCGGTTTGTAACAACCGCAATGGAAAGTGAGGTCAGCGGAATAGCCGCATATACGCCGTCCCGTGATTCCCCCATCACATACTGATTCCGCCAATCTTCTTCATTATAAAATTCCAGCTTCTGTTTCTCGAACTCTACAAGGACCTGCTGGCAAATCGGTTCAAAGTCATGGTGACTTAATATCGCTATGAAATCATCTCCGCCAATATGGCCCAGGAAGTCATCCGTAAAATACCGGCGCAGCAGGTTGGCCGTGGCCTGAATCAGCTCATCGCCCATTTTGAAACCATAACTGTCGTTGTACGTCTTGAAATGGTCCAAATCTATGTATAAAACGCTGAAAAATTCCTGCTGTACGGATTGATGAAGCCGATCCTCAATGATCCGGTTGCCTGGGAGCCCGGTTAACGGGTTCATGAAAATAGCCATTTCAGCCCTAATGTCGGCGACGGCCAGCAGCAGACTTCGAATACTGACTGCTCCGTACAGGCTTCCATCCTTCGTTACGATGACTCCTTCATAAAGATCCTCATCGCTCCGGTTCATCGCCTGGATACTGACTTCCGTGATCGGGTCTTCATAATCAACAACTAAAGGCTGGTTATTGACGACAAGCCGGACAGGCCGGCCCATATACAAATTATAGCCATATTGCGTACCGATCTTCTGATAGAAGCGGGAACGCATCAGCAGTTGGGGATGTCCATTTCCCTCAACTACCGCAACACCTTCCAGCTTTGGATTTTGTTTAAACAAACCGTTGACGAAGCCGCATTTGGTGTCTGGTGTTACGGACGGAATAGATTCGGCTATCTCACCGATTTTCGTATACATCTTTCTCATCCTCTCTCTCCTCTGGAGAAACGCCAGCCTCAGGTTCAATCAGTTCTGTTACATGGAGGCCAAGGATAAGGGAACGGATTGGAGCTTGGTTTCCGGTCTGCCAAGCGCATATCCTTGGCCATATTCAATACCTTCCGAGCGCAGATAAGAAATTTCATCCGTGCTTTCAATACCTTCAGCTATGATATGTGTGCCGGAGGCCTCCGCAAATTCCTGAAGCAGCTTGACCACCTTCCGCTGGTTCGGCTGACGATACACATCACGGATCAGGGACTTGTCCAGCTTGATAAATTCCGGCTTCAGACTGACAATGGCTTTTAGACTGTTATAACCTGACCCCGCATCGTCTATGGCAATCCTGAACCCCTGCGACCGGTAATGGGACAAGATCCTTTCAAACGCATCATAGTCCTGAACGGCCTGGCGTTCCGTTAATTCAAATACGATTTGCTCCGGGCTGAACCCAAACCTCGACAACAATTGCAGCGTTTCTCCGCTGCGATAATTGGAATCAGACAACACCTCCGGATGAACATTCAAAAAGATTACGGCATCCTTCGCGGACGAATCGACCGCCGCCTTCTTGAAACGCTCCAGCGACAGCTCCCGGCAGAACCGCTCAAAAGCAAACACCTGATCCGTATAACCGATGAAGTCATAAAATGATTCGGTGGTCGGAAAATGGGACGAAATCGGCGGGCGGTTCAACACTTCAAAGCCAAGACAATCGTTATTTTGCAAATGGAAGATCGGTTGAAAATAACTGGTCAGCTTCCTGCCGCGGACGATGCGCTGAAACTCGTCAAATCTTCTATAAGCCAATAAGGAGTGACGTGTAGTGTGATAGAAATAGGTCATGTAGTTATACAGACCGCTTTTGTCCATAGAAGGAAAGAGCGGTTTCTTCATCTTTTGGTTTCTCCCTTGTTATTATATATGTAATATTCAAAATCCTGGCTCTCTAGCCCTTTAGACCTATCGTAACACTCCTATAACTGACAAGCGTCAATCCGATGTTAAGCTTATGTAAAATAAATAAAAAGCACCGCGTTTATTACAAACACGGTGCTTTCATAAGACTCATTGAAGTTTGGTCGGTTCTTATTTAACCGATTTGCTCCAGTCGGCAGCGAATTTAGCCAGACCTTGCTCTGTCAATGGGTGTTTAGTCAATTGATCGATAACGCTGAATGGAATTGTAGCGATGTGCGCACCAGCCAATGCTACGCGTGTAACATGGTCTGGGTGACGAACGGAAGCAGCAATGATTTGAGTGTCCAGATTGTGAACACGGAACAGCTCAGCAATTTTGGCAACCAGTTGAACACCGTCTTCGGAGATGTCGTCCAGACGACCCAAGAACGGAGAAACATAAGTTGCGCCAGCACGTGCAGCAAGCAAGGCTTGGTTAACTGTAAAGATCAAGGTAACGTTAGTTTTAACGCCTTGTTTAGTCAAAGCGCGGCAAGCTTCCAAACCAGCCAAAGTCATTGGCAGTTTGATTGTGATGTTCTTGTCGCCATTGTTGATTTTGATCAGCTCTTGAGCTTGGGCAATCATATCTTCAGCAGTTTCTGCATCTGGAGTAACTTCCGCAGATACGGATTCAACTTCAGGAACAGCCTGCAAAATTTCCGCGATGCGGTCTTCAAATTTAACGCCTTCTTTAACAACCAGAGAAGGGTTTGTTGTTACGCCGGACAGAACACCAAGTTTGTAAGCTTTTTTGATGTCGTCCAGGTTGGCAGTATCGATGAAAAATTTCATTTTTGGTAACCTCCACAAATTTAATTAATGTATTTTTGAAAGTTTCTTACCCAAGTATACTCTCGTGTCCAGAAGAGGTCAATTTGCAAAAACCTCACATGTGTCCGTATTTCGACAATTTCAGAGCTAAAACGAGGGGTTAGTTCAATGATATCGCCTATTAAGGCCAAAAACGATATATTTTCCAAAATAAATCGGGATTTCAGGGTTGCCAGGCTGGAGAATACTCTGCTAGTCCTGCTTATTGTTCACGGAGAACACTAGTTTTATGTGCAGCCCCCTATTAAACCTGACCGCTCCAATCAGGCTTTGCCACTTCCCGCCAGCGGTTGCGGATACGTTCAAAAACTTCTGAAGACAGCAAGCCTTCAGCCAGCAATTCTGCATTTTCCTGCCAGCGGTTCGGTTTATTCGTTCCGACAATAGCTGTATCTACGCCAGGCACGCTTAATGTGAAACGCAGGGCCGTTTGCACCGCTTGTTTGATATCCTGCTCCAGAAAGTCATATTTCAGTTCACCAAGCCGCTTCCAATAAACATAAGGATAAGCTTGTTCATCCAGGGAATCATAAGTCCAGGCTGCATTGGCAATCGGCCGTTTGGCGATGATCCCCATCCCTTTCTCCTTCGCTTTCGGAATCGTCAGTTCCACGGATTCCTGATCCGCAATATTGACGGAAGTTTCAAAGCTGTCAAACACGCCGGTCTGAATGGCAAATGCCGCATCCTTGCTGTCGCCGCTGTAGCCAATGAACCGTATCTTCCCGGCCTGCTTGGCCTTTTGCAGCACCTCGATTACTTCACCTTGGCGAAGAACCTCTTCACTGCAGCTGTGCAGATGGATCACATCGACATAATCTGTCTTCAGCCGCTTAAGGCTTCGATCGATGCTGGTTTCGAGCATGGACGGCTTCCAGTCCCCGCCTTCCAGGCCGGAGGCATGTCCACATTTGGTGAAGAGGTAGAAGTCATTCCGTCTCCCGCCCAGTACTTTACCAATCAGTTCCTCGCTGTCGCCATAACATTCCGCCGTATCAATCACGTTTAGCCCCGCATCCAGCGCACTGTGCAGCAGCCGTTCAACCTCCTGCTCAGACACCCCTCTGCCGATTTCAGCCCCGCCGAAACCAAGCACACTGACTTCCATACCGGTATTGCCGTATTGACGTTTCTCCAAAGTAAAGCCTCCGATCTCGATCCATATTGAACAAGGCTTGCATAAAGACAAGGCTCTGCAAAAGGACAAAGCTTTGCATTAGGCTTGGCCGCTGCCTTGTTCGCAAGGAATATTTTACCTCTTATGAAGGTCATAACTCTATAGTAAATTCCCCAAAATCGCTAAATCTGAAACCACAGAATTAGAAAGCGCTGAACTGGCGATCCTGTTTGATAGCAAATTGGTGAGCTCGGCAAAAAGCCGCTCTCTATCGCTAGAGAACGGCTTCTTTGATTACATAATGATTAATTTAATGGCTCGATTTTGAACAGCTTGGAGCTGGCTCCAGGAAGATTAACATCAAATGTGCCGTTAACCGTGCTGCTTTCACCGGTCCAAAGATCGGTAAGCTTGTAAGACGCGCTGCCTTGAAGGCCTGAGCGTTCCAAATCGATCGTTCTGTTGACGTCCGTGCCGGAGTAGTTAAACGTTGCCAGATAGAATACGCCTCCGTCTTCCAACACAAATGTGTCCGCCGCATTTGTGCCAGTGTTGCCTTCAACCGGTCTGAAAGCTTTGCCTTTCAGAGCAACCTCATTAACGGCCGGATTAGTCAACAGAGCTTCCATATATTCGCGGGCAGTTGCATCATGAACGTCGTCGGAATCCAAATATACCGTTCCGGAAATGGCAGCGGCATTCACGCGCGAACGCGCGCCTTCCAAGGAGCCGCCTTTACTTAGCGCCATATAATCCGGATCCGTGTACGAGTAGATCGTTCCGTTCTGCCACCAGCCATAGGTCAGGTTATTCAGCTGGTACTCAGTGCTGCTGATGGAACCGTCCACATCACAGGAAATCCGCCGGCTGTGCGCATATTGGCTCGGGAAGATCGGCGCAATGGAAGCGCTGATAAACATCGTTCCGCCTGCGGTTTGATCCAGGTAAGCCATGCCTTCGTTATAAGCCTGAATCCCCGTTTGTACCGCTGGATCATAATGCTTGCCTTCGAGTGAGCCGTGAGTCAGGAAGTCCACTTTGATATATTCAAAGCCGGCTTTCTTGAAACGGTCCATGTAGTAATCCAGCCGCTGCTTAACCGCCGGATGTGTGGGGTCAACCGCATAAGCGCCGTCCAGCTTCGGCAGCACCTGGCCTTCGCTGTCGCGAAGCACAATATCTCCATATTTGTAGGCTCCATTGGTGCCTTCTACTGTTTGATCCAGATTATCGCCCCAGTACACGAAAGGCGAATAATAGATTCCGGCCTTTTGTCCGTTGCCATGGATCAACGTCACTAGATCGGCAAGCTGCTCATCGTTCATGTTGTCCCAGTAGGAATCCAGGTTAATGTAGACGTTGCCGTCGTTCTCAAAAGACTGATTCTGCAGCTGATTCTTAATATACTCTGAGGTATCCGCTACCGCATCATAGCTGACATTACTGGAGTAGGCTCCCCAGCTGTTCCAGCCTACCGGTACACCCGAAGGAATGTCCGGGCCAAAAGCGAGCGGCGGCGCTACGGCGGCGTTTGCTGCCCCGTAAGCTTCAAGTCCTGTCCGATAATCGCGGTAAAACCCGACGAAAATTTCAGGAGAGGTCACACTTGTTCCGGTCACTTTGCCATGAGCCACACTGTCCCGGGTAGAGGAGGATGAAGTAAACCCACCATACACCTGCAGCTCATTCAATTTGTTGTCCGAACCGCTCCAGTAAATGCCGGTCTTCCAGGTATCATGAGACACGGACCCCAAAACGAGGCCGTTTCGGCTGGTATTGTCAAAGACCGCCGTCATCTCGGAGCTGATGTAATTGTTGTTATTCAGGCTGGTGTTGATCGTTTTGGACTGGTAACGGGACCAGGCGTCGTTGTCAAACGGTGTTACCAGGACACGGTTATCGTCGTAGCTGCCGATATCCACCCCGCCCCGGGCCTCCATCACAATCGGCGCTATATAGTTTGTAGCCAGCGGTGTAGATTGTTTAGCCACCGTCTTGGTCAGCAGGTAAGGACCGTTTTCATAGATGCTGTAGACCTGATCCAGGGAAGGAGCTCCCTGCTTCTTATTATGAACGGTTACGCGAACCCCTTTACCGACGCTGTCCTGGAAAGGGACGATTTCATTTTTGCTGAAGGTGTGCGAATTATAATCTTTGCTCGCCATCTTTCGTCCGGTGTCCACCTCGCTGTATAGCCCGGTTGCTACCGTTTGTCCGCCCCAATTGTATTGGGACAGTCCCGTATGCGTGTTGTAGACCACCTCGTAGGACGAATTGCCGATTTTGAAGCCTTTTTTGTATTCCGTTAACGTTATGGCACCGTATTTCGAAACGCTGACAACCTTACCGAGCGCCCCGATGCTTCCGTCTCCGGAAGGTCCCTGACTGCCCTCGGCATCAAAGACCAGATCAATTTTGTCAAAGTCAGGTGAATAGCCGTTATCATCGTCAAACAGGAGGGTATTGCTGCCCTGCTGCAGGTAAATTTGATAAGTATACTGTCCTACCGTGTTCCAGTCCGCTGTTTTAGGGAAGCTGATATTCTCTTTCTCCCCGCCGTTGACGGAAAGAGAAGCGGCCCGCGAATCACCGGAAATATAGGAGATCGTCAAATCGTACACCCCGGTTTGGCTTACGGTTACTCCGTTAAACTGAAGGGTCGAACCGCCGTACAAATTGCCTACTTTAGTTCCCCCGGAACAGCTGTCGCAGGAGACGGGACCGGCATTGCCTGTCAAAGTGTTGCCGGATGCCTCCGCCTCATAAGAAACCGTAGCTGCCGAAGAACCGTCACCCTGATGATTGTTGTTCTTGTTCGATTCCTGGGTCTTGGCGGAAGCGGAAGAAGCAGCCGAAATCGAGCTTGATGATACAGCTGAAGCCGTTAAAGCCGAAGCGGCTGCAGCCGCCGAATTGATTGGAGTTGCCCATGAGCTGCTGGAGAAAGCAAAAGCCAGGAAAAGCGGTAAAATTGCCGCCGCGGATTTATGAAATACTCGGTTGAACCGCCGGATATTCATGAAGTTCCTCCTTTTTTGTGATCCGATTATGATACGATTATAGGTTTAGGATTGTACGGCCAAGGTCAGCTTGTAGATTTTCGACTCCGCCGGTTCAAGGCTACAGGTCAGCTCATCCTTAATGATCGCCGCCTCGCCATCCCACAGTTCGGTCATTTGATAGCTTTGGCCGGCTTCGAGGCCCATCCGTTTCAGCGAAAAGGTTTTGCTGGCCGCATTCTGCTTGTCGAAATTGAAGACCGCCGCGTACATCGCTTCCCCTCCTGCCGAATCTGTCTCCTCCACCTTCAGCACAAAAATATCGCACGCCTGCTGGCCGAAATTCCCTTCCACCGGAATAAAGGTTTGACCCAGCCGGGCCAGATTCAGCACCTCGCGGTTGGCCAGCCAGTTCTTGGCCCGCCAAGCGGCTTCTTCCCTGCGGAAATCGTCGCCAAGCAGCAGCACCGTACCGGAAATGATTGAAGCCGTAAGCCGGCTCCGCCCTTCGTGGCGGGTCGTCGGCTCCTGGTTGAAGCTCTTATACATCACCGTATGGTCCGGATCGTTAAAGCGGTATAACGTGTTGTTCATCCAGAAGCCGTGCGTCAGCGAATTCAGCAAATATTCCGTATCTCCGATTTCGCCGAACACATCACAGGAAATACGGCGTCCATGCGCGAACGCATACGGGAATAACGGCGCGATCGACAAATGGATAAAGAATGGCTTGCCGGCCTTCTTGGGCGAAAGCTTATCCGCCAAATAGGACAAGCCATAACGATAAGCAGCTATGCCAGTCGTAATATCCGGGTTGTAATGCCTTCCCTCCAGGGCTCCATGGGCCATAAAATCAAGTTTGATATATTCGAAGCCGTCTGCAATCGCCTTGGAGGTGAACCAGTCTATTCTGGCAAGCGCGCCGGGATGTGTCGGGTCAATCGGCAGGCCTCCGGCTATATCGGCGACGATCTCGCCATCCGCATCGCGGAGCAGAATGTCGCTGTATACGTATTTTCCATCTGTTCCTTCAACGGGTTGTCCGAACTGCTCGGGTTTTCCCCAGAAAGCAAACGGCGTCCAATAGGTGCCCGGCTTATGTCCGTTTTGGCGGACACGTTCAACAGCTGATTTAAATTCTTCCGGGGACAGGTTGTTCCAGAAGGCATCAAAGTTGATATAAAGCGTCCCCTCATTTTCAAAGCCCAGTGGCTGAACTTCCTGCTTAAGGAAATCCGTTGTCGATGTGTAAAGGTCATAGTCCAGCTTCGTAGCTGCGGCCGACCAGCTGTTCCAGCCGAATGGGACGCCTCCCTCCCACGGAAGCGCAGGAGCGATAACCGTATTGGCCCAGCCATACGTCTCCAGCCCGCTCCGGTAATCCTCGTAGAACCCGAGGAAGACAAGCGGCGACTCAACCCGAGGTCCTTTAACATAGCCATGCGGCTGAAAGTCGCGGGTCATCTCGCTCACTGCCCCGGCGTAGAGATCCAATTCGTCGATCTGGGAGGCGGTGTCCGCTTTGATCCGAATCCCTGTTTTCCAAAGGTCATGGCTTAAGGAGCCCATCACAATACCGTTGCGGCTCTCCGGAAGGAACAAGGTCGTCGCTTCATAGCTTTCGGTTGAAATCGGCAGTTGCTCGGCGTGAAACCGTATCCACTTGTCATTGTCGAACGGTATCCGGAGCACTTGAAGCTGGTCATCAGGATGCTGCTCATCCACAAATGACAGCGTATTCATTTTGAAAACGGATAACCGATTGGCTTTAAAATGCTCTCCCCCCGTAACAGCCGTTCTCAGCAGCACAAAAGGAACATTTTCATAAGCGTAGAAATGCTGTTCCAATTCCGGCAGACCCTCTTTGGAATGGATGACTGTTACCTGGATGCCTTGGCCGAAACCATCCTCCACCTGAACCGGTTCTTTCAATTTATGGATTTCATAATGTCCTGAATCATACTCGCGTCCGTTCCAGCGGAACGCACTTTTCAGCCCGGCAAGCTCCGCGAACCCTTCCCCGCTGCAGGAGTACTCCCCCTTCTCCAGATCAATCTTAAGCTTAAGCTTCCCGTTCTCCACCACAAACCGGGTTTCCCCTTCCTTTGCCGCCTTGATGGGGACCGTACTGTTGACACTCATAACTCTACCTCCTTCTTAGAACCGATTAGCTTACGAATAAGCTTTCGGTGATATTATAGAAGACAAAATAAAGCGCTTTCCATGCTTCGATCTTCCGATCTATGCCGTGAATCGACGGAAGTTTCCTATTTGAATCGTTAAAATGAGATATTGCCGCAGTCCGGCTCTCCCTGCCTCTTTCAAGCCGGTTTCCTAATAGCAAAAAAGCGGAATATACCCGCTTCGAGAGGGGTACATCCGCTTTTTACAAGACGATCGTTCCTATATTAATCTTTGCAATTATTTCTTAATACTTCTTCTCAAACCTGATTATTTCAAAATGTCTTCAATGCGGTTCAGCACATCTTCGCTCAGCTCGATGCCGGAAGCTTTCGCATTTTCCGTCACCTGCTCCGGACGGCTTGCGCCAACCAGGGCGCTGGCTACGTTGTTTTGACGCAGAATCCAGGCGAGCGCCAGATTGCCGACGGAAATGCCCAGCTCTTTAGCAATGCCTTCAAGCTGATGCACCTTGTTGATCTTCTCTTCCGAAATGCCTTTGCGCATCCAGTCCAGCTTGGCCGCGCGGCTGTCCTGCGGGATGTCGGAAGCAGATGTGTATTTGCCTGTCAGCAGGCCTTGGGCCAGCGGGGAGAATACGACTTGTCCGATGCCGGAACGTTCGCTGAGCGGAATGATCTCCTTCTCGATATAACGTTCAAACATGTTGTAGATCGGCTGGTTCACGACGATGCGGTCCAGCAGATAACGGTCGGCAACGCCAAGCGCTTCCGCAATTTGGGAAGCCTGCCATTCGCTCACGCCCACATACAGCACTTTGCCTTGACGAACCAGGTCGTCAATCGCGCGGAGGGTTTCATGCAGCGGCGTTTCCGGATCATGACGGTGGCAGTAGAAAATATCCACATAATCATGTCCGAGACGCTTCAAGCTGGCATTGGCCTGCTCCGTAATATGCTTGCGGGACAAACCGCGGTCATTCGGGCCTTCGCCCATTGGCCAAAAGGCTTTGGTCGCCAGCACATAAGATTCACGAGGATATTCCTTGAGCGCTTTGCCTACCAATTCCTCGGCAGCGCCTTTCTCGTAAACGTTCGCTGTATCAAAGAAGTTGATCCCCAAATCGTACGCGGTTTTAATCGAGTTCACCGCATTTTCCCGTTCCACATAACCACCATATGTAAGCCAGCTGCCCAAGCTAATTTCACTGACTTTAAGTCCACTTCCGCCTAATCTCCGGTATTTCATGTTCGTTGTACCTCCTTAGGTTGTTTGTTGGGAGTAACCCTTTTCATTCTAATAAAGTTCATATATGATTTAAAGAAGTGAAATGATTTTCACTTAATTATAATTAGAGAAGATACTATACCTTGTATAGTTAGTTCCATAGAGGAGGAAAACCTATGAAAACAGCTAAAAAGGCAAGCAGCTATATTCCTAAAGAACCCGTACATATTGAATGCAATATTGAGAAAACGCTGAATGTGCTTGGCGGGAAATGGGCGTTCCTCGTCATCCGGGAACTGTTCTGCGGCAAACTGCGTTTCGGCGAACTGCAGCGGCGCATTCCGAGTGTCAGCCCGCGCGCTTTGACCAGTACGCTGCGGCATTTGGAGGAACAGGGCGTTCTCGAACGCGAGGTGTTCCCGACCGTGCCCGTTACGGTGGAATATTCTTTGACCCCTAAAGGACATGATCTGCATGTCATCTGTCATGAAATGAAGCTGTGGGCCGCACGCTGGACCTAGAACCCGGAACAGACTGAATACTGAATACAAATGAGGGGCGCCTCTGGTCAGAGAAATGACCGGGAGCGCCCCTGTTGAGTTGTATCCTGTTTATTCGTATCCTGTTTAGTTGGTTCATCTTGAGATGTAATGGCGTTAATTCTTCCTGATTTACGTTCAGCCGCCTATATAAGACATGGGGATTTTCTTCCTAAGGACCGTCTGCTCCGTTCTTTCATCCGAATAGCGGTCAACGCGCATCTCCCAGATCCGCCGAATAGCTGAGCTTAGCAGCTCCTCCTGGACGCCGCTGCGCAGCATCCCCCGCAGGTCAAAGCCTTCGGAGGCAAACAGGCAGGTGTACATTTTCCCGTCCGAAGATAATCTTGCCCGTGTACATGATGAGCAAAACGATTCGGAGACCGAGCTGATGAATCCCACCTCCGCTCCTCCGTCCCGGTACCGGTATTTCGCTGCAACCTCTCCGAAGTAACCGGGTTCCACAGGCTCCAGGTCGTAGACTCTGCTTAGTCGTTCATAGATTTCCTGCTTCGTGACGACCCTGCTGAAGCTCCATCCATTGCCATTGCCGGCATCCATAAATTCGATAAACCTTAGGGGAATTCCCTTCCCTTTGAAATAGGCTGCCATCGGAAGAATCTCCGAATCATTAACGCCCTTCTGCACAACCATATTTACTTTAAGATGAAAACCTAGGGATTGGGCCAGTTCTATATTCTTTAAAATAACAGCAGGCTTGATGCCCCGTCCATTGATGCTGGCGAACCGTTCGGGTTCCAGCGCGTCAAGGCTGACGTTCAGCCGCCTGAGTCCGGCTTGATAAAGCGGCTGCGCCTGCCGGCCAAGAAGCAGTCCATTGGTCGTCAAGCCGATATCCTCGACTCCCTCGATGGATGCCAAAGACGCAACCAGATCGGGCAGGCCGCTGCGGACCAGCGGTTCTCCACCGGTCAGGCGGATTTTCCTGACGCCCATCGATACAAACAGCTTGACCAGCCGCCGGATCTCATCAAACGTCAGCAGCTCCTCCTGCGGAAGGGAAGCAAAGTCATCGCCGAACAGCTCCTTCGGCATGCAGTAGGTGCAGCGAAAATTGCAGCGATCCGTCACCGATATTCTTAAATCGCGCATAGGGCGATGGTATTGATCCGTTACGTTCTCCCTGATCATGGCTTCTTTTCCTTCCCTTGGCTCGTGTCGAACCCCGCTTGCTTTTGCCAGGGTTTCCTTATGATTTCTCCAGAGTAATATCGCTGAACGTGCCGACATAACGGACGTCGTCGCCGGTCTCATCCTTGACGGCGCTGATCGTAAGCCACTGCAAATACGCTTCTCCATTTTTGCGTTTGTTCCAGATTTCGCCCTGCCAAACGCCTTTCTCCTTGATCGCCTTCCACATCTCCCGGTAGAAGCCTTCGGGCTGACGTCCGGATTTCAGAACGCTGGGCTTCTCCCCGACAACCTCTTTCTCAACGTAACCCGTCAGACGGGTGAAAGCCGGATTGACCGCCATAATTTTGCCGGACACATCCGTAACCAGAACCCCCTGGCCCGTTGAATTAAACACCTCGGACTGCAGGGACAGACGATCCTGATAATACATCCAGATGACGAGCACGAGGCTGGCAAGCGCCACTTGGGAAAGAAGCATAAAACCGATCGAATATTGCCCGGTTATGCCGTGTATCGCCGACAGCAGGACCGGCGGGAAGAATCCGCCCAGTCCCCCCATCATGGAAACAATCCCGTTCACGATACCCGCCTGCTTATTGAAATAAAGCGGAACCAGCTTGAAAATAACTCCGTTCCCGATCCCCGCGCACACGGCAATGACCAGACTGCCTACCGAATACAGGCCGATCGAAGGCGAGAAGGCAAGCAGAATAGCCGATAAGGTATAAGCGGCAAATGTTCCCATCAGGAGAAACAACGGCTTAAACCGGTCCGCCAGCCAGCCGCCTGCCGGCCTCATCAGAGTCGCGACTGCAATAAAGCCCGCCGTCCGCATGCCGGCATCCACTTTGTCCAGCTCAAAATTCGAGACCAGAAAGTTCGGAAGGTAGACGGTAAACGCAACAAAGGAACCAAAAGTGATGAAATAAAAAAGCGAGAAAAACCACATTTTCTGATTCTTGTAGACCCCTTTGATCTGCTCGACGATCGGTGTCTTGACTTTCACTTCCTTGCGGTCTCCGAGAAAGAAGTTCAGCAAAATAAACAGAAGCAGCAGGAAAAGATACAGCTTAACGGTCGGCGCCCAGCCGATTTTCGTAGCTATAATCGGTGCAGCAAAGGTTGTCACCGCCGTCCCGATATTTCCGGCTCCGTATACGCCGTTAACCAAACCGTGTTTCTCCTTGGGGTAATATTTAGGCAGTGAGGTGACGCCAACCGAGAACACGGCCCCGCCAATGCCGAGAAACAAGCCGCCGATGATCAAATCGGTCAGGCTTGAAGCCTCGCTTATGTAATAAACCGGGAACAGCAGGAGGATAAAGCTGACTAGAAACAGAATTCTTGCCCCAAATATATTGGCATAATAACCCAATGGAATCCTCAGGACAGAACCAAGGATGACCGGTATGGCCGTCACCATGGACAATTGATCTGCAGGAATTTTAATATCATCGGTAATGTAGGGCAGCAATGACGAAATAATTACCCAGATCATAAATCCGACAATCAAGTTCAGCGTCTGCAGCGGCAGCTGAATTTTTTTTATCATTTTATTCACCTTTTTCTACAGTTTCATTCTGGCGTTGCCTTTTCTTCTCTTATTGTATTTGCAGGTTTAGACTGCAGATATAGGGGAGTCCCCTCTCCTTGGCCGGGGAATCCCCGATGAGACCGACAGCCGCTCCCTGTCCGCTGCCGGCCTCTCTTCGGCCTCCCTTTCCACACAACAAAAAACACCTGTAAAGCTCCACCCCCACCTAAGGGATGATAGCTTTGCAGGTGCTCGAACGTTCGTTTTGCTGCTCAAAAATCAAGCAGCTTTTTCTTCAGCGCATATTCCACCAGCTCGGGCCGGCTTTTCAGCTGCAGCTTCTCCATAATTTTAGCCTTGTGGGCTTCCACCGTCTTGACGGATACGAACAGCTTCTCGGCAATTTCCTTGTTTCCGTAACCTTTTGCGATCAATGGCAGAATTTCCAATTCCCTTTTGGACAAAAGCTCGAAAGGATCGTCCAAATGAGCCGAATGATCCTTGTTAACAAACTCACGGACCAGCGAGGTGGCCATTTTCGGATTAATATAGGTTCCACCGCTGTAAACGGTCCTTATAGCCAGAAGAAGCTCTTCGTCCGGCGCATTCTTCAGCACATAACCGGAAGCTCCGTTCTTCAGGACATGAAACAAATAATCTTCGTCATCGTGCATGGTCAGAATCAGGATTTGGGTTTCCGGAAAATCTTCCTTAATCTTGCCGGTCGCGATCAGCCCGCTTTCACCCGGCGGCATGCTGAGATCCATAATCAGAACGTCCGGCCTTGATTTAGCCGTTACTGTGTAGGCCTCCAGACCGTCGGCCGCGGTGCCGATAACCTCCATGTCCGCCTGGAAATCCAGAATCATGGAGAACCCGCTGCGTACGACTGCATGGTCGTCGGCAATCACAATTCGTATCATTCGTTAGCTCTCTCCTTCTCCCTTATCGTTTCCAACCGGAACCTGCAGAAGGACCGTGGTCCCCGAGCCGACCCGGGATACAACCGTCAGGCTGCCGCCAACCTGCTCTGCCCGCTCCTGCATGCCGAACAGCCCCATTCCTGTTCCAAGCGGCGCGTCGCCCTGATTGAAGCCCACCCCTTTGTCTTCCACCCGCAAGCTCAGCACCTTGCCCGTATCCGTTAACGAGACCTGTACCGTATCGACCTGCGCGTATTTGAGCGCATTTAAGACGGCTTCCTGGCAGACCCGGTACATCACCGTCTCCACTTCATTGCCGTACCGCTTCTGCGAAAGGTCCGAGCTGAATTCGACCAGCAGGCCGTAACTGCGCTCCATCCTCTTGAAATGTGAACGAAAGGCCGCTTCCAGCCCAAGGTCATCCAAAGCGGGCGGGCGCAGTTCAACCGAAAGGTTCCGGATATCGTCCAGCAGGCGGGTCATGGTAGCCTCTGTCTGCTTCATTTTTTTGAGCAGCTGATCATCCTGGGTCATATACTTCAGGACGCGCAGATCCAGAACCGCGCTCATCAATTCCTGGGCGACACTGTCATGAAGCTCGCGGGAAATCCGCTTGCGCTCATTCTCCTGGGCTTCAATGACGTGTTTCATTATTTTATGCTTATATAAATTCTCCTGGGTCTGGAGCTGCCGGGTCAAATCCCGGAGCATAAACACACGGATTCCTTCTTCCGGATCAATGGTGTGAAAAGAGGCCGTGTAAGGGACCATGCCCTTCCCTTTGGTTTCGAGAAAAACCTGGAAAGAGCTGAGGTTCTCGGATTCCGGAATTTGAAAATAACATTCCAGGCACGTTCTTGCCTCCGTTTCGCTCGTATACCCGCGGCATGTCGCGCAAAGAGCGCGGCTTTCCCCCTGGTAAAGCTTAAAGAGCACCTGTTCGCCCACAATGTCTTCGGCAGCCGGGTTCATCGCGATTGTCTTCCCGTCCCGGTCAAAGAAAAAGATGGCTTCCGTTCCATTCTTAAAAAGGTTCATTAACAACGGGATGAGGTATTCCAACTTGGTTTGTGTCATTAGAATCAGATCATTTCCTTTTCTGTACTTTCTTTGAACGACGTTCGGGTCAAATCGACCATGGCTTGAAGCAGCTCATCCGTAACCTGCTTGTCGCCGCGAAAAGCTCCCAGCAGAACGCCCTCCACCCGTTCCTCGTTCCATAGCGGGACTGCTCCCACACTCTTCAAATCCTCGGATTGGGCGATCGGATAATTGAACAGACTGCCCGGACCGACCTCCTGTTCAATGGACGGGATCAAAAGCGGCTTTCCGATCTTGAAGACCATTCCGGCTATGCCCTTCCCGGACTGAAGCACGATGCGTTTATAACGTTCATTTTTATTGCCGGACACATACTTCCATTTGATAATATAGTTGTGTTCCGCCGATTCAACAAGGGCCAGCGCCATGAAATCAAAACCAAGGGTTGCCCGAGCCATGTCAAGGTCCCTTTGGAATGCCACCTTCGTATTCATCCAGTTATCTCCTATGGAAACCAGAAAAGAAGGCTCAGCCTTCTCTTCTGGTCGTTTTGTTTTTTCTATATAAAATATAACTTCTGCCCATATAATTCAAGGGCACACTCCACACATGCACCAATCTGCTGAACGGCCAGAAAGCCAAAATGCCAAAACCGAGCAGGGCATGCAGCTTAAAGGATAAAGGAACGTCCGTCATCAGCGAAGCATCCGGTCTGAGCATAAACAGCCCTCGGAACCAGACCGAGATCGTCTCCCTGTAATCGAATTCGGGCCGCACGGCATTGGTAACCAAAGTGGCGAACATGCCCATGCAGACGATGATCAGCAGCAGCGCGTTCACCGCCAGGTCGGAAGCCGAGCTTAAACGTCGCACATTCTTCATCGTAAAGCGCCGTGCCGTTAAAATGAGCATGCCGATCAGGGTCATCGCCCCAAAAATCCCGCCGATATAAACGGCGCCGATATGGTAAATATGATCATCCACGCCAAAAGCCCGCATCCAGGATTTAGGGATGCCGAGGCCCGATACGTGGCCAAAAAATACCGGAATGACGCCGAGATGGAACAGGAGGCTGCCGGCCATCAACCGTTTTTTCTCGATAAATTCGCTGGATTTGGCGGTCCAGTTAAACTGGTCCGTCCGGTAGCGGAAGATATGGCCGACAACAAAAATCGCCAGGCAAAGATAAGGGTAAATCACCCATAAAAATTGGTTCAGCATGGTCATGACCCGGCAACCCCCTGTTTGACGCACGCTTTAAGCGTTGCACGCAGCCCTTTTACCAGATGGGCATAAGGACTGTTTTTCTTCTCCAGCGCTTTGAGCAAATGGTAAGTGCCGTCTTCGAGAATCAGAATCGGCATTCGAAAATTTTCAGGCGTGCGCGGGTCCTTTCTCCATTCTGCCGCATAGAAAAACTCGCACATCAGCGGGAGGAAATCCGGAAGCTCCCCTTCCGGCATGACCAGTCCGTATAATTCGTACAGCATTTTGAGCTTGGCCAGCATCTGCCCCCGCTCTTTCGCATCCTCAAATTTAAAATAAGTCATATAGAGCGCACAATGTTTGTCAAAATCAAACGTCTCCGTATACAACTCCCGGATTTCTTCCATACTCAGGTTCTGCATCAAAGACCAATAAGTTCGAACCTCGGTGATGGCCGGGTGCTGCGCATCAAAAGCTTCCTCCAGCAAAACGGGATGAAAGTCCAGTTTCTCCGGGTACATCAGCTGGCGGGAGAAGAAGCCAAACGAGGTTTTATACGCCTGCAGCTTGAATACGTCAATTGCGTCAATCACGCCAGATCCCCCCGTAAAAATTCTCGCCGAATTCCTTGCCCGATTCCTCGGTTTTGACCGGAGCCGGCGGAACGGCGTTCATGGATTGAACCGCATTCATCGACTGAACCGCGCCGCAACCGCTGCAGCCCTGCCCCATGTCCATGCTGCCCATGACATGATTAAAGCCGGTGGAGCCTTGAGCCCGGTAAGGATTCATATGCTCCTCTTTATGCGAGGAAGGAATCACGAAGCGGTCCTCATATTTGGCAATAGCCAGCAGTCTGTACATCTCTTCCGTCTGAAGCGCCGTTAACCCCACCCGGTCAAGCCGGCTGTCGTCAAACTCCTGTCCGCTGGACTTGGCGCGCATATACGAGCGCATCATCGCCATCCGCTGCAGGGCTCCTTTGACCGTATCCGTATCACCGGCCGTCAGCAGGTTCGCCAAGTATTCGATCGGGGTCCGCATTTCATCGATCGCCGGGAAAATCAGATCCGGATGTTGGATCGAATCCTTGCCCTCAAAATAGTTCATGATCGGGCTAAGCGGCGGAACGTACCATACCATCGGAAGCGTACGGTATTCCGGATGAAGCGGGAAAGCGAGTTTATATTCAATCGCCAGCTTGTAAACCGGGGAGTTCTGAGCCGCTTCGATCCAGTCCTCGGAAAGGCCGTCCCGTCTAGCCTGGGCAATAATCTCGGGGTCGTACGGATCGAGGAACAAGCTGCATTGTTGCTTGTATAAATCTTGTTCATCCGGGGTTGACGCCGCTTCAAGCACACGGTCAGCATCATAGAGCAAAACGCCCAAATAACGGATGCGGCCCGTGCAGGTTTCCGAGCACACGGTCGGCAGACCCGCTTCCACACGCGGGAAGCAGAAGGTGCATTTTTCGGCTTTGTTGGTCTGCCAGTTGAAATAGACCTTCTTGTAAGGGCAGCCCGTCATGCAGTATCTCCAGCCCCGGCAAGCCTTCTGGTCCACCAGCACGATGCCGTCTTCATCCCGCTTATACATGGCGCCCGAAGGACAGGAAGCCACGCAGCTCGGATTCAGGCAATGCTCACACAGACGGGGCAGATACATCATAAACGACTGCTCAAAGTTGAATTTGATCTCTTCTTCGATCTTTTGGATATTCGGATCCTGCGGTCCGGTAACATGGGCTCCGGCCAGATCGTCCTCCCAGTTCGGGCCCCATTCCAGATTCATTTTGTCCCCGGTAACCGCGGAATGTGGTTTGGCTACCGGAGAGTGTTTTTGTTCCTTAGCTTGAGTCAAATGGTCATAATTATAGGTCCACGGCTCATAGTAATCTTTCATTTCAGGCATGTCGGGGTTATAAAAAATTTTGCCGAGCGCAACCTTAGAAAGCTTGTTTCCCGCTTTCAGCTCCAGTTTGCCTTTGCGCAGCTCCCAGCCGCCTTTGTACTGCTCCTGGTCCTCCCAGCGCTTCGGATAACCGATGCCCGGTTTGGTCTCCACATTGTTGAACCAGATGTATTCCGCCCCTTTGCGGTTTGTCCATGTAGTTTTGCAGGTAACGCTGCAGGTATGGCAGCCGATACATTTATCCAAATTCAGGACCATTGCGACTTGCGCTTTAATCTTCAAGCCAGTTAACCTCCTTCATTTTACGGACCGCCACATAAACATCACGCTGGTTGCCGATCGGCCCGTAATAGTTGAATCCATAGCTGAGCTGGGCATATCCGCCGACCATCTGGGTCGGCTTCAGGTGGATCCGTGTCGGGGCATTGTGGCTGCCGCCTCGCGTCTCCGAAATTTCCGAACCGGGTACGTTGATATGTTTATCCTGGGCATGGTACATAAACATCGTGCCTCGCGGCATCCGGTGGCTGACCACGGCTCTTGCGGTCACTACGCCGTTGCGGTTGTAAACTTCCACCCAATCGTTGTCGGCGAGATCGTGCTCCGCCGCGTCCTCATTGTTGATCCAGACCGTCGGTCCTCCCCGGAACAAGGTCAGCATGTGCTGGTTATCCTGATAAGTGGAGTGGATATTCCACTTTCCGTGTGGAGTCAGGTAGCGGAGCACCAGCGTATCCCGGCCGCCTTTGACCTCCTTGTCCCTCGGCCCGAAGACCAGCGGAGGAAGGGTTGGTTTATAAACCGGCAGCGATTCGCCGAATTGCAGGAAAATTTCGTGATCCAGGTAAAAATGCTGTCTGCCGGTCAAGGTGCGGAACGGTACCAGACGTTCGATATTCGTTGTAAACGGCGAATATCGGCGTCCCTGCTTGTTCGAACCGGTGAAGACCGGTGTCGGAATGACTTCCCGTGGCTGAGCTGTAATGCTCTGGAAGGTAATCTTCTCCGCGGCGCGGTCTGCGGAGATATCCTTCAGCGGAACGCCATGCTCCTTCTCGGCTTCCCCATAGGCCTTCTGCGAAACGCGGCCGTTCGTGGCCGATGACAAATGCAGCACCGCATCGGCCGCTTGTCTCGCGCTTTGAAGCTTCGGCAATCCGTCTTTGATCGAGTTGTCGTGATAGACGCCGTTCAGCTTCTTCATTTCCTCGTATTCATCCGCTACCGAGAAGCTGACGCCGTGGGCGCCGACTTTTCCGGTTGCCAGGTTAGGACCCAGCGAAACGTATTTATCGTGGATCTGGGTATAATCCCGTTCCACGATGCCGAAGTTCGGCATCGTTCTGCCGGGGACCGCCTCGATTTCCCCCTTGGTCCAATCCTTGATCAGCCCCATAGGCTGGGCAATTTCGCCGGCGGAATCATGACCGAGAGGCGACATGACCAAATCTTTATAGACGCCGGGCAGATGCTCTTTGGCCATCTCGGAGAACACTTCGGACAGCTGGCGGTAGATATCCCAGTCCGAGCGGGATTCCCACAGCGGATTAATTGCCGGATTAAACGGATGGACAAAAGGATGCATATCGGTCGAAGATAAATCCGTCTTCTCATACCAGGTGGCCGCCGGAAGCACGATGTCCGAATACAGCGGCGTCGCCGTCATCCGGAAATCGATGCTGACCAGGAGGTCAAGCTTGCCTTCGACATCCTCTCGCCACACGATTTCTTCCGGTTTTTGTTCCTCGTTCGGACGGGCCAGCAGAGCGTCGGAGGCCCCGAGCAGGTGTTTCATGAAATATTCCTGCCCTTTCGCCGAACTGGAGATCAGGTTCGACCGCCAGACGAACAACGAACGCGGGAAGTTCTCGGGTGCGCCCGGATCTTCCACCGCAAATTTAGTGTTACGGGATTTGATCTCTTCCACCGAATGGTGGATGATCTCTTCATGCGACTTTTTGCCCGCCCGGGCCGCTTCTTCCGCGAACAGCAGGCTGTTCTTGTTAAACTGCGGGTAGGAAGGCAGCCAGCCGAGACGGGCGGCCAGCACGTTGTAGTCCGCAGGATGCCGATAATGAACGTCGCCTGCGGTCGGAGATTTCAGCGAATGCGTATCGCTTTCTTCATATCTCCACTGGTCCGTTGCAAAATAGAAAAACGAAGTCGCGTTTTGCTGCCGCGCTGCCCCCTGCCAGTCCTTGGCAAAGGCGATCGCCGACCAGCCTTCGATCGGGCGGAGCTTCTCCTGTCCGACATAATGGGCCCAGCCTCCGCCGTTAACGCCTTGGCAGGCGGTCAGCATAACCAGGTTCAGGATGGAGCGGTAAATCGTGTCGCTGTTGAACCAGTGATTGATGCCGGCTCCCATAATAATCATCGAGCGTCCCCCGGTATCGAGAGCGTTCTGGGCAAATTCGCGGGCAATCTGCACAACCACAGACGCTTTAACGCCCGTAATTTTTTCCTGCCAGGCCGGGGTATAATGGACCGTTTCGTCCTCGTAATTTTTGGCGTGATAAGAATTTTCAACGTGATAAGAACTCTCGGTGCGGGCGACGCCGTATTGGCTCATCATAAGGTCGTACACGGTAGCCGCATAACGCTCCGAACCGTCGGCAAGACGGATTTTCATAGCCGGAATCATTCGTTTAAACGTCCCGTTCTTCGCGTTGTCGAAATACGGGAACACGATCTCCTCCCACTGCTCCCCATGGCCTTCTACGGAAAGCGCAGGTTCGACCTTCGTCCCGTCCTCCCTTTCAAGGATCAGGTTCCATTTCTTGCCCTGCTCCCATCTTTGGCCCAGCGTACCGTTCGGAACCATCAGCTCCCCGGCAGCTTCATCATAAATGACCGGCTTCCAATCAGAATTCGGCGAAGTTTCTCCAAGATCGCTGGCTCTCAGGAACCGGCCGCCCTTCCAGGCATCCTCATGAGAATCAAGCAGAATAAGAAACGGCATATCCGTGTATTGTTTGGCGTAATTCATAAACATCGGTTCCTTGCGAACCTGATAAAATTCATTCAAAATGACATGGGTCATTGCCTGAGCCAATGCGGCATCCGTGCCGGGATTCGGCGCAAGCCAGTTGTCGGCAAACTTCACGTTCTCCGCCAGGTCCGGGGCTACCGAAACCACCTTGGTTCCTTTGTAGCGGACCTCGGTCATGAAGTGGGCATCCGGCGTACGGGTAAGCGGAACATTCGAGCCCCACATGATCAGGTAACCGGCATTGTACCAGTCCGAAGACTCGGGCACGTCCGTCTGTTCACCCCAGATTTGCGGGGAGGCCGGCGGAAGATCTGCGTACCAGTCATAGAAGCTGAGCATTTGACCGCCCAGCAGAGAGATAAAACGGGCGCCCGACGCGTAGCTGATCATCGACATGGCTGGAATCGGAGTGAAACCGGCAATCCTGTCAGGCCCATACTTGCGGATGGTGTAAATCAGCTGCGCTGAAATCAGCTGCAGGGCATCCTCCCATTTGACCCGCACATGGCCGCCTTTGCCCCGCGCGGATTTATAATGCTGGGTTTTCTCCGGGTCCTCTACTATGCTGGCCCAGGCTTCTACCGGGTTGCTATGCTCGGCAAGGGCTGCTTCCCACAGCCGCCAAAGCTTGCCGCGCATATAAGGATATTTCACGCGCAGCGGGCTGTATTCGTACCAGGAGAAGCTAGCTCCCCGAGGGCAGCCCCGCGGTTCAAACTCGGGCATGTCGGGCCCGCAGGAAGGGTAATCGATCTGCTGGTTCTCCCAGGTGATAATGCCGTTCTTGACAAACACCTTCCAGCTGCAGGAGCCGGTACAGTTCACGCCATGCGTGGTCCGGACTACCTTGTCATGCGACCAGCGCTGCCGGTAGACGTTCTCCCACTCTCTGTTTTTCTCCTCAAGAATGGACCAGTTGCCGGAATAGCTTTCTATCGGTTTAAAAAAATTCAGACTTCTTTTTCTTTTCATTGAAATAGGACGCTCCTTTGCCTATATAAGTCATGTGATCTCCAAGAGCCGCGAGTAACCATAAACTTATTATGAAAGGAAGGCTTCGGCGTGCCCATCAGGGAATGTCCTATTGCTTGCAGGGAAATCCCTGTGTTTCAACGATAAAAAAACCATCCGAAGCACCGGATGGTTTTGGTTCAAGCGTATATAAACAAAATTGAAACATAGATGAGCGAGGCGAAACCAAATTCCGCCATGCCGGTTTGCTTAACCTTGAGCCCCAGCTTTGGAAACCAGGCTGCGCGCAGCAGCAGGATAACGGCAGGAAAGATCATATAAAGATTGACAGCTGCGGCAATCCCGATGTTTAAGAGATGATAGGTGATGGAGGCATAATAGAACCTGGGATTATTTTTCTCGCGAATGACGGTTTTGACGTATAAGACAGTTCCGATAAAATAGGCGGCCAACAACGCAAACCATTGCGCGGCTTCTACATAACTGCGGCTGCCTCCTTCGCCCACGTAGACCACCGGGAAAATGAAAGAGCAAAAGACAAGAACGGCCATGATATCGTTGAGCAGCGCACGTTCGTTTTTGGTTTTGGCGTAATAGATATTCGGGATGAAAAAAACGAGCAGCAGCACGCCATAGCCGATCAGCATGGGGTCAAATGCGATAAGAATAACCGTTAAAGGAAGCAGAATCACGCCGTACAGCAGCGCGGGGCCACGGTATCGGGCTTTATTTCCCGTCTTGATCCACTGCAGCACCGGAAAGCTGAACAAATAAATAACCAGCCACCAAAGAAACAGCGGAATATGAATGATTTTTCCTTCCGAGATCGCCAGCCCGGCCAAAAAGGGAAGGACAAGCATCGCCCAGGCTCCATGCTGCTTGGGAATGTACCTTGCCACAGGCACCCTCCTTATCTGTTAAACTAGTAATACGTCTATGTAATATTGTAAGCAAGCTTGCATAATCTGCCCATTAGGGAAAACCCTCGGCAGCTTAACCTCCGCGTCATTGCAGCCGCACCTCATATTCGCAGCGCTCGTCGCCGTGCACATTGCATTTCACTTCCCGCACGCTGACCGTCCGGTTCAGGATTTTCTTAAGCGCTCCTTCCATGATAGCGCCCTCCAGGTCGCACACCATCTTCTCTTCATCCACCGGCAGCCCTTTGCAAAAGCAGTCTTCAACAGCGACGCGAAGGCTCCGCTCGTTCTGGTCCACGATCATGGGCAGCCCGATTTTGAGGTCGCGGAACAGCTGAAACAATTCCTCGACCGTGTTTGCGGGCAAATTTTCTCCAATTTTACGTCCAACCGTCAGTGTTGTGCCTTTCCCGCCCATCGGGAGTCCCTGGTACATGCCGATCAGACGGATCGTGCGAAACAGCTCCAGCGGCACGGTGGCCCCAAGCTCGCTCCGGTTGATTTGTTTCATGTCTTCAAAAGTATAGTCCCGCATCTCAAACCTCTCCTTTTGTTTATCTGTAATCCAGCGTAACATGGCCTAAACCTCTCAATTGTGATTATAATCACAACTATCATGAACACTCAGAATGCCTACTAAAAGGATGCTGAGGCGATTCCTACTCAATAAGTTTTAGACAGAATCCAATAAATAAAGCAGCGGTGCATCAAGGCCACCTAGACCTTATCCTCCCTATAAACGCAGCTCAAGCCTCGACTAATATCGTCTAAAACTTAAAGCGGGCCCCTCAGTAATTGGAGCCCGCTTAGTGAACCTTTATTTGTCTGTCAAGATCTTTGTGTAAACTCTATTGAAGCCCCCCCCTCGGGGGGATTCGGCGTTTCTAATGTAAGTAGTTGCCGATTCGATCTGGAAAGAAGACCGAAAGTTGAAGCAGCATCTGGCCCCAATTTTGGACGCGACCTGTCCATTTCCGGGTCACATCCATCGTGGCCAGGTAGAGTTTTTTTAGCAGGGCTTCATCGATAGGGAAAATACTTTACCCCTTGGTTTCCTTACGCAGCTGCCGGTGGTAGCTTTCAATTGCCGTTTGCGCGGACTCATTGAGCGGCCTAATAATATCCTTACAGTCTAAAAATATTTTTGCATGTTATTCAAGACAACGGCATATCCATTCGGGAGCATGTGAATTCCATCGGTGGAATATTCCGCTTTCAAATTCCCCTCGGCATCTAACAGTCCCTCATTCACGTCAATGAAGTCATAACGGTGCTTGGAAGCAAAACTCTCAATGGCTTCATTTGCTTCCCTTATGGCTTCATTCGTCCGTCTCTGAAATACTTCTTCCATGGATGCCCTGGGTACGAATGGAAACTCTGCTTTTGCATTCACGGGATAATAAGCCATCACATACACCTGACAGTCAGGCAGCCTCTTCGCAATCTGGCTTAGTATTTCATCGTAGTTCGCAAGCAGACCCTCGAGCCGGTAATCTGGCGCACTAATATCGTTGGTTCCGATATTTATGAATATTTTGGTCGGTGCCAGCTCGAAGATACACACCTCCATCGACTCCAGCAGCTCCGCCGTCACATAGCCGGCGATCCCCCGATTATAAAAGCAGCCTTTGTACCCGAAGGCTTGCTGCAGCTCATGAATGGGGAAAAATTCCATCAATGAGGAGCCAACAAATACGGTTTGTCCTTTTTGAGCATATTGATTGAGGACCTTGTACTTTCTTACCTTTTCCATCTTCTCGTCATTTGCTTCCGGTTGAGCCTCCGATGATGCCATTTCTCATTCCTCCTTTGTCATTTTGAAAAGCTGCTAACATAAGAAAAATTTGAATAATGTTAATTCCGTCGCAACTTATGATACATTCGCCGGGATTGATCTTAAACCTCCTACCGGTTAGTTACTGAAGCATCACCGGCCTAGCACGTTATTTTCTCCCTCCATTAGTCGGCAAAATAAGCCGTCCATTGGACGGCTTATCAAACAAAGAGCCTGTTTCTTTCTCCGCAACCGCATGGCTGTCCAAGCCTTACTCCAGGCTTTTTAACCAGTCGCGCAGAACAAGGGCATGATTGTGCATCGGGTCTTTGGCGGCATAAATCAAGGTTACCTTCTGCTGGGCCGCCAAATCACGGATTTTCGCTGCCGCTGCTCTCGGAACAGCCTCCTGATCCAGCTCCAGCATGTAACGGTCCCTGAATTCCTCAAAACGTTCCGGTTCATGACCAAACCACTTCCGCAATCCGGGACTGGGCGCCACGTCTTTCATCCATTCCTGGATCATAGCTTGTTCTTTGGCAATGCCCCGCGGCCACAGTCGGTCTACCAATATTCGGCAGCCATCCGCAGCTCCATAAGGCTCATAGATGCGTTTTATGGTCAAATGATCTGCAGGAATACGGCTCATCTTTCCTTTTCCTCACTCAGGTTCATCTTCCTGTTCATCTCCCCCTCTATTCTTCCGTCATTATATCATTTGTTAAAAAATTGGCTGCACGAGCTTCCTTACGCTAGCCGCTCCCGTTTTAAATCCAGCTTACTTCCAGAAACCATTCGTATACACGGTCCGGTCCGACCTCTGCAGCCTGCCCGTGCTCCCGGGCATAACTCAGATCGTCCAGAAATCCGGTCGCGGGCTCCAGCGCCAGATGATATTGGCCCTCAAATCCCCCGTCATTGGCCCAAACCGATAAATAAGGCACCTTGTCTACCGGAAAAGCCAGCTCCAAGCCTTCCCCTTTCGCGGGATCGTAGATTCCCGCCCTGCCGCTCGGCAGAGGACCCGCGAAATAATATTTTTCAGCCGTTCCCTGCTCAGAGGTTCCTGTCCGGTCAAGCCGGATGTCCGGGCGATCCGCCAAAGGCTGCGGCCAGCTTCTCACCTCCCCGGTCCGGCCAAGCCGGTTGCCTGCGGAATAAGAGACCACGATCTCGTTCAGACCTTGCGGAACGCGGATTTCCATGCCCTCCTCCACTTGGAATAGCGGATGGGCCGCCCAAAGAAAGGACATGGGCGCAGCGCTTAAGTTCTTCACCGCATAACCGATCCGAAGCCGGTCAGGGGCAGGGAAAGAATACGTTTTACTGAGCAAATACGGAAGCCGGACGCCCCGGACTTCACAGTGCAGCTCTCGTCCTTCCGCATCGGCCTTTGCCTGCCAGGGAATGGACCAAACCTCCCCATGATCGGGCAGCTCCACCTCCGGCCATGGCGACCCGGAGTAACGGCAGGGGTTGATGGTCGGAAACATCTCATCCCAGCCGCTTCCGCTGCTTTCGGTGAATGGGCGGCCAAATCCGGGAACGTTATAATTCTCGGATTGAGTAAGCCATTCGCGTCCTGTCTCCAGGTTATAAAGGGAGATCATTTTGCTGCCGATGGAGGGAATAAGGGAGATCCGCATGGCCTCTGTTTCCCCTGTCCAAATCTCATGGTCCTGAAATTGAGTTTTGCTCCAGATCTGAGCCGGTTTATTCTGAGACATGTTCACACGATCTCCCCCCACTTATAGATTTAAAAATTTTTCATTTCGCTCGAAGACCCTTTACAAAACCTAGTCTATTTAAAGATCCCGCTCTCCGGCCAGCGCCAGATGAACGGCGGCCCCTTGATGATGAGGCTCCAGCTCAAGCGCCGTTTCAAATTGGCGTTTGGCGTCTGCCTGACGTCCGAGGCCCAAATAACCGAGCCCCATCATGTAATGGCAGTGGATGATGTTTTTCCGTTTCAAATCCTCGTCAAACACCAGAAAGTCCGGCAGCGATACAGCAAAATAGTCGATTTTCGGATCGTCGAACAAATGCTGTTCGCCATAGTCCACCAGCTTATTAAACCGGCTGCGCGCGGCAGCCTCATTGCCGAGCTTCCGCTGTCCGAGCCCTTGATAGAAAATCATGTGCGGCGGCTGGTCATTATAGAACATGGCGCTCGACGGCTCCTCCAGTCCTACGGATGCCGCTTCGAAGCTTGCCGCCGCCTGGTTCTGCTGGCCGAGCTGTTTATAGGCGCAGCCCAGATAATAGTCGATGTTATTTTCCTGCGCACCTTCCAGCTTGCCTTCGTTGATATTCAGCGGATATTGTTTGGCCGCAAGCAGTTCGCTGATAGCCTGATCCGCCTTCTGCTCCCGGAGCAGCCGCTTGGCCCGCTCGACCCGGGCAAACACGTATTGGGCCGGCACCTTGCCTTCTCCGCCTTCCCAAGGATGGAAATGCCGCTTCAGAATCAGCCCGAGGGCCTGGTCATAATGCCCCAAGGTATTATGAAGCGTGATGTACTCCAGATATAAGTCGTCTCGCTGAATCACCAGCTCCCTGTGCTGCTCCAGCAGCTCCAGCCGTTTGTCCGGCAGACTGCCCAATTTCTTATGCAGCTGATCGAGTTCATACAGCACGCGGGCATCCGCCGGGTTCAGCTCAAAGGCCCGGGTCAGCACACGCAAAGCCGGCTCCGGCCGATGCTCTTTATTATAATAAGCCAGCGCCAGATTACGGTAAGGCGTGGCAAAGCGGTCATTCAGCTTGACGGACGCCTCCCAGCAGCGGGCGGCCTCCTCATGCCGCTTCTTGTCATACAGCAAATTGCCCAAATAGTAGCAGGCATGTGCATCCTCAGGGGAATGCAGGGTAACATGGCGCAGCAGCACGTAATCATGAAGCGTATTCGGGAAGCAATACGCCGGATCGGCTTGTGCGGCCAGCTTATAATACCTTGCACTCTCTGAAGCCTTCCCTGCCTCTTCACTGTAGAAAGCCATGTAGTACAGAAGCAGCGGTGAACCCGGATTTCCGTTCTCCAGTCCCGGATACAAACCCAGCACACGCAAAGCTTCTTCGTATTGACCGGCATCCGCGTAATCCTGGGCCAGATGGATGAAGTTCGCAGGATCGTCACGCAGCAGCCCCAGCAGATCGCTGAGCGCAGCCGTTTCTGCGGCCGAGTCTCCCCGCTCCGCGGCTATACGAACACGCTCGTAACGCGAACCGAACTCAATCGGGTCCATCTCTATCGTCTCAAGCACCAACTGCTCGGCTTGCTGTGCTTGACCGAGCTTGCGAAGCAGCAGCGTCTTCAGATGCCGTGCTTTGAAGCTGCGGTACTGCACATTCAGCGAACGGTCGATCAGCTCGAGCGCTTCTGTCTCATTTCCTTGCTCGGCGGCAATCTGGGCCAGGTGGAAGTACCCGGCGGCCTGCCAAACCGCAGACCAGACCGATTTATAAAAAGCGCTGAAGGCTTCGTCCAGCCGCCCCTGCCATTTCAGGCTTTTGCCCAGGTTAAAGAAGGGTTCGCTGTCATAAGGCCGTGCGTTATGCCGCGTCAGCGTCTCCGCCGCTTTGCGGAAATACGTTTCGCTTTCCTCGAACAGTCCGCGGCGAAGCAACAGCAATCCATAAGCGTTGTTCAGCCGGATATCACCCGGATCCCGTTTCAGTCCCTCCAGATAATAAGGGTCCGGCTCATAAGTCGCATGTCTGTACTGCTCCAGATGCTGTCCGGCCAAATACAAGGCTTCCGTATTCGCCAGCTCTTCCGGCTCTCCGATCGCTTTCGCCGGTTCAGGCAGCGGCTCGATCGACTTCGGCAGAGGCTGGAAGGCAACCAGCTCACGGCCGCCCTGCTCGTAAACCGTTACTTTCAGATCTTCTTCCAGCTCACCCTCAGCAAGCTCCAATTCGGCTTTATACGTTTGAGTCGGAGACAAGGTCAAGCTTTGATCCACATAGGTCTTCAGACGCCCTTGCACAACGACCCGCGCCTGCTCAAACAAGGAGGTCGCATACGCCTTAACCATCGCTTTTCCCTCATGGACCTCGAGGTTTACCGCAGCTTCCAGGGAGGCGTTCTTAACCATCCCGATCTGCTTGTAGGGCATAAAATATTGCTTGAAGCTTTTCTCTTCATAAGGATGCAGCCAGGTAAAATCGGGCTGATTGTCCGTATAAACCCCGGTCATCAGCTCGATGTAAGGACCGTCTTCGTCCGTCAAGTTCCGGTCCCAGGCCTGGCCGAACTCACCGTTGCCCCAGGTCCACTGCTTTTTGCCCGGAGATACGTGTTTGTTGGCAAAATGGAGAATCCCGGCCTGAACGCCATGATCATAACCGCCGACAAAGTTGAAATCGGAATGATAAGCCATGTAGGAGGTCGGCACCGGGATGTTGCTGTATTTGGAAATGTCGACCCCGGCGGAATAATCCATCTTGTAATAGGTGCCCGTGGCAATCGGGAATTTGGAGACGTCGCGTTTGCCATGGTCGAATACGGCATGGACATCCGGCGGAAATACGGACTGGGTATGGTCATTGACGGCTACCGCCGGATTGGCCCACCACAGGAACGTTTGCGGCTCTGCCGTCCGGTTGTACAGCTGGGCATGAATTTCCAGATAAGCCTTGCCGGGGTACAGCGTAAAGCCGGTGGTCACTTTGGTTCCGTACATCTTGTCCGTTTCACCGACCCAGACGGTTTTGCTGCCGTCCTGATTCTCCTCGGTCCGGTATTCTACCGGGCCAAACGTGTTTGGCCGGTGATGCTGTGGCCAGTTGAATTCGATCCCGCCAGAGATCCACGGTCCGGCCAATCCGACCAGCGCCGGTTTAATGACCTGGTTGTAATAGACAAAGTCATAATTATTGGTTTTATCGAGAGCTCGGTAGATCCGGCCGCCGATTTGCGGCATGATTTGAATCTGTACGAATTCATTCTCCAGGAATACGACCCGGTAGGACTTCATCACTTTCTCGTCTTCAATCTTGTCGATGACCGGATGCGGATACACGCGGCCTGAGCTGCCTTGATACACCCGTTTCTCAAGGAACATCGGATTTTTATCCGGGCGGCCGGTTTCATAAGTCGGAATTTCAACGTCTTCCTCCCAAACCTTGACGGCGGGCTGCAAAGAGATGCTGGACATGGTTCATATTCATCCTTTCTGTCAAGAAATCGCTTTCTTATAAGGCTATGTTACCTCGCCCCCGCTTCCGTATTCCATTGACAATCTCATGGTCTTGATGGATTATATGATGATTTTTTCCTGTTTTCTATTGACACTAAATCACGAAATGATCATAGTTGAATTATGGATATGATAAGAAAAATAGACGGATTCACGTCGCAGAAGCTGATTGTATTACCGGACGATATACTGAATAAGGTCTCCAAGCATCCGCTTGTTGCTCCTCTATATGTGACGGACACCGGCTATTTCCCGGAAGCCAAATATCATTACCGGGAACGGCCGGACGGAATCGGGGCTTACATTCTCATTTATTGTGCGGGGGGCGAAGGATGGATTCAGATTCAGGATGGAAGAAAGCATGAGCTGCGCAAAGGTTTTGCCGCCGTCATTCCTGCCGGCGCCGGGCATCAGTATGCCTCTTCCGAAGACCATCCCTGGAGTATCTACTGGTGGCATATGAAAGGAGAACAAGCCGAGGTTTTCTTTGAAGACTTTGACAAACAGTCAGAACCCCTCTTATTAGGCGCCCAGCAGAACACCAATGTCGTGCGGTTATTTGAAGAAGGATACGAGATCCTGCAGAAAGGGTATTCGTTGAACCACATGATTTATGTGTCCCAGCTCGCCTCTTATCTTGCGGTTATGCTGAGACTTCCGCAGCTGCTGTCTTCCGATTCCAATCGGCAGCCCGGAAATAAAGGGAATATGGACGGAACGATCCGCTACATGTCCGAACATCTGGAAGGACAATTAACGTTGGCTGAACTGGCGTCGCAGGCCAATCTGTCGGTGCCTCATCTGACACACCGCTTCAAGCAGGCCACCGGTTATTCGCCGGTCGATTATTATTTAAGGCTTAAAATCCAGCGTGCCTGCCAAATGCTGGATTTGACCGACCAGAGCATTAAAGAAATCAGCCACAGGCTGGGTTTTCAGGACCCTTATTACTTCTCCAGACTGTTCAAAAAAATCATGGGGAAACCTCCGACCGAATACCGGGAAACCCGGAAAGGGTAGTCGGAGGTTTTCTCCATGTTCACTATTCGCTATTCACTATTCAATCCGGTTAAATACTCTCGCGAATCCGGTACATCAAGCTGTCGAAATCCCCGCGAAGCGGAAGTTCAATGCCGATGTTCATCAGTGCGCGGCCGCTCCAGAGGCCGCTTAACCCTTCGATGGCATAGGTCTTCTCCGGCTTAAGACTCTTTAATCTCAGCCTTGGCAGCGGTTCCCCCAGCTTCTGCGAGTGCAGGAAGGCAAACAAGACATGGTCGCTGCCGTCTCCGCCCGCATATTGAATGGCGGTCACGCCTTTATCCTCCAGAGAAGACAAACGATATTGATCGCCAAACTGCACGAGATGGCGGATTTGTTTGTACTGCTCCACATAGGAGGCTGTTTCGGCAATCTGCTCATCGCTCCATCCATTTAGATTGGAGCCGATGCCGAGCGTTCCCGTCATGGCGCTGTGGAAACGGTATTTGAGCGATACCCGGCGTTTGTTCATGCCGGTCGGCGATTCCGTCACCCAGCAGGTCATCATGCGCGGCGCATAAGTGTAAGAGAAGCCTTTCTGGATGCTCAGGCGGTCGAACGGATCGGTATTATCGCTCGGCCAGGATTGGTCGGCATAACGGAAAATGCCTAGATCAATACGTGAGCCGCCGCCGGCGCAGGTTTCGAATTCGACCTGCGGGAATCTGCGGCGCAGCTCGTCCCAGATCTCGTAAAGGGTGAGCGCATGGCGGACCCAGATTTCTTTTTGCCGGTTCAAAGGATGGTCCTTCATGCCGGGTTCGGAGATGGTTCGGTTCATGTCCCACTTGATGAACTTAATCTCGTGCTCCTCCAGCAGCTCGGTCATGAACTGCAAAATATAAGCCTTCACTTCCGGTTTGGAAATGTTCAGGAGCAGCTGATTGCGGAGCTCGGTCCGCTCGCGGGTTTCAAAATGGTACACCCAATCAGGGTGAGCACGGTACAGATCGCTGTCCGGATTAACGGATTCCGGCTCGACCCAAAGGCCAAACTCCATGCCAAGCTCATGAACCCGGCCGATCAGCTGATTCAAGCCATTCGGGAATTTCTCCTTGTTCACTTGCCAGTCCCCCAGACCGGCACGGTCATGGTTACGGGCCCCGAACCAGCCGTCATCGACGACAAACAGCTCGACTCCGGCTTTGGCCGCCCGCTCGGCAAGGGCCATCTGATCTTTGACGTTCACGTCGAAATAAGTCGCTTCCCAGGAATTGTAGAGCACCTTTCTTGTCTCGCTTCGTGGGAGGACGTAGTCATATTGATACCGGTGAAGCTGCCGGCTCATGCCGCCAAATCCGCCCGGGCTGTAACCACCGACAAACACAGGGGTCTGGAATGACTCTCCTCCTCCCAGCACCCACTCGTTGTCAAAATCATTAATGCCGCCCGTCACGCGGACATGATTAAAAGCCGTCTTCTCTGCCGTGATCTTCCAGTTGCCGCTCCAGGCCAGAGCGCCGAACCAAACCTGGCCCGCATCTTCCGTTGCTTTGCCATCATCAACAGCAAACCAAGGATTGGCATGGCTGTCCGTGAAACCTCTACGGGACTCAATCACCTTTTTACCTTCGGTCAGGAAGGTGCTGCGAAGCTGGAATTCCCCGGACCATTTCCCCGTTACATGGGTCATCCGCGTCTCCGGCAAATAAGGCAGGCTCCAGGCTGCGGATTGCATATTTTCCAGAATGATCTCCTGCTGTCCCGTATTCCGAATAACAGTATGACGCTCAATCAGGCCATGCTCGGGGATAACCCGATAAACAAGAACCGTCTCCAGCGGATAAACCTTGTCCTTCAAAGAAATCGTTAACGTCTCCTTGCCGTCCTGCTTGGAGACCGTATGGCCCGCGTAATCTACGTCCAAATCCCGGACGCCGTCAGGCATGCGCACCTTCAGAGATGGCTCTGTATAGCTGACCCCGCCCCAGAAGCTGTATTCTTCCGCTTCCCGGTCCAGCTCGGCATCAAAGGAGCTGTGCGAGGAAGCACGAAGCAGCGGAGCCGCGTCTTCAATAGATACCTGCGGCCCCCAATACAGATGCTGCAGTTTGCCTTTATCATTAACCCCGAAGAGGTAAGAGCAGTGCTGCGTATGGATTGCAAAAATGCGGAGTTTCTCATCAAAATGAATGGCCAACTTCAATCAATCCTTCCCTCGTTAAGTAGCTGCTGCCGAATAAAAAGGGAGACGAAAGACAGACGTCTTCTTCTCCCTTTCCTGACTCAATGCCTTTGCAAAAGTACGATAAGTTGCTTAGAAGTTTAGCTGCTTAGAAATTCACATATTTGGCCGCTTAGCTGTTCCACAGCTCTTGACGTTTTTTATAGTTATCGGTATAGATCTTCTCCAGCTTCGGCAGACCGGCTGCATCCACTTCTTTGATCATTTGGTTGTACAAATCCGTTACTTGATCCGTAGAAGGAGCCAGCGCCATCTTCAGGAAATATTTATTGATCGTGTCATTGACTTTAGTCTCCATGATTGCTTCAGGTGTACCGCCGTCAGGTCCCAGGCTGTCATATGGTGCTGTATCGAAAGAAGTGTCGGCCAGGTTCTTGATCGCCAGATCCGTTACCGGATCCGAGGAATAACGGCCGATCAGGTCATACGGTGTGCCATCCGAGCCCGGGCCATTCTTGACCATCCAAGTCCATTTGCGGATACCGGTTGTGCGGGAAGCTTCATCCCAATTCTTCTTGAAGGCATCAAGCGTCTCTTGGCGCGGTACGTGTTTGCCGTCCTTCATGTCCCAGTCCTTGCCTTCAATGCCCCACATCAGCAAGTATTGTCCTTCTTCACTGGCAAGGAAATCAAGCAGCTTGATCGTTCTGACCGGATCTTTGTTGGTTTTGGTAATTGCGATGCCGTCCCAGCCGAGGGAGCTCTTAGGGCCATAAGTCGTTTGATCTGGACCGATGCCGGGAGCAAGCACCTTGTATTGGTAGAATTGATGGTCGTCCTGCTGGGCCGGGTCGGTGACTGTGGCTCTGAGCGCCGTATTGGCATTGCCGACATTCCAGAGCGCTTCGGCAGTCGCGAATACGTTGCCTGTGGACAGCTTTTGCTCATACTGCTTGGTTTTCAAGGTCGCCCATTCCTTGTCGAGCAATCCTTTTTGGTACAGCGAATTCAAATATTTCACCATTTCCAGATATTTCGGATCACGAATGTCTTTCTTCAGCTCGCCGTTCTCTTCGTAGTAAGGCATGATGCCGAACATCCCTTTAAATGTGCCTGTTACACTGCCGATGTTCTCGCCGTTCAGCGTCATCGGGATGCTTTCTTTACCGTCGATGGTCGGGTATTTCTCTTTGAACTTAACCAGCAGATCTTCAAATTCCTGCGCTGTGAAAGGTTCGCCGTTGTTAACCTTATCACCGACGCCGAGCTCTTTCATAAGATCCATGCGCATCATGAATCCGAACACCGGATATTGCTCCAGTCCATACCAGTTAGCGAAATAGTAGTTCTTGCCGTCTTCGCTTCGGGTTTTCTTCAGCGTATCTCCGTACATTTCTTTAATATGCGGCGCATATTTATCAATCAGGTCATTCAGCGGAATAATCGCGCCGGAAGAAATATATTTATTCATGATATCGCTTCCACGATCCAGCATCACGACATCCGGCAAATCATTACTTGCCAGCATCAAATTCAATTTCTCCGCCGGGTTGCCGGTAGGCTGCTGTACTTCAATCGTCACTCCCGTCTTCTCTGTAATCGCTTTCGCAACAGGGTTGTTAAAAGCATCTCCCGTGTTTTTGTCAAACCAGGTCAATGTAATCGGCCCTGTGTCTGTCTCTGCGTTTGCGCCGGAAGCGCCGGAGGATGCACCCTTGTCGCTTCCACATGCCGTAAGCGCTACCAAGAGTGAAGCTGCGGCTGCGATTGCCAATATCTTTTTCATCTTAAAACCCCTTTCTTCTGATCGTGAATGCTGTGAGCTGTGAACGTTGAACACAAGTCCATTGTAAAAATGCCCGAACCAATAATCCATACCGCAATCTTACAATCCATGATGGAAAACGTCTTTCATCCTGTAGACCTGATTATTCACCGCTCCACGGTCGGATCAAGCGGAATCCGGATGGTCACGGCTGTTCCAATGCCCGGTCTGCTGTACATGTGCACGCCGTAACGTTCCCCGTAGGTCAGCTTGATCCGGTCATCCACGTTCTTGATGCCATAACCGGACAAATTATCCGTTTTGCTCAACGCCCGTTCCAGCTGTTCAGCCGTCATTCCGATCCCGTCGTCAATGACCCTTAGCAGAATATCCTCGCCCTCCTGCTGAAGTTTGACGATGATGTTAATCCCGCTCTCATCCCAAATAGCATGATTGATGCAATTTTCGATAAAAGGCTGCAGAATCAGCTTGATCGTCGTTCTCCCAAACAGCGATTCATCCAAATCGTAATGCATGTGCAGCTTGTCGGGGAACCGGATAGCCTGAATGGCCACATAGTTGCGGATCAGGTTGATTTCCTGTTCGATCAGAATAATCCGTTTGCCTTTATTCAGAGATACCCGGTAATATTTGGCCAAATAATTGACCATTTGATAGACCGGCATCGCCCCTTCTTTAACAGCCAATGAGGAGATAGATGATAACGTATTATAGAGAAAATGAGGATTAATTTGCGCTTGCAGCGTGTTCAGCTCCGATTCTTTCATTGCCAGTTCCTTCTCATACACATCATGAATCAGGGACTGGATCTGCGTCGCCATTTTATTGAACGCAAAGGACAATTGGCCGATTTCATCATGGCCCATCGGTTTGATGGACAGCCTGAAATCCCCCCGTTCCACCTTGCGGATCTGGGACAGCAATATTTCGATCCGTTTGGTGATCACCTTGCTCGTGACAAAGATCAGCAGGGTTGCGGCAGCAATAGCAATCGCTGAAATCCAGATAATATGGGTGGTTGCCTTGTTGGTGTCCGAAAGCAATTCGTTATAAGGGATTGTGATGACGATTTTCCAGCCGTTACTTAGCGTCTTATAAGTGAAAAATTGCTTTTCCCCATGAATGACCGCATCAAATTCCCCGTCTTTATTTGCCAGCTGGTCCTCTATCGGATAGATGTTAAACAGCTGTCTGGAGGTTATGGTTTGGTCTCCCGTACTGATCAGTCCGCCGTTCTCATCTATGATGTAGACGCTTTTATTGTTGTTCTCCTTCTCAATCAGTGAATACAGCTCGCTGCTGTTGATGTCCATGGTCAAGATGCCGTACGGATGCTTCAAACTGAAATAACTAAGCGATCTTGCCAATGTGATATGCGCATCGTCCGCTTTGTAATCGCTGGAATGCGTATAAACCGTTCCTCCGGCCGCATCAAGCGCTCTTTGCCGAATCGGTTCCGGAAGCTCTTCCATATGTTTGACGTATTGTTCGTCTGTATAAAGGGTTTCGTTGTTGGAATAAATCGTAATGCCCTGCAAATTTGAATTCAGAATCATCAGCGACGGCAGCACTCGGTTGATATATTCAAAGGCGTCCAGATAATAAAAGGCCTCCTCGTAATTGGAAGACAAATAGTTGCGGAGCTGGGCGTCCATATACAAACTGGTAGACAACTGCTTGTAATATTCCAACCGGTTCTCCACGTTGGTATCAATCTGTTCGAGCGTGCTGTCAAGGCTCGTGTAAGTCTGCTGGGTGATTGTATCTCTTGTTGAGGAATAAGAGTAAACAATCAGCAGAGAGAAAGGCAGGATCAGCACAATCAGAAAAATAAAGAAAAACTTGTTTCGAAGGGGCAGGTTCGCAAACGCCCCTTTCTGCAGCAGCGAGAAACGTCGTCTTCGGGCGCCGGGATGTCCTTTCACGGGCTTATCCTTCACTGGTTTATAGACTCTTTCGGTATTCATTCGGCGTAACTCCCTGGTTCTTTAGGAATAAGGAAATAAAATACGAAGTGCTTTCATAACCGACCCTCTGCGCTATATCCTGAACCTTCAGGGAACCGTCCGCCAGCAGCAGCTTGGCTTTATCCAGCCGGATCTTCGTCAAATAATCATGAATGGTCATCCCTGTCTTCTCTTTAAAGATCGACCTCAAATAATTCGGAGACAGATAGACCTGATCAGATAAACTATTGATGGTAATGGGCTCGTGATAGGTTTGATCAATCAGGCTGCAAACCTGGTGAACCAGCTTGGCATTTTTATCCATAAACCGTTCACCGAGCCGCTCCATCGTCTCTTCGGCTGTCTTAAGAACGATGGACTCAATCTGCTGAATCGTCCGGCAGTTGTAGATGGAATAATACATTTCGCCTCTCTCATACCCGCCGGCCGATTGATGCAGAATTTCCTCTTCCAGTCGGCCAATGAGCTGCAGAGCCCAATCGCACACCGCTTTGCGGCCTGCACGCAGCCGGATCAACCCTGCCGTATATTCATGGACAAGCTCGCGGGCTTTCTCGGCGTCCAGCTGGTTGACCGCCTCTAGCCAGCGCTCGGACGGAAACGGCGGCATTAATTCATCGTGGAACGGTGTGCGATTCTCCGACTGCGAAATCACTTTACCTTCTCCCACGTAGAATTGATCGGCCAGAATTTGCTTGCTCTGTTCATAGAGTTCCGCCAGATCAGACAGCCCGGCGGCCTTCTCGTTAACAGCAATGGTAACCGGAAAATCGGCATTTTCCTGCAGAAAAGACGACCAGCGCTCAGCGATCCGGAAGACGGCAGAATGTCCAGCCTTCAGCGAAGTTCCCGTACCCGTTTCAGTTGCCGTTTCCGAGCTGCAGTCCAGAAAAATCCCCACTTCACTGTCGCGAATCACGACGGTCATACCAGCCAGCTTCTCTCCTGCCAGGAAACGTTCCGCCAAGGAGGTGAAGGCTTTGACCGCCTCTTCCATAACGGTTCCATCCCCCTGGGCTCCCGGATGGATGTCGCACAGCAGCAAGCAGTAAGTTCCGGCCTCCTGCCTGCGAGCCAGCTTGCAGAAGCTCGATTTCAGGTTATCTATTCTATCCGTGCTGCGCTCAAACAGCAGTTCTTTGAAGATATTGGCTTTGGCTGCCTGGATAGAGCGGTTCTTGAGACGGACCTCCTCGCATTGCTGCTTCACCCTCTCCATAACCGCCACGATTTCAGTCAAGTCGAGCGGTTTCAGCAAATAACCTACAGCGCCTACGTTAAGTGCCGATTTGACATAAGTAAATTCATCATGGCCGGTCAGAAATACAAGCTGCATCCAGTCGTACCTTTCACGGACCAGCTTGGCCAGATCAATCCCGTTCATGATGGGCATTTGCACATCCGTCAAGACGATGTCAGGCTGCATCACCTCAATCTTCTCCAAAGCATCCTTGCCGTTGATGGCCGTCCCGGCCACATAAATCCCCATTTCTTCCCAACGTATATAATCCCGCATCATTTCAAGCTCAAGCGTCTCGTCATCGACCAGAAATATGCTGTACATAGCTGTCCCTCCCCCGCTTCGTCGCTATTATTATAGCGCTTACATGAAAATCCTTTAATCGTCCTTTCGTATGAAAGTTATTTTCAAGTATCATTCGTTAGAATGTCATATCGACACTGCTTTTTGGCCGGTCCTATAATTTTAAGTAACTTGAGATTGCGAGGTGCAGCAAAATGAAAACCTTTACAAAAGTGCGAGAGAACCCGCAAGTACCGGCTCTTGCGATCCCTCAGCGAAAAACCTGGATGAAGTTCAAGCAGCAAAAATTCCTCTTCCTGATGATGCTGCCCGCCGTCATATGGGCGCTCATTTTCGCCTATACGCCGATGGTCGGATTGTACATGTCTTTCGTTAACTACCAGCCGACACTGGGCGCATTTTGGCAGACTTTATTTAGCAGCGAATTCGTAGGGTTCAAGTGGTTCGATTATTTCTTCAGCAACGGCGACTTCCTGCTCATCATGCGGAATACGCTGGCATCTACCCTCATTACCCTGCTCTTCTCGTTCCCGATGCCGATCCTGATCGCCATCGCCATCAACGAAATCAAGAACGTAGCCTTCAAGAAAACCGTTCAGACCGCATCCTATTTGCCCTATTTCATCTCCTGGGTTATCGCCGCGAACATTATCGTGACACTGCTGTCCTCTGACGGAGCGATCAACGGTCTGCTCAAGTTCCTGCATATTACGAACGAAAGCGTCCTGTTCCTGCAGCACGGCAAATATTTCTGGTGGATTGTCGCCTTGGGCAACACTTGGAAAGACATGGGCTACAGCTCCATTATGTATCTGGCCGCCATTTCTTCCATCAATCCGGAGCTTTACGAGGCTGCTAAGGTTGACGGCGCTAACCGGTTTAAACAAATCCGGTATATTACACTGCCGCACTTAAAACCAACGATTGTCATTCTGCTGATTCTGGCGCTTGGCGGCATCCTGAATGCGGGCTTTGACCAGCACTTCCTGCTTGGCAATGATTTGACCAAGGATTATTCGGATGTATTGTCGACGTATTCCTTCCGCTACGGGATTCAGAACGGCATGTTCTCCTATGCTTCCGCAGTAGGCATGTTCAGTTCCGTAGTTGCCTTCATTATCGTAGTTATTGTCAATTTCATTGCCAAACGAGTGAATGGACACTCCCTATTCTAAACTTACACCGGAGGGACCTCATATGAACAGCAAAACTTTTGGCGAACGTTTATTTGATGCGGCGCTGTATATTTTCCTGGCAGGCATCTTCGTCGTTACCTTCTATCCGTTCTGGAACATCCTGGTGATCTCCCTGAACGATGCAACCGACACGCTTCGCGGGAATTTATATTTCTGGCCGAGATCGCTTACCTTTGAAAGCTACCGGACGATCTTCCGGAATCCTGAAATCTGGAGCGCGCTGCAGGTTACGGTGCTCCGAACCATCATCGGAACGGCCTTATCGATGTTCTGCATCTCCATGCTGGCTTATTCGCTAAGCAAACGTTATTTGCTTGGCTGGAAGTACTTCTCCTTCTTCTTTGTGTTCACGATGTACTTTGGCGGCGGTCTTATTCCTACTTACATGGTCATTAAATCCGTTGGCCTGATCGACTCGTTCTGGGTGTTCATCTTCCCGGGCTTGATCGGCGTGTTCCTGATGATCCTGGTTCGCACCTTTATCGAGCAGATTCCCGGCGAAGTCGAAGAATCCGCCAAAATTGACGGTGCCAACGATCTGCAGATCTTCTTCCGGATCGTCATGCCGCTCTGTGTGCCGGTGCTTGCCACGATCGGCTTGTTTCTGGCCATCGGCCACTGGAACTCCTGGTACGATTCCTATGTATACACCTACAAACCAAACCTTAAGACGCTGCAGGCCGTCCTGGTGAAGATCCTGAACCAATACCAGACCGCAGGCATGATGTCCGATGCCCAGCAGCTTGCGCAAAGCTCGAAGCAAATTCCGGTCTCTACGGAAAGTATCCGGATGGCTACGACCATGGTCGCTACACTGCCGATCATTATGGTTTATCCGTTTGTCCAGAAGTATTTCGTTAAAGGGATGATGATGGGCGCGATCAAAAGCTGATCCCCGAGGATTAAGAAATTTCCTTTCACGAAAAAAAGATATCCGTCCGCACAGACAACTGTGTGGACGGATTTTTATTTGGATCGCTGCAGGCAGATCCCGCCGAATAACCTTAATTCACGAGCAGCCGCAGGATCATGAGCCGGGTTCCGCGGCTTCGCTGGTCTCTGCGTCCCGTATTCCGCAGCGTAATCGTCATTGGCCCCCTTTCAGTCTGAATTGGGAACAGCACACTTACCGGACGATAAGCAAGTGGACACCATTCATCAAACAGATTCACCTCCACAAATGTTCCTCCGTTAATAGAGAATTCAAAGATGCCGGAATCCGGCCCGTACAGCATCGTAACACCGGCGCTCTGGCCCCACGCTTCGAACGTAAGATCGGCGTCTTCCTGCTCCGTAAACAGGTGCTCCGTATCGTACCTCCAGTTCATCAGCGGTTCGTTGGCCTCCAGCTTGCTGCGCTTCCAGCCTGTTCGGCTGATCAGCCGAATCCGGGGGATAGGCAGAACCAAAACATCTGATGTGGAGGCGTTTCGCCCCCCTTCTTCCCGCCGTGCCGGAAGGTGCCCTCTTCCTTCTTCCCAGTTTGATACAGACCGAGTTCCTGCATATTCGTAATTGGATTCCTCGATCGGCTCGGGAACAGCTTCTTCCTCCTTCACATCTCCAATCGTGGATTCTCCGAATAACGCTCTATCCAGATACTCCTTCATATACTCGGCATATAACGCATGACCAGCATCGTTCGGGTGATAGGTATCCGGTGCCAGATCGGTCCATTCGGTGTCTTCTTCTTGAAGCAAATCGTAGACCTTTCGCGCGAAATTCACACTGGAAAGATGATAATGTTCAGCTACGTGCTCATGGACTGCAATATACTTCGGCATTTCCGAACTTAAGTTCCGCTCTGATGCGGTGTACACGAAACAAAGATCGGTCTGCGGAGACAACCGCTTCATCTGCCGGACGATGCCTTCCATCCCCCGAATAGACTCTGCCTGCTCCAGCTGGTCATTGCCGTCATTGACGCTAAACTCTACAAACAGCAGGTCAATCGGCCGCTGGCTGAGGACGTGCTCATACAGCCGATGGGCGCCAAATACCGAATTGGTCCCACCAACCCCGGCATTGACACAGCTTACCATCTCGCCCCCCAGCCGCTCGCTCAAATATTGGCCGGTTAATGCCCTCCAGCTGGTGTCTTCCGCCTGGGAAGCTCCCGCTCCTTCCGTAATCGAGCCGCCCAGAAAGGCGATTCGGACAGGCCGTTTCAGCCTGATCTTATTCTGAGTATAGGGAAGGCCTCCGCGAAGCTGAAATCCCGATCCTTCCTTGCCTCTTTTAATCTCTTCCTCCGTGCTTGGGCTTCCGTACCACACTGCCGCTGCTGCCATTTCTTCCTTACGATTCAGCTGCTCATTCTCCATGTCTTCCTCCCCTAAAAAACCAAACCCCTCTGCCGCCGCAAGCGGTGACAAAGGGGATCGATTTTTCTCGTTTGATGTATGGCTTGGTGTTAGTGTTAGTGTTAGTGTTAGTGTTAGTGTTAGTGTTAGGTCTGACTTGTGATTAAGCGAGCAATCCGATTATTTTGCAGCGGAATTACTTGAATCGTAAGCTTTCTGCAAAATCTCCAGATAACGGCTCAGCTGGAGTTTATCAAGACCACTTACGTAGCTGTCCCAGTCTTTGTTCAGGTCTTTGCTGCCAGTGATGAATTGAAGTGTATTTTGATCGATGTAGTTCTTGATATTCGTCTGCAGCATGCTCAGCTCATCCGTTTCGGATGGATCGACCCAGATCGACCAGAACGGGAACAGTTCTTTCGGTTCTTTGCCTTCATACAGCAGCGTAGCTTCGTACAATCTGCGTTCATATCCGTCTGGCGAATAGATATCCTGGTCGGCTACAAAGCTGTCACGGTACGTCTTAGGCATATACATATGCGACATGCCGCCCCAGCCGTAGTTGGTTGGGCCTTCACCGGTTGGATAGCTGATGGAGGCAAACTGAGGTGTTACGCCGTCTCCAAGCGCTTGCTCGCCTTCTTTAGGTTTTCTCCAGCCTTCGCCCTCCTGACCTGAGTTGGAGATCGTCTGGCCTTCCGGCGTGTACATATAATCCGCGATTTTAATCAGGGCAATCTGCGCTTCTTTGCTGGCTTTGTTAGTAATGACGAATTTGGCTCCCGGAACAATACCGCCGTCATTATGAGTAGCATAGTTGGCATGAGGGCCGGTCAAAGGCGGAACCGGATTATAATCTTTGGTATTCGTGTTGACGAAAATAGCCGGGTGCATGCCTGCTCCAGCACCCAAAATTTCTGCGCTGGCGTTATCGCCGATCTTGCGGAATGCGTCGGCATTTTGCGTAAAGGCGCCCGGATCGATCAAACCTTCATCATACAGGGATTTGATGTATTCAAGGCCTTCCTTCCACTCCGGCTTGTTGGCCACGGAATCGACTTTGCCATCCTTAAGCTGCAAATAGTTCGTGTCATCATCATAGATAAAGCCGTTCATCAGGAATGGCACGATGTGCACGCCAAACGTTTCTGTAGATCCGCTCAAAGGCACTTCGTCGGCTTTGCCGTTGCCGTTTGGATCCTGTGTTTTAAACGCTTCCAAAACTTTCTTGAAATCTTCCGTCGTCTTTGGCATTTCCAGCTTCAGCTTATCCAGCCATTTGGTATTGATCCACATTTTGTTCGGATAAGAACAGTGGAAACACTCGGCATAAGCTACAAGGCCATAGATGTTGCCGTCCGGCGCAGTGATGTAGCTGCGCAGCGAAGGATTCGATTCCATAGCCGCCTTGATATGCGGTGCGTATTGGTCGATCAGGTCATTAAGCGGAACAAGCACGCCTTGTTTGCCGTATTTCAGGAGATCCGCCGGCGTGAATTGATCGATGTATTCGGTCAGGAAATACGCATCCGGATAGTCACCGCTGGCCAGCGAGATCTGGCGTTTCTCCTGTGCGCCGTCGGTAGGAATGACCTGCCAGTCGAATTTAACGTTAAACTGCTTCTCCAGGAATGTGCTAAATGTGTTGGTCTTCAGATCTACGCCGGCTTCCTGCTGGGCAAACAAGCTGACAGTGACCGGCTTTCCGCTTTCCGTACTGCCGCCAGCCGCATTGCCGGAACCCGAAGACGCACTGTTATTGCCGCCTCCGCAGGCGGTAAGCACTACGCTGAATACGATGATCAAGCTCCATAAACTCCATATTCTTTTTCTCAAAGCTGACCTCTCCCTTATTGTCGATTTAATAAATCCTCAGCCTTTCACAGAACCTACAAGCATGCCCTGCACAAAATGCTTCTGAACGAACGGATAGATGCAGAGCACCGGCAAGGTCGCCACAACAATCAGCGAATATTTCAGCAGGTCGGATAGATGCTGCTTCTCCACCATTTCCGCCGCATCCATGGCTCCTGCCCCGTTATTCAGAATGATAATGCTGCGCAGAATCAGTTGAAGCGGGAATAGATGGTCCGATTTCAAATAAATCAGCGCATCGAAATAAGCGTTCCACTGGCCGACCGCATACATCAGCACAAGCACCGCGATGATCGGCTTGGACAGCGGAAGCACGACGCTCCAGATAAACCGCAGATCGCTGCAGCCGTCAAGCTCGCTGGCTTCCACCAATTCGTCGGGAATCGAGGATTGGAAGAAAGAACGGGCAATAATGACCTGCCACACCCAGATCGCATTCGGAATGAGCAGCGCCCAGCGGGTATCCACCATTCCAAGCTGCTTTACAACGAGATAGGTGGGAATCAAACCTCCCCCAAACAGCATCGTAAAGGTGACAAAAACCATGATCACGCTGCGCCCGTACAAACTTCGCCGGGACAGCGGATAAGCGATCATAATCGTCAAGGTGACGCTGATCAAGGTGCCCGCAGCCGTATAAAACAAAGAGTTGGCATAACCGGTCAGGATCAGCGGCGTCGAAAATAAGGTTGTATATCCTTCAAAGGAAATATCCACCGGCCAAAGCCAGACTTTACCGGAGGAGACCGCATCCGGGCTGCTGATCGAGCTGCTGAGAATATAAATAAGCGGATACAGCACGGCAATCAGGATGAGACTGAGCGCCGTATAGATGATGGCCATAAATACCCGGTCGCCGGCCGAATTTTTAATGCGGTAAGCTCTTGAACTGCCGGGTGCCGTGGTGGCCGAAAGCGGGGATGCCATGGCTAGTCTCTCCTTTCTACCAGATGCTGTTGCTCGAAATCCGTTTGGCCAGACCGTTGACAAGAACGAGCAGGACCAGATTAATCACCGAGTTGAACAAGCCAACCGCCGTTGCAAAGCTGTAGTTGGCGTTCAAAAGGCCCATTTTGTACACATAGGTGGCAATGACCTCTGAACTCGATGTATTAAGCGGATTTTGCAGCAAATAAATTTTCTCGAAGCCAAGCGCCATAATATTGCCTACATTCAGAATGAGCAGAATCGTTACAGTAGGCAATATGCCCGGCAAATCAACGTGAATGATCTTTTGCAGACGGGAAGCCCCATCCACCTTGGCCGCTTCATAAAGCACCGGATCAATCCCTGCAAGCGCTGCCAAATATACGACTGATGCATAACCGGCAGACTGCCAGAGATCCGACCATACATAAATGGAGCGGAACATTCCCGGTTCCCCAAGGAAGTTGATCGAGTCCATCCCCAGCGCATTCAAAGCCAGATTGACGAAACCAAGCCGCGGCGCAAGGAACAGCATGATCATGGAAACCATGACCACCGTCGAGATGAAATAAGGCGCAAAGGTCACCATTTGCACCAGCTTCTTGAACTTGGCATGCCTTACTTCATTCAAGGCGAGTGCCAGCAGAATCGGAATCGGGAAGCCCACCAGCAATTGATAAAGACTGATTAATAAGGTATTTTTGACGAGGGTCCAGAAGATCGGATTATCAAAAAACATTCTGAAATTTTTAAAGCCGATCCACGGGCTGCCCCAAATGCCTTTTGTTACGTTGTAGTCTTTGAAAGCCAGCACGGCGTTCGCCATCGGGTAATACTTAAAGATGATGAAGAACAAAATCGGTGGAATCAGGATGAGATACAGCTGCCAGTGCTTGGCAAAGCTTTTACGTGCGACATTCAAATAAATCCCCCCTTCGTTTTAGGTCTACGCCAAATGACAGCGCTTTCTTATACAGGGTTCATTGTAGTGCCGCAGCGTATAAACGGGGTAGGTACAATTCCGGTTTTTAAGGTACCTTTCTTCCGATTAGAACCGGTCAATTGGCCCATAGAACGTACATTTTCTGCCTGATTACAAAGCGGCCAGGCTCTGACAGAAGAAAAAGAGCCCGCGCTACTGCGCGAGCTGCCGGTAGGCGCTTGGCGAAACGCCCATCACTCTCTTGAAAGCCCGGCGGAACGAATGTGAGCTGTTGTAGCCGACCATTACAGAAATTTCATCCACGGTACACTGTTTGGCTTGAAGAAGCTTAACCGCCTCCTCCATACGCACCTGCTCCAGGTAGTCCGACAAATTTGTTCCCGTAACTTCTTTGAAAAGTTGGGAAATATATTTTTCGGGCCGCTCCGCTTGTTCCGCAATTCGGTACAAATTCAGCTCGCCGTCAGAATAATGCTCTGAAATAAATTGTTTGATCTTCTCTACGATTTGCAGCTGGCTGTCATTTTGTTTGCTGGTTACGACCTCGCACAGCTCGGCGATCATCTCGCCAAATTCCTGCTGCACCGTCTCCCATTCACTTCCGGCCTGTACGCTCATCACCTTGAGATGCAGCTCCTGATGACGGCCTGACTCGAGAAAGACCTTCTGGTCCAGCAATTTGATCAGCGTAGCTTTAATTTCGTTAATGAATTGATATCTCATTTCCAGCAGCAGATTTCGGTTCTCCCTATTCTGTTCAATGATGGACCGAAGCAGCTTATCCGCTTCTTCACGGTCTCCCGCACGTACGGTGCTGATCAGCCGGTGTTCCATGTCCAGAGGATAATAATAACTTCCGCTCTCAAGCCTGGAATCGCTGAACCAGACAATATCCGGCCTTTCCTCGGCCGCGGCGTACTCCGCCATCTGCTTGGCTTGCTCGAAGGACTGACTGATCTCCTGCAGCGAGGAGAAAAATTCGCCAAAAGCAGCGGTCAGCTTCATTTTATATTCCTGGTATGCAATTGCGATTATCCTGCCAATCATGGACTCAAGCTGCTTGCGCTGCTCTTCCTTGGACACCATTTCCCCGTCCATTCCGTTCAGGAAGATCATGACAATCTGATCAGAGCCCAAATCCGTCAGATACATTCCAGGCCATGGGTCGTTCCCGTTCAGCATCTGTTTGACAAGCAGGCGGGCCGCGTACAATTCGTTTAGGATATCCACGCTGTCCAGATCAGGATACCCGTTCACCTGCAAAATGCCCACATAACCGCTGTGGGACTCCAGCTCGGTTTGGGTTTGCACAGCTGCTGCCAGGATTTCCGACTTCGTCTCGAACTCCCCATTAATCAGCCGCTTGAGGAAGCCGTCTCTGACGAGTGGAAACTGGCGCGCCACCTCTGACTCCAACTGTTTATTCTCCACAAGAATCTGCGAAATGTTGCCGTGCAGGAAGTCGAACTCATTGCGCTTTTTAGGAAACTGAAACTGATCGTCCTTCAGCACCTGCTCCTTGAACATGGCCAGCAGGTGGTTTAAGGGAGCGCTGTTCCGGTAAGACAGAATCAACCCCACCAGCAAGCCGACAAGCAAAGCCGCTCCGGTAAATACCCAGGAGATATATTTAATATGGTTCGCATTTTGCATCAGCACATGTTTGGGAATCCCCGCCCGATAAACCCATCCAGTTGTTTTGGAAGGAATGGTGATGACAAGGTCGTCGCCCCAGAAGCGGCTTACCTGACCATTATCTGAATCAAGCTCGGATGATACCGCTTTCATTTTGTCAGCTGTAATCCCCTGCAAGCTGAGCGGTTGTCCTTGTTCGTCCGTTATGGACGTCCATCCGCCGTATCTTTCGATCCAGCCGGACAGCAGATTTTCAATATTCTGCTCATCGATCGTTACCACAATCGCAGCAGGGGAAGAACCGCTGAAGCTGTCGAGCGGCAGGGATTGCATATAAGAAATCGCTGAGATCTGCTTATTTTCCATTACCAGAGTGTTAAGCGGCGTGATTTCGCTGCGGTGTGTACTATGCAGAATCTGGTCCTCCCACTCGGTCAGCGACATATTTTCGTAGTGACTGGATTGGTAATACGATTCAGGCCTGTAGGTGGAACCTTTGGCCAAAATTACATTGTAATTGCTGAGATAGATATAATAATTTTGCAAAAAATCATTCGTCTGGCTAAAAGGTGTGACCTGCTTGAGCAGTTCCCATATGCCAAATACGTTAACCTCTCCGCTGACGGCCGGTTTCTCATTCAGCAGCGCATTTAAATCCTGATTTAAAGCCAGCTGCCGGGTAAACCCTTCTACCTCCGCTATCCGTCTTTCCAGCATTTCCTTGCTTTTATTAAGCTCCGTGACACTATTCTCAATAGACATGGACTGGGTAATCGAAATGGAGGTTCGGTAGGACAGATACCCGGCAAAGCTGGGGATGATCAGGATAATCAGATAAGAGATCAGAAATCGTCGAAACATTTTGGACTGCCTAAGCACCTGCCTGGTCCGATCAAACATAGGTTTTGAGTTGCGGAGCAGCTTTCCTGAAGTCTGCATAGTTTGGCTTGAAAAGAAACGCAAAGCCTCTCCCCCTTTGAAAGAATGTTCTCCCGGACCCCACATCCGCTTTCAAATGGCAGGAAAGACAACCACGGCTTTTGGCTCAACGGTTGTCTTCAGCTCTTGCCGACGTTCGCAGGGTCAAGGATTTCTTCTGTCTGTTGTCAAAGTTTCATTTGCCTTCCTGCCGGAGCTCACAGAATTTAGAAATTCGCCATTCAAATTGTGAAGATTAGCATTCAATTGAACAGTTTCACCCTGCGCCAATTCCAGTCGAGTTTGTTTGTCCTTGTGCCGGATCAAGACGGTCCTGCCAGGGGAACTGGAGCGGATGGAAACGGTTCGCAGTTCTCCCCCGCTCCACTCGATGTCGACTTCAAAGCCGCCTTTGGCTCGTAAGCCACTCACGCTTCCTTCCTGCCACTCCTGCGGCAGAGCCGGAAGCAATTCGATCTCGCCCGAAAGGCTGTGCAGCAGCATTTCAGCAATCGCGGCAGCTCCTCCAAAATTGCCGTCTATCACAAAAATATTCGTCTCGGCACCGGCAATTCCTGCTTTTGAGAACGTTAACATATTATCCAGGCATAATTCACCGATCAGGTGGGAGACATGCTTCAAAGCTCGACTGCCCTCCTGCAGCCTTGCGAAATAGATCGCGAACAATGCCGCCGTGAACTCTACGTCCTCCAGATTGCTTTGCCCCATCCGCTTCTCAAGCGTGACTCTCGCCGCATCAGCCAGTTCGCGGGTCCGTTCCGGATGAATTTGATTCCCCGGATAAAGAGCAGTCAGATGCGATAAATGCCGGTGCTCCGGCTGGGCTTCTTCGTAATCCTCAAGCCATTCCTGCAGCTGTCCCTGCTTGCCGATCTGAAGAGGGGGCAGTTTGGCAAGCGCTGCTGACCACTGCTCCTGCAGCTCTTCATCCCGCTGGAGCTCGCGGGCGGCCTTCAGGCAGAACTGAAGCAGATCCCTGACCAGCACCATATCCATGGTTGGCCCCATAGACAACTGCTGTCCGCTTTCCTCCGGCTTCGAGGTATAGAAGCTGTTCTCCGGCGAATTCGACGGCCCCGTCACCAGCCAGCCATACTTCGGATGTTCGGTCATGTAATCGAGGAAAAAGGCCGCTGCATCCTTTAATACCGGATAAGCCTGCTCCCGCAGGAAGCGTTCATCCAGCGAATATTCGTAATGCTCCATCAAATGTGTGGCAATCCACAAGCCCCCAGTTACGTTCAGCCCCCAGCCGGTCTGCCAGCCAGGCAGCGTAAATCCCCAGGCATTGGAGAAGACATGGGCGACCCAGCCGTCTGCACCGTACAAGTCCCGCGCCGTCGTCCGTCCGGCTTTGGCCAGCTCCTCTACGTAGTCCATAAGCGGCACATGGCTTTCACCGAGATTCACAATCTCCGTTGGATAATAATTCATTTGGGTATTAATGTCGAGGTGGTAGTCACAGCTCCATGCCATCCGGTTGGCTTCCCCGTCGTTCCAAATGCCCTGCAGATTCAGCGGCAGCGGAGAATCCTCTCTCGCCCCGGCAATCGTCAAATAACGACCATATTGGAAAAACAGCTCTACAAGCGCCGGATCATCCAGCTTCCCTTCTTTAAAGCGGCGAATTCTTGCATCCAGCGGCAGCTTTGCCGCTTCCGTAGTTCCCACGTCGAGTTTTACCCGCTCAAACAGCGGCTTATAATCGGCCATATGTTCAGCTTTAAGCCGATCAAATCCTTTCGCCATGGCCCCTTTCACTTGTTCGGCCGCTCGGTTGCTCCAGCTGTCATCCTCCTGTTTATAGTCCGTATTCACCGCAAAATAAATGACCGCCTCGTCCGCCCCTATAACCTTAATGATTCCGTCACGGCTGCTGACGGTACCGCCAAAGGCCTCTACCTTGACGACCCCGGCGCTGCTGACTCCGCAGCTTCCGTCGCTATGTATCGTTTCAACCGCTTTGCCATGAAATCGGATTTCACTCAACTCCTGATGATCGCTTTCTGCTTTGAATTCAGAGGTTCGGCCTTCCAGGCGAAGTGTAAAATGAAGGCCGCTCTGCACCGCGCTTCGCACCCTGCCTACCACCAGGTCTTCGGCATGAGTAGCCAGAACCTCCCGCGTGAACAGGGCCGACTCCGTCTGCCCTGTTTTGTCTGCCTTGTCTATCTTAACTGCCTTAACTGCCTTATCTGCCTTGTCCGCCCCTTCCGAGCTCCGCACTTCTGTCCGCACGGCCGCTTCGCCGAGATCCAGCTCACGATATACTATGGGCTCCTGCTCTCCACCGTTTGCATTCAGCTGTCCGGCTGACACTGCCGGCTGAAACTCCACAACCACATCGCAAAGGCTCAGGTTTGTCCCGAAGTTTTGTTTGGCGGGCTGCAAATAACGTTTCGCCAGCTGGTCCCCGCCTGCATAGTCTCCGGCAAAGAAGTGGCTTCTCATTTCTTCGATCGCCTCTTTACCTCCGCCAGCTCCCTGCACATATTCCGGCTGTCCGGACCAATACGTGATCTCGGTCATGGACCAAACTTCTTTCAGCACTTCCGCTATCACGACCGCTCCAATTCTACCGTTGCCGACCGGAAGACCTTGAGCCCACCCCTTTGCCGGCGATGTGTACCAAAGTTTGTTTTTTGTCATGGAGAGTTCCTTCTTTCTATTCAAAATGAGTTTATCTGCATTCATATAGGGAAAGCGCATTCAAAGAGACTTGCTAAACTTTCTAAACTTGCGAAATGATCCGCTCTGCATGCCTGCCTCTTTCCATTAACGGTGCATTTATCGTATCATCCTAAGCAGGATATTGTCTTTGCAGGATGATTCAATCATTTGACGAATTGTCCGGTAATTCAATCCGATTCCGGGAATAACGAAGGAGCTTGGAACATGAAACGTATATCCGATATTCGTCCTTATGTAGGCGACTCCATGAAATATTTATACGATGGCAGCAGCAATGAGAAGCTGCGGGTGTGCAGCGTATACGCTTTTCATTTGTTTACGGAGGGTCCTGGCGAAATGGAGATCGACGGGATTCGTTATCCGATTGAACGGGGCACGCTGATCTTTCTGCGTCCAGGCCAGCCGCATGCTTTTCACATTTCACCCGAACGCCCCTTATCCTCTTACAATCTTTATTGTGATTTGTGGGAACGTCCGGAGCAGGCTCCTTACAGCCGGACCATTATTTATGCGCCGCAGCCGTTTCATCTGGATGAGCTATCACCGGAGGAGAACTGCGAGGAGCTCACGCTTCTGCCGAAGGTTTATTCACTGCGCGCCTATCCCCATCTCTATGACGGCTTTATTCAGGTGGCCCGTTTCTTTGATGAGCTGGAATTATACCGCCAGGAGGCGGTGAACAGTTATTTTTACGGCTGGCTGTTGTCCTGGTTTAACGTCCTTCAAACCCGACAGCCGACCGATTACCGGATTGTTCGGTTTCTGCAGCAGCTTCACGCCTCCCCCGAACGCCGGAATTCCGTTGCCGAGTGGTCCAGAAGCTGCGGATTAAAGCGGACTTATTTTCATGAGCTGTTTCTGCGGGAAACCGGACTCACCCCGAAAGCTTACCAGCATAATCTGCTCATGAAGAAAGCGGCCAACCTGCTGCTTGAAAGCGAAATGAGCGTGACCTTGATTGCCGAGAAGCTGGGCTACGGCTCGATCCATCCTTTTTCCAGACATTTCAGTTCTTTCTACGGCATGACACCAAGTCAATATCGCAAGACCCCTCAAGCCCGGCCATAAAAAAAGGACTCTTCATATACGGAGAATCCTTCGTAAAAAAGGAACAATAACGCTCTAGCCGTTCGCATGATCGGTGTGATTGAGAATCAAACCGGATTTTAACGTCCTGCGCATTACCTTTGATCGTCAATGGTGGCACTGCTATTGTTAGCCGCAAGTTCTCCGATCGGATCATAAGGCGCTCCGATTGGCGTTCCGACGAGCAAAGCGATATCCACCGCATTCTCCGGAATGCCCCAGGAGTTGCCCGAGAAGACGAATATGGCGCGGTCTACCACATACCCGCGTGTGTTATATACGACATTGTTCATGATATTGCCTGTTGAGTTCGGATTCAGATAAGCAGGCTGTCTTAAACTATAGAAAATATTGCCTCTCACCAGCAGATTTGTCACGTTGCCCTGGGTCAAGAATCCGCGGTTAACCACCCAGCCTGTTGAAGGCCCGGCTTGCGGCGGACCAAAGATCATATTATTGGTCAATCTATGATTCGTTCCTGCAAACTGGAAGAATTCAACAGCATAAGGCAGGTTACTGGTGACGGTCAAGCCGTCTATCGTCACTCCGCTACCGGTCACCAGGAAGGGAATCGCCGCTACCTGCAGCATGATCTGGGTGTTCGGATAACCCTGGAGCGTGATTCCGGCTTTGTTGACGGTAATGGTTGCAGTCAGCGGGTATGTGCCTCCCAAAATATGCACGGTCCCCGTCGGAGACACGGCGGTTACACCCTGCTGAATCGTGCCGTACGGAGCCGCCTGGCTCCCATCACCGCCAGCGGCACCTGCTTGCACATAGACATTGAACGGATTCGGTTCCACACTGCCCGTAGGCCCGGTGGCTCCTGTAGGCCCGGTCGCTCCAGTGGCTCCCGTAGCACCCGTTGCCCCTGTTGCTCCTGTTGCTCCTGTTGGACCGGTGTCACCGGTCGCTCCCCCTGCCGGTCCGGTTGGTCCCGTGTCACCTACCGCCCCTGTTTCCCCAGTCGCTCCCGTAGCCCCGGTCGCACCGGTAGGGCCGGTCATCCCCATAACCCCGCTAGCGCCTGTTGGCCCTGTTTCTCCCCTTGATCCGGGAGCTCCCGTAGGACCGGTGGCTCCCGTTTCTCCTGCAGCGCCGGTCGGTCCGGCGGCTCCTGCTGGTCCTGTTGGCCCTGTCTGCCCCGTAACACCTGTCTGCCCCGTAGCACCTATTGGGCCCGTAGCACCTGTTGGTCCCGTCGGACCCGTTGCCCCGGTTGCTCCAGTGGCTCCGGTCGGCCCAGGCCCAACCAGTTCAGAAGTTAACAACCGATGCGCGCTGACCAGCTGATTGTTTACATTTTTCCCCCACAACGAAATTTCGACTTCTTCCGGCGTAACTCCTGTGATATTGAAATCAAACTCAAAAGCATCCACATCGGCAGGGTAAGCTCGAACCATCACCTGGTTTGCCGGAATGGGCAGGACTTCCGCAATATACACCGTCCTTGCCCCACTTAAATTATATCCTGTCACCGTTGCCGCAGCCGGGTTTATCAAACTGCGGTTTGTAAGGCTGACCATCACCTGCGCGGTTGGCCTCGATCCAGTAGAGGCATCAATCGGGTTTTCTATTGGGCCTGAATGGTAGAATGCCACTTTCTTCTCCTCCTAACATCAAAATTAAAGGATGTTCACCCTCTGAACTTAGTCTTGTTGTGTAATTAATATATTCGTAGCCAGGCAAAGAGCTTGGGCAGCCAAGGAGATGTGCCGCCTATTTTCTAGGACAAGAATATAACAAAGAAGCATAAACGCCGTCTCCTTTCGGATCAACCGGGTTTGCGCAATGAATATGTGCATGTGCCATACAGTCTATTTCTATTTCATCTACTTTTTCGTATACAGCCTTAGTCCTGCTCTTGATCTCCGGAGATGCCCAGTACCGTTTCAAAATAGTTCTTGTTCTGCAGCATCCTCTTATCAGCCGGTCTGTAGGCAAGTGCCTGCTCGTTATGCCTGTAAGCCAGCCTATGAAGCCCTAGACGGTCATAACATACACAAAGCTGCAGATGGGGAAGCCACGTTGAGCAGGCTTCATGAGTTAGCCCCAAATGGCCCGCGGGCGGTTTGATTTGAGTAGCAAGTTCATACCAAAAGACGGCAGAGCGGTAGTCCTGTTCATTCAGGAAATAATATCCGAGCCGACAGCAGGCTTCAGGCCTCGGACTGCTGTATTGCAGCGTTCGAAGCGTGGATTCAAGAACCTTCTCTTTATGGCCCAAATGCGTATAAGCATCCGCAAGCTTTCCGCAGGCCGCGATATTGTCCTCCACCCAGCCAAGACCGGTAGCCAAGAAACGATGATAATAGGCAACAGCCCTCTCGTATTTCCCATGATCAAACAGCTCATTTGCGAAATAATATAAATCCCTCGGAGAAAAATCCTCCCCCGCCTGTTCCCGTGCTTCGTAAATGTTCAGGTTTCGGTCGCTGTCATGATGGAGGCTGCTGTGCGTTACGGATATTTCACTATCATAAATATAGCCCCCTACCTCTAAATACTCGTGGACAGGACCGATCCATTTAAATCTGTTTGCTTTCTTTACAAGTCGGTTGCGGCGCAAACTTGAAATCACGTTCCCGAATTCATCGAAGACAAGGTCATATTTCATCGTCACAGAATCTATCGAAGGGTCCAGCGTTTGTTTTAACTCGGCTAATTTCTTGCGATCGTCCTTTTGCAGCACATCATCCGCATCCAGCCATAAAATATAGGGTTGTGTTGCTTTGCTGAAGGCATAATTCCGGGCAGCTGCAAAATCTTGGATCCATTCGAAATCATAAACCCGATCCGTGAACCGGCTTACGACTTCTTTGGTTCGATCGGTGGAGCCGGTATCCACGATATTGATCTCCTCTACCAAATCGTGCACAGAAGCCAGGCAGCGGCCAATGGTATCTTCTTCATTTCTGACAATCATACATAAACTGATCTGGATCACGACTCATCACCTCAACTATATGAGTATTCCAGGACACGCTGTCTGGTGAGCCCGTGTTATCCATCGATGGTTGGAACAAACTAAAAAGGCCCATCCGCGATCGGATAGGCCTCCAGTTCAAGCTTCGAATTATTTCTTGTTTCCAAGTCCCATAACGAGCATCAGCTTGTTATAAACTTCGGTATTCTCGAACATGCCTGAGAAGAGAACCGAGTTTTTACCCATAGCTGTAACAGGTACGTCTACCGCTGTATGTCCGGAAGTCGTCCAGTCCACCATAAACTGCTGGTCGGAGCCTTTAATGGCAAAAGGACCGTCTTCCTTCGAAATGCCGTCACCGGATTCATCCTCGGTATCTTCAACCGGTTCAATCGAGAATCCGCCGGTTTCATGGTCAGCCAGTACAAGCACCAGCGTATCCGGGTTTTGTTTAGCAAAGTCTTTCGCTACCTGAACCGATTTGTCCAGCTCCTGGCCGGCTTTAATCGTCAGTGCGGCATTGTTATTGTGAGCCATCTCGTCGGTTGCTTCCTCTTCTACCATCAGGAAGAACCCTTTATCATTTTTAGCAAGAGTATCGATTGCTTTCTTGGTCATATCCGCCAGCGGCACCACAGGGTTGTAAAGATCGCCCTTGCCTTCTTCACGCTGCTGGAACATTTCTTCATTGGCAAACAATCCAAGCAGCTTGCTGCTGGTTGCCTGCTCCAGCTCGGATTTGCTCGTTACATAGGAGTAGCCGAGCTGTTTGGCTTTCTCGACCAGATTGCCTTTTGTACCTTTGCTTTTCTCAGATGGATCTTCAGCAGGCTCGTCTGGGAAAGCTCCCTGTTCTCCCGCAGGGAACCAGAAATCTTCGCCGCCGCCAAGAATGACATCAAGCTTGCTGTCATTCAGATATTGCTCTGCAATATCGCTTTGTGCCGAACGATCCTCTACATGGGAACCAAATGCGGCGCCCGTTGCGTCCGTTACCTGGCTGGTTGTTACTACACCCGTAGATAAGCCGGCATCTTTCGCATATTCCATGATCGCTTTCACGGATTGTTTGTGTTCATCTACACCGATAGCTCCGTTATAAGTTTTAACCCCGCTTGCGTAGGCTGTAGCAGCAGCAGCGGAATCCGTAACCGGAACCGTTGAGCTAGTATGAATGAGACCGCTGTAAGGCATATCATCCATAGCCAGCTTGCCTGTCTCGCCAACTGTTGCCAGACGAATCGCGTTTCGCTGAGCTGTGCCCATGCCGTCGCCAACGAATAAAATGACGTTTTTCGTTTTAGGGGTGTCGGCTTGAACGTTTTCGGATGCTTTAGGGATCACGAAACCTGTTGCCGCCAGAACTGTTGCGGCTGCGACCACCGCTGTTTTCTTCATGCTGCTTTTTGCTAACTTCATTGAATGCCCTCCTAATTTTAGATAGAATAACATTTCCAAAAAGTAGCATACCTCAGCTAGATTAATAGAATGTATAAATCATGTAAAATTGTGTGAAATCGTGTAAAAAAAACGGACCCTCGATAGGATCCGGTTTGAATATGCGAGTAATAATACATCACCGATGCTGCGTATAACGGTTCGCGCGGCTGATCTGCCGAATTTGCCCAAGCACCTTATCGCTCAGCGGAGGAATAGCGGATGCACCTACATTCTCATCAAGCTGCTTGAGAGAACTTGCTCCAGCAATCGCCGAAGCCACAGCCGGTGCAGCCAGGCTGTAGCGAATCGCCAGCTGGCTAAGCGTGCAGGTGCCGGCCGCCACCTGCGCCAATTTGCTGCGAATCTCCAATAGCTCGGACTCGTTGTAGTCCAAATAACCTTTGGCCGCTTTCTGTTCGCCTCCATCGGCCAGATTGCCGCTGGCTACCGGACCGCGGGCAATAACGCTAATGCCGTTCTTCTCGAGCAGCGGAAGGACCTCTTCCTCGGCGCGCCGGTCCAAAATGCTATACTGGTTCATGACGCTGACGATCGAAGAACGTGATACGTATTCCCGAATAACGTTTGGACGAATCGAGGAAATGCCATAGTGCCGAATAAGCCCTTCCTTTTTCAACTGCTCAAAAGCTTCTATCGTCTCATCGATCGGGTCATCCAGCGTGCCTCCATGCAGCTGATAAAGGTCGATATAATCGGTCTGCAGCCGGCGCAGACTTTCTTTAACAGCCGATAGAATATAGGCTTTGGAAGCGTCCCAGACCCAGCCCTCATGGTCGGGAATCCGCCGGTTGCCAACCTTGGTCGCCAGAATGACGTCCTGACGGCGTCCTTTCAAGGCCAAACCAACGATTTCCTCGTTGCGGCCGCTGTCATACAGATCCGCCGTATCCAGCAGATTGATGCCGCGGTCCAGCGCTTCATGAATAAGTCTGACACCTGTCTGTTCTTCGGTTCCGATGGTCATGCAGCCAAACCCGATTTCAGATACGAGCAAATCCGATGTTCCGAGTTGATTTTTGTTCATAAGAACTCCCCGCTTTCTGCTTGCAATTAACTAGAGTTATGGACTCCATCACTACATCAAAGGATTAGAGGGTGGAGTCTCCTGCTCCCGCCCCTGCCTCCCTTTGTGCCGCACCAGCAGCACTTCCTGGCAGACAAACATGAGCAGCAGAAGCAGGCAGAATCCACCATACAATAGGGTGATCAAGCCTACATTCACTTCGGGCATCAGCACCGCCGCTCCCAGCACGCCAATCAGGCCGATATAAGACAACATACCCCACACCGAGGACCAGCAGTATTTCCGGAAGCTTAGCGATGAAATAGACGCCATTAAACAAATCAGGTTATTGGGCATAATGGGCAGGGTGCGGAGCAGAATGATTGTCCAGATTCCGTACCGTTCCGTATACCTCTGCCATTTCTCATAACGTTTCATCTTTCTGAGCCACTTGCGTTGTATCCAGTTTGATAGAAATTTCTCGCAGACGACATAGACCAATATCGTACCCAGGGTTCCCATTGCCCAGCTGACCAGAAGCCCTTCTACAAGGCCGATAGCCGAAATATTCAGCATGATGAGGGCAGCAAACGGGTAAAGGCCGATAAAGGATTGAATAAGCGCCAGAGGAATCGTAACCAGCAGAATGGAGTAGCCATTCAACTGCATGGTTTGAATTAACCAGTCAATAAACTCCTCAGGGTAATTTTCCATAATACATCCCGCTCCAGCATTGATGATGTTTTTTTGGTACGGATACAATCATAACTCAAAAACGGCAATTTTGGTATAAGTCCTAAAGTGGGGGTGCTGTGCCGGAATGCCCGGTCACGGTCTGCACATATGAAATCTTCGATCCATCCAGGCGCAAGGTCAGTCAGCACAGAAAAAGCCGTCTGAACAACGTCCAGGCGGCCTGTCCAAGTTTGGTTCCCGCTAAAGGGTTAACGGTTACGGTTTTAATATGACCTTGATGCAGTCCTCTTCCTTGTTGTCGAAGATGCTGTAGCCGTGTTCTGCCTGTTCCAAACCGAGGCGGTGCGTAATGATGTCCGTCGGATCTATTTTCCCATGCTTGATCTGCAGATAAAGCTCAGGAATCAAATGAATGACAGGGGCTTGGCCGGTCTTGATGGTAATGTTGCGCTCGAACAAATGGCCGAACGGGAACATGTTATAAGTAAGCCCGTAAACGCCGGTGACCTGGATGGTGCCGAATTTGCGAACCACTTTGGCTGCCAGCTCAAACGCGGACAAAGATCCGCCCTGCAGCTTGAGCGTTGTTTCAATCTTTTCGATCATCGATTTCTTGGCATCCAGCCCTACACAGTCAATCACGACATCTCCGCCGCCCCCGGTGATTTCCTTGATATGATCAGAGAAATCGGCGCCGTATTCTTCAAAGTTAAACACCTCAACGTTGTTGGTCCGTTTCGCATGCGCCAGCCGGTAAGGGACATGGTCGATGGCAATAACCCGTTTCGCACCTTTCTGCCAGGCAAATTTCTGAGCCAGTAAACCCACCGGTCCACAGCCTAAAATAATAACGGTATCTCCCGGCTTAACGCCCCCGTTAATTACGCTCCAATAAGCTGTAGGCAGTATGTCCGAGAGGAACAGCAGCTTCTCATCCTCCATTTCTGCATTCTCCGGAATGACAAATGGCATAAAGTTGCCGTACGGCACACGCAGAAGCTCCGCTTGTCCGCCCATAAAACCGCCGTAGCTGTTGGAGTACCCCAGATAGCCACCCGTATCTTTCGCTTCGTTCGCATTGTCGCATTGGCTCTCCATCTGATGCTTGCAGAAGAAACATTCCCCGCAGGACACATTAAACGGAATGATGACGCGGTCTCCTTTCTTCACATGCCTAACCTCAGGCCCCACTTCTTCGATGATGCCCATCGGTTCATGGCCTACCACATAATCATCGTACATGCCGGGAATCTCCCCGTTATAAATATGAAGATCCGATCCGCAAATAGCCGTACTTGTAATCCGAACCAGTACATCCTGTTTCGTTTCCAGCTTAGGGTCTCTTACTTCCTTAACTTCCATCTTCCGCTTGCCTTGATAGGTAACAGCCTTCATTTTCTCCTCCTTGTTGTCCAGCGCGGGTTTAAAGTTTCAGTTCATCGATTGATTACCCATTTTGAAGAAAATCAGAACCACCCGTCCAACGGGTGGTTTGCACTAGGGGTATAACCCCCTGTTACCAAACTGCGCCTAAAGACGCTAGCCTGACCACAAAGCGTTCAGGCTCAGTGTTATTTGTCTCTTTCACTTACCAGTTAAACTGGTTTTACTTTTTCTTGCCCTTGTTGCTGCTGAATGGATCTTCATACTCTTTTACACTCAGCTTATCTACGGCTTGGTCATGTGCCTCTTGCTCTCGAATGTACTTGGCGACGGTGGCTTCATTTAGCCCCACTGTACTTACGTAGTAGCCTTCCGCCCAGAATTTCCGATTCCCATACTTATACTTCAAGTTGGCATGCTTCTCGAATATCATGAGTGCGCTTTTCCCTTTTAGATAGCCCATAAAGGAAGACACCGATATTTTCGGTGGGATCGCCACCAGCATGTGGACATGATCCGGCATCATATGCCCTTCTAATATCTCTACTCCCTTGTATTTACATAGACGCTTCATGATTTCAATTAGATCTCGTCTCACTTGATTGTAGATCTCTTTACGTCTATACTTCGGGGTGAACACAATGTGATACTTACACATCCACTTTGTGTGCGCTAAACTAAAATTTTTATTTTCCATATAAGACCATCCTTTCGAATTGAGCCTGAACATCTCAATTTTATCCGGATGGTCTTATTGGTGTAACCCTAGATCCCTCCACCCGCATAGCGGGTGGTTTTATATTTCGCACGTTTCACGTGCTCAACAGGCTAAAGCCTAAAAATAAAAAAGCCAATCTTGGTAAGATTGGCTTCATTTAAACCTTATATACTTTAATTCCAAAAGAAGATTCGGCCCTATCGACATACGGGCCCTTGGCCAGACAAGTAAAAGACAAATGGCTGCCCCGCAGACAAAGGAGCTTGTCACCCGGCTGAAGTCCCCATTGTTTCAAAGTGGCAGGCGGCACGGTTAAACTGTGATCATTACGAAGCGTTACCCAACAGAACAAACGCTCTTTAAACGGGATGATATGCCCCTCCTGGACTGAAAAATCCTGCAATTCAGGAAGATTCGCAAACACGGCTGCCAGCGGGGAATTCGGAATCAGTTCCTTGCACATAACGTTAAAGCCGCTTGATGTATTTCGTCCGGACATGAGAATAATCGGACCTGGGCCAATACCGTATTCCTGCAAGGCCTGCTCAGGCAAATGAAGGGAGCCGTCTTCGCCGATCAGGCTCCAAGCATAAACAAACTTGCCGCCTCTGGCAGTCATGGACATGTTATCGCCTCCCGGAAATATAGAGAACTTGGATAACTCCATCATCCTCTATCCCGGGAAGGTCCCGATATGACATCTGTCACTTTCAGGCAAAGCCGGTACCTAATCCACAAATTCTTCCACTTTATCCGCCAGAAAGATCCGGTAAACGCGTACGATCGTAACTTTTACAATCATATACAGCGGGATCGCCAGCAGCATGCCCAGGATTCCGCTGATCTCCCCAGCAATCAAGATGAGCACCACCGTCGTCAGCGGGTGAATGTTAATCGTTCTGCCGTATACGTAAGGTGCGATCAGATTCCCTTCAATTTGCTGGGCTACAAATACAACCACGATGACCCACAGCACCATGCTCGGAGATTCGGTAAATGCAACGATGACGCAAGGAATGGCGCCGAGCAAAGGACCAAAATACGGGATGAAGTTAAAGATCGCGCAAATGATGGCAAGCAGCAGCGGATATGGCAGTCCGATGATGAGGTAACCAATAAAACTAAGCACGCCGAGCAAGAAAGAGCTGATGATGCGTCCGGCAATGAACCCGCTTAACGCATTATCGATTTCATCGGTTACATATTTGGCATCCTTGCGATATTTAGAGGGAATCATCCGCACAAGAGCGGCGGACATTTTGCCATCTTCCTTCAACATGTAATACAAGACGATAGGCACTGTACCTACAACGATGAAGAAACCGCTCAGGAACGAAATAAAATGGGACAAATAACCGCTGATGGTCTGAAGCAGTTCATTGGTATATTCCGTGATTTTACTGGTGAACTGAGCGTTATCGCTGTCGAACATCGAGAAATATTTACTTTTCTGGATCTCGTTCATCTGGTTCGTTAATCCGTCAATCAGAAACGGCACATTGTTGATGAACTGCTGAATCTGATTGCGGAGCGGCGGCCATACCACAAGGAAAAAGATCGTCAGCAGCAGGCAGATCGCCAAATAAATAACGAGGACAGAAGCTACACGATTAACTTTGCGTTTGTCCAGTAAATGGATGAGCGGCCGCAGTAAATAATACAGAAATACGGAGACGCTCACCGGCACGATCAGAATGGAGACGAGTGTCACAACCGGATTAAAAACAAAATTGATTTTGTGAAGCAGAAATACAATCGTAAGCACCATAACGATGCCAAGAGATGTTTTGAAAAAAGTATTCTGCGGCATGCCTGTTCCTCCCAGTCCTTTAAGCAAGGGCTAGGCAACACCGCCGGTTACAGCTCTGGATTGGCATCCAGCGCAGCGTCCAGCAGGTTGTCGAATGCCTCCTCGCTTTCTTCAATAAACGCATCGACCACAAGGAGTTTCTCTTCTTCTCCGGGCTCTGCATGAAAGTGAAGACTATAGTCCCAATCCTTCCCTTTTTTGCTGTAGAAAGTGATCTCATAAGGCTGGGTATGTCCTTCAACTTCAAATACGGTTTTACCCAGGAAGGCACCTTCCGAATCCTTATTCATTTCAGCGTTCTTGATTATCATGTTCATTTGTTCTAAAACTCCTTCACTTCATTAGTTGGTTGTGTGTTATTTTTCTCCAGCCAGACCTGCATAATACCTAATACATGATGGATATCCAGCGGCTTGCTGACATAATCGGAAGCTCCTGCAGCCAGGCATTTGTCTCGGTCTTCTTTCATGGCCTTTGCCGTCAATGCGATAATGGGCAGCTCCGTGAATCCAAGCGTCGAACGGATCTCCCGAATAGCCTGATATCCGTCCATCTCCGGCATCATAATATCCATAAGCACCAAGTCTACCGGCTCCTGGGAGACAACGTCAAGACTCTCATAACCGTTCTGGGCAATGAGAACTTTCATGTTCAGCTTCTCCAGAAAGCTTGTGAGCGCATATACATTACGGATATCGTCATCCACGATCAGAACCGTTTTGTAATCGAAAATCTCCGTCCGGACTTCATCCGAGCGAAGCTCCTCAACCGGCGCACTGATCGTCTCAACCGTAGGAGCGGCCTGGGCCTCCATCAGACTATCGTAAGGTTTAGGCAGCAACGCTTGATCGAACCTGAGCAGATCGCTTGTTTCTTCATAGAGCGGCAAATAAAAGGTAAATGTGCTGCCGCCCCCCCATTGGCTTTCGAGGCTGATGCTGCCGCCAAGCAGCTTGGCAAGCTGCAAGGAAATAGACAGACCAAGTCCAGTCCCCCCAAAACGACGGGAGGTGCTGCCTTCCGCCTGACGGAATGCTTCAAAGATCGACTCGTGCTTATCCTGCGGAATGCCAATTCCCGTGTCGCGGACGATAAAGGCAAGCACATCGACGGACTTACCAATTTGAGGGACAAACCTCCCGTCCTTCTGCTCGACGACTAACGAGACCTCTCCCTGATCCGTAAATTTAACGGCATTGGACAAAAGGTTCTTTAATATCTGCTGTACCCGCATGGAATCCGTCCGGATCGATTCCGGCACCTGGTCATCCATGCGTACGGAGAACGCTAAATTTTTCTGTTTGGCCGTATTCTCGAATTGAAGCTGCAGCGATTCCAGCATGTCCTTTATGGAGACATCCATCATATTTAGATCCATTTGTCCTGCTTCGACCTTCGACAAGTCCAGAATATCGTTAATCAAATGCAGCAAATCCTGGCCGGATGAGTGAATAACCGAAGCGTAGTTCTGCTCTTCCTTGGTCATATTTCCGCTTTGATTCGCGGATAAAATCTGCGACAAAATCAACATACTATTAAGCGGAGTGCGAAGCTCATGCGACATATTAGCCAGAAATTCTGATTTGAAATTGGAGCTGGTCTCGAGTTCTTCCGCAATTTTTTTGAGCTCTAAAGCCGATTGTTCAGCAACGGCCTTCTGCGATTCAAGGCGGTCATTCAAATGATGCAGCTCTTCGGCCTGCATCGTTAATTCTTCCGTTTGAGTCTGAAGTTCTTCGGCCTGGCTTTGGAGCTCCTCGGTCTGTACCTGCAGCTCCTCATTAACCGCCTGGGTTTCCCTGTAAAGGTGGTCCAGCTCCATTTTCGTACGGATAGAATGAATGGATGCCCCTACTGTGTTCAGCAGCTCGCTTAGGAATTTCTGCTTGTCTGCGGCCAGTTCTTCCATTATCCCGAACTCCAGCACAGACACCACATGATCTTCAAAGACTACAGGCACTGCGGCAACTTGGAACGGAACTACCGTACCAAAACCGGATTTGATGGACAAGGCATCCGAAGGGACTGCCTTCACCTGAACTTTGCTTTTGCTTACTGCACATTGACCGACAAGTCCTTCACCGAACTTGAACTCGGCAGGTCTATCCTTTTGCTCCATATTGTAGGCGGCTGCCCGGACTAAACGGCTTCCGTCCTTAGACAACATATATAAGGCGGCTACAGGCAGCTGCAGAAGCTCTGCCAGCTTCTGCAGCAGCACTTTGCCGAGTTCCTCGGTGGACGGTTTATTTTGCAGACTTAACGCCATTTCTTTCAACTGTTCTTTCTGCCAGTTCTCTTGTTCAATCTGACTTAGCAGCTCATTGGTGGCCTGTGCCAACACCCGAAACTCATCTTTGGTTCGGACCGTAATCCGGTCAGATAAATTCCCGCCGGTTCCAATCTTACGGATAGCCCCGGTCACTTGTTTAATGGCGCTCACGATATTATTGGAGACCATAATGGCGGCGATCAGCGCAATTCCCGCTACGCCCAGCCAGAGGAGCAATATAAAGCTGACCAGCTTCCGGTTGCCCTGCTCCAAAGCAACCACACGCTGTTGGGTCGCATTTCTTTCGTAGGCTCGGAAATTGTCGAAATCCCGCCGAATCTGATCGATTAACGGTTTACCAGGATCATTTTCAAAGAACTTCTCTAGCTCATCATCCATCTTCTGGCGTTTATATTCGATAGAGACGTTACCCGCGTTTTCGATCCAGTCAGTAATCTCTTCATCAATCTTGGCCAGCTGATCGCTCTGCCGGAGATCGCCGGCAATCAGCCCTCTCAGCGTATCGGAGGTTGCTTTCCAGGAACTATAAGCATTATTATAAGGCTCCAGATAGGCCTCCCTTCCTGTCAGAATGAATCCTCTCTGAGCCGTCTCCATATCCAGAACCAGCTTCTCAATTGTGTTCGTCTCGTTCTGTACCTCCAAATCATGATCACTGATATAGGCAGCTTCCGTCTGCAGGTCATCGAGTCTTGAAGCAACCGTCAGCAGGAGGATGCCAAGGAAAACAATGATCAGGATGAAACCGAGTAATATTTTGCTGCGAATATTCCAAATCTTCTGTCGCAAACCAGGGCCAACCTCCTTGAATTTTTATTGAAAAAGCTCATTTATCTCACATAAAAAGAGATTTGTGTGGTAATTTTAAGATATGTCACGCTTTATACTATCATTTTTTGCAGAGGCGGGCATTTGTTTTTAATAAAAGAAAGGGAGTTTTCTTTTCATGAATAGTCTTAGTTATGCTCTGCTCGGTATGCTGGTCAGAAAGCCTTGCTCAGGCTATGAACTCGCCAAAATGATGGAAGTGTTCTGGCAGGCCAAACACAGTCAAATTTACCCGCTTCTGTCTAAACTCGAAGAACAGGCTCTGCTAACCTCTGAAAATGTGGAACAAACCGGCAAACCGAATAAGAAGATCTATCACATTACCGAGTCAGGACGGCAAATTCTGAAGAACTGGATGTCCAAATCGCCGGCCCTGCCTGTTACACGGGATGAATTTCTCATTAAGGCTTACGCTCTTGCTTTAACCGAGCTGCCAACAGCTAAACGCCTGTTTCACGATCGAATCGCTTACTACCAAACAACCAGTGAGAACCGGAGAGCCAAGATCGCAAGTATCATCGAAGAATCGGGCGGTAGGGTTCCCGAATTTGGAGAGCTTCAGTTTGGACGTTACATTGTCCATAATCGCAAGCTCAAAATGGAAGAAGAAGAAATTGCATGGTGCAAATGGGTCCTTAGTCTTCTAGACCCGAATGAAACGAATTAGCTTTGGATTCTATATCCATTTCCTGTACAATAGGAAGGGTAGTTATTTGGTGAATGGAGGAAAAAACACATGTCAGATTTTTTGCAAAAATTAGAGAAATACGCTGAACTAGCCGTAAGAGTTGGAGCTAATGTTCAACCCGGCCAAACACTAGTCGTTAACGCTACGATTGATTCCGCGGAACTGGTCCGCCTGATTGTCAAGAAAGCCTATGAAAAAGGCGCCCGTTTGGTAAAAGTAAACTGGAACGATGATACCGTTACCCGCCTCAGATACGACATGGCTGCAGACGAATCGTTCCTTGACGAACCTAAATGGTACGCCGGCGAAATGCTGGAGCTTGTAGAGAACGGCGCAGCCGTGCTGCATGTCATTTCTTCCGACCCGGATCTGCTTAAGGGCGTCAACCATGAACGGATTACCAACCTGCAGAAAGTAACCGGCAAAGCAATGAGCAAATATCGCCAGTACCAGCAGGCCGATAAATTCAGCTGGTCCATCGTCGCAGTTCCTTCCAAAGCCTGGGCCGCCAAAGTATTCCCTGACGTTCCAGAACCCGAGCAGATCAATAAATTGTGGGATGCTATCTTCCATACGACACGTATTGACCGCGAGGATACGTTTGAAGCCTGGGACAACCATATTCGGACCTTGAACGAGAAATCCGACTACTTAAATGAGAAGCGATTCAAAAAGCTGCATTACATAGCGCCCGGAACTGATTTGACGATCGAGCTGCCTGAAGGACATCTGTGGGTTGCGGCTGACAGCATCAATCAGAACGGGCATGCCTTCCTGGCTAACCTGCCTACGGAAGAGGTCTTTACCGCTCCGCTCAAAACCGGGGTCAACGGTAAAGTATCCAGCACGAAACCGCTCAGCTACAGCGGCAACATCATCGACGAATTTACCATTACTTTCGAGAACGGACGGATTACGGACGTATCGGCCAAACAAGGCGAAGACGTGCTGAAGCAGCTTGTCTCCCTCGACGAAGGCGCTCATTATCTCGGCGAAGTGGCACTGGTGCCTCACAATTCCCCGATTTCCGAATCCAATATTCTGTTCTATAACACTTTGTTTGACGAAAATGCTTCCAACCACCTGGCCATCGGCAGCGCTTATGCCTTTAACCTGAAAGGCGGCAAGGAAATGAACCAGGAGCAGCTGGAGCAAAGCGGTTTGAACACCAGCATTACTCACGTCGACTTTATGGTCGGTTCCGGTGAAATGGATATCTTCGGCACTACCGAAGACGGTACGGAAATTCAAATTTTCAAAAAGGGCAGCTGGGCGATCTAATCGTTGCTCCTTTGTAGTTAAAAAACCAACAAGCGGATCCTCTCCTGCCGGAGAGATCCGCTTGTTTTTGTGTGATAACCAGCTATAGACTGGCCGTAACGCTTTGTTTGAGACGACGGACCCTCTCAGCGGCGGCAATGATCAGACCCAGCACGAGCAGCAGCGCTAATACTCCCGCCAGCAGCCAGCCTGTCGGGGCAGCCCCGTAATGATCCATGCTGCGGCCAAGCAGCAGCGGCAGCACGGCCCCTCCTACTCCACCCGATGCAATCAGCAGACTTGGCGTTGTCGCTTCACTGCCCGGAAGCAGAGTTGTTGCATAAACCAACGCAATCGAGAAGATCCCCGAGAGAAACAGCCCGATAAACAGGACGGCCAGCAGGAACATCGCAAAATGATCGACCAGATTAAACAAACTCAAGAACACCAGCGACAGAAAAATGCCGCAAATGATATATGGGGCAAATCCTATCTTTTGAGCCAATATCCCCGCATAGACTCTGCCAATCGACATGGCCAGCCAGAAGACCGCCACCCCATACGCTGCTGTAGCCTCCCCTGCCCCGCTTCTCTCGACCAGCATGGACGGCAGAAAGTTAACAAAACCCATTTCTATCCCCACATAAATGAAAAAGAAAAGAACAAACACAGCCAGCAGCACAGCTCGTGAACCCGTATAATGCCGGGCCCATCCCTTCTGTCCGCGTGTTTTGAAGTCTTCCGAACCTAGATCCGGCAAGTCAACCGGATTGAGCTGAGCTGCCGGATTGGCACTCTTCATCTCCCCTTCACCGTTTGCCTTTTGCTTGGCAGCCTTGCTCCCCGGACGATCCTTCAGCACCCCATCCAGCTCGCCAAACCGGACTCTGAGCCAAACAATCAGCATTACTGCCGCAAATATCGAAATAAGGAGGAAACCATAACGCCAAGCTCCCGAACGGATCAGCCAGCCTGATAACAGCGGCATCAATAATGCCCCCACACCAAAGGCTACCTCGATCCGGCTCATCGCTATAGCTGCTTTTTCTCTTGCCGCCGCAATAATCAGCGTCCCGATGACCGCTTCGATCATGCCAAAGCCAAACCCTGCAAACGATCCTATCACATACATAAGAGACCACGAGGGAAGCAGTGTGTAGAGCAGCTCGGCTGCTCCCAATACGCCCAGGGCGATTAACAATCCTGACCGCTTGCCCAGCCTGGAGATCAGCCATGGGGATCCAAGCACCCCGACAAGAAATCCCGCAAATTGAGCAAAAATCAAAGTTCCTCCCGCACTATAATCCTGTCCATAATGCTCCAGCAGCACCGGCATAATTGAACCGATAATGACATGAGCCAGGCCGATCAGCAAATAAGACAATCCGCTGATCCAGATCAACCTCTTCATCTGTATATCTCCTCTTCTGCAAATGTTGAAAACGTAAACAAACCGCACCTCCCATTGTATATGAAATGGAGTCATGCGTCACCGTCCCCTTTTTCCGGGTAAATAATAACTGACCTTATTCGGAGGAGGAAACCTAATGAATCATTTAACCCCATCCCAGCTGGATAAGCTGAAGCATATATTGCTAGATATGAAACAGGATTTGGAGAATCACTTCAAAGAAGACGGAGGCCCCGGCCTGAACGAATCCCTTAGAATGTCTACAGGTGATTTAAGCACGGCCGATAATCACCCGGCGGATGAAGGAACGGAAACATTTGAACGGAGCCGCGACCTGGCTATCGATGACAATCTCCAGCATCAGCTGGAGCAGGTGAATGCAGCCCTGCAGCGAATAGAGACCGGTGAATACGGTATCGATGAAATCACCGGCGAAGCAATTCCGTACGAGCGGCTGGAGGCCATTCCCTATACGACTTATTCGGTTCAAAATTCACCGGAGCAGCAGGTTCCATCCACTCGGCCTATCGAAGAAGAAGTGATGACACTGCCTCCAACCGGAGCGGGTGAACACCGCCAGCAAAATGCCGGACGGTTTGATGACGCTAGCGCCTGGAAAACCGTGGAGAGCTACGGCAATTCCGATTCCCCGGCCATGTCCGCTAAGAGAAATGTCGAGAGCTATGAAGACATGGCTTCGGATACAACGCCGGACGAGGATTAAGAGTCCGCAGGTTAAGTTAATAAATCTAGTTCACTGGGTTCAGTGCAATTGACAAATTCAAGCGCACGAGCCCAGTAGTCCAGGTTCAAAATCACAAGTTAAGAACACTAGTCAAAACTTACAATTCACAAGTTCAAACTCATAAGTTCAATCAACGTTAAATAAACGCACCCCCGATCGGGGGTGCGTTTATTGTTCTGTCTATCTATTTGTTGTATCCAGCTATTTATTGTTGTGATTATCTACTCGCTGTAATTATCTATTTCTCGTTGTACCTACCTATTTAATCTCTCTCGATCTAACCTTTTCATTTCCGTTAATCTATTAGACCAAATGACAAGCTACGAAATGGTCGCTGCCCACATTCCGGAACTCCGGAACCTCGGATTTGCAGCGTTCAACCGCAAACGGACAGCGGGTATGGAATTTGCAGCCGGAAGGCGGATTGACTGGGCTTGGAATATCCCCTTTCAGCACGATCCGCTCTCGCTTCAGCTTCGGAATCGGAACCGGAACGGCAGACAGGAGCGCTTTGGTGTACGGGTGCAGCGGGTTCTTGAACAGCTCGTCGCGTGAGCCCGTTTCCATCATCGTGCCCAGGTACATAACACCGATCCGCGTGCACAGGTGCTCAACCACGCTGAGGTCATGGGAAATAAACAAATAAGTCAGTCCGCGGTCCTCCTGCAGCTTTCTGAACAGGTTGATAATCTGGGCTTGAATAGATACATCCAGCGCCGACACCGGCTCGTCTGCGATGATCAAATCCGGGTTCAGAATCAAAGCCCGGGCGATGCCGATCCGCTGACGCTGGCCGCCGGAGAACTCATGTGGGAACCGGTCGATATGATAGGAAGAAAGTCCGCACAGTCCAAGCACTTCCTTCACCCGATCCCGGATTTCATTCTTGGGCGCCAGTCCGTGATCCAGCAACGCCTCCCCAATCGCATCGCCTACGCGTACACGCGGGTTTAGGGAGCTGTATGGGTCCTGAAAAATCAGCTGCATCTGCGGTCTGATCTTCCGCAGCTCTTCACCGGACAGCTTATAAATATCCTGTCCTTTGAACAAGATATCCCCGCTCGTCTTCTCGGTCAGACGAACAATGCTTCTGCCGACCGTGCTTTTGCCGCTGCCGGACTCGCCTACCAGGCCAAAGGTCTCCCCACGGCCGATGGTCAGGCTAATGTCATCCACCGCTTTGACATTGGCGACGGTCTTGTTCAGCAACCCCTGTTTAATCGGAAAATATTTCTTTAAATGTTGAATCTCCAGCAATGGCTCAGACATGGATGGCAGCCTCCTCTTCATACAGCCAGCAGGCCACTTTCTGCTCGCTGCCTACCTCCTTCAGACGCGGCTGGCGCACCCGGCAGATGTCCATGCAGTGTTCGCAGCGGTCATGGAAATAGCAGGACTCGGTCAGCTCCAGCGGATTCGGAACCTGTCCCGGAATCGAATAAAGCTCTTCCTGCCGCTGATTCAGAACCGGCTTCGATTTCAGCAAGCCTTGGGTATAAGGGTGCTTAGGATTCTCAAACAGTTCCACCACTTCGCCCTGTTCCACGACTTGACCGGCATACATAACTACGACGTAATCGGCCATTTCTGCCACTACGCCCAAATCGTGCGTGATCAGCAGAATCGACATATCGGACTCTTCGCGCAGCTTGCGCATCATCTCCAGAATTTGCGCCTGAATCGTAACGTCAAGCGCCGTTGTGGGTTCGTCCGCAATCAGCAGCTTTGGATTACAGGAAATCGCAATCGCGATCATCACCCGCTGCAGCATGCCGCCGCTAAGCTCATGCGGATAGGCATCCACAATTTGCTCGGCACGCGAAATACCGACTTCCTTGATTAATTCGATTGCGCGCTCGCGGGCTTCTTTCTTCCCCATCTTCAAATGCTCGCGCAGCGGCTCCATAATCTGCTGCCCAATCGGCAGAACCGGGTTTAGCGAAGACATCGGCTCTTGAAAAATCATCGCAATCTCTTTGCCGCGGAGAACACGTTTTTCGTTTTTTGTCAAGGTCAGCAGGTTCTGACCCTCCAGCTTGATTTGGCCGTTCACAACCCGGCCAGCCGGCTCTTTGACGAGGCCCATAACCGACATGGCCGTGATGCTTTTGCCGCTGCCGGATTCGCCAACGATACATACGATCTCGCCTTTACGAACCTGAAAGCTCACATCGTCAACCGCCTTGACCGTGCCTCCATCTGTGAAAAAGTGTGTGCTCAAATGCTCTATATCCAGCAAAGTTTTATTCATGACGAACTTGCCACCTACCTTTTATGGTTGGGATCGAGAACATCCCGCAGACCATCGCCAAACAAATTAATAGCGATGACCGTTGCAAAAATACACAAGCCCGGCGGTATCCAAAGCCAAGGTCTCATTTGGAAATCGATCAGGTTGTTGCTGTCCTGAATCATGTTGCCCCAAGTAGGTGTAGGCGCCGTAACGCCGACACCAAAATAACTCAGCACGGATTCCAGCAGAATCGAGCTGCCGATATTCAAGGTGGCAATAACGATGATCAGCGGAGCCAGGTTCGGCAGCAGGTGCTTAAACAATTTGCGGCGGTCCCGCAGTCCAAGCACTACCGTTGCCTGCATATATTCTCTTTCGCGGAGACTCAGCAGCTGGCCGCGGATCATGCGGGCCAGTCCCGGCCAGCCGACCACACTCAGCATCAGCATGACGACGTACATCCGATAATCCGTTGGCACATTCCAGCTCGACAGCATGGAACCCGCGATGAGCAGCAGCGGCAGACTTGGAATGGTGAGCAGCAGATCGGCAATCCGCATGATGACCTGGTCGACTACTCCCCGGTAGAAACCGGCGAGCGTTCCCAGAAGAGTACCGATAAATACGGACAGCACCATCGCAGCAAATCCGACGGTCAGCGAGATTCTGCCGGCCATAAGCACCCGCAGCAGCACGTCCCGGCCGAGTTTATCCGTACCTAACCAGTGCTGGGCATTAGGCCCCTTCCCCATGATCCGCAAATTAATCTGGTTGTCGGTATAAGGCGAAAATAAAGGCCCGATAAAACAGGCAAGAAACATAATAATAACGATAACTAGGCCGGTTACGGCCAGTTTGTTCTTCCATAGCTGTTTAAACGATTGTTTCCATAACGAGGTTTTGACCGGAGGCGCCTGGGTTCCCCCGGCGGCCAATTTGCCGCTAACCGATGACATGTATGACTACCTCCTTATAATTTCACGCGCGGGTCGGCTATTTTGTACAGCAGATCCGACAACAGGGTTCCGATCACCGTCAAAATCGCGATCAGCATCGTAAATCCCATCAGCAGCGGATAATCGCGGGTGGAGAAAGACGACATGTACAATTGGCCGATTCCGGGCCAGTTGAAGATTTTTTCAATAATCAGGGAACCCCCGAACAGTCCCGGAAGCTCGAAGCCAATCAGCGTAATGGCCGGAAGCAACGCGTTGCGCAAAGCATGAACAAACAGTACCTTGCGTTCTTTCAGCCCTTTGGCCCGCGCTGTCCGGATATAATCCTGCTGAATGACATCAATCATATTGCTTCTAAAGTAACGGGTCAGGGAGCCGAGCCCAAGCAGCGTCATAACGATAACCGGAAGCGTCATATGATGAATAACCTCCGAGACATAAGCCATCCCTGTCGCATTGCTGCCTGTCGTAATCATGCCGCCCGGAGGCAGCCATTTTAGGTCAACCGCAAGCATCTTGATCAGCAGCAGCCCGATAAAGAACGAAGGCAAAGACATACAGGCGAAGATTAATACCATGATCAACGAATCAAACCAGGAATACAGCTTGTAAGCAGCGACAACGCCGATGACAACCGCGATAAACCAGGTGAAGAAAGTAGAGACGACCGCAAGCAGGAACGAATTCCAGATGTAATCGTTAAACAAAGTGAGGACCGGTCTTTGCTGAGCCAGGGAATATCCGAAGTCGCCGTGGAAGGCATTTTTCATCCAGATGATGTACCGCTCCAGAACCGGTTTGTTCAGTCCGTAAATCTCTCTAAGCTCCGCTTTGCGTTCAGGACTAAGCTTCATATTGCCGCTGATGAAATCACCAGGTGTGAAGGCATACAGGCAAAAAATGAGCAGCGAGGCCGCAAGTAAAATCAATATCATATACGTAATACGTTTCGTAAGATAACTACTCATGATCGGCTCCTTATGATAAGGCATCCCCCACACCAGAAACAGGCGCAGGGGATGTCCGCATATTGATTATTTCAGAGTCCAATTGTTTACGTTTGGAGAAAGTCCAAGGATCGGATCCATCTTAAAGTTCTCGATGCGTCCGTTGTACGCGTAAACTTGTTTCTTATAGTTCGTGAAAATAACCGGAAGCTCGTCGTTCAACAGTTTATACAGCTCGGCATAAATCGTCTTTCGCTCTTCGATGTCGCTTGTGGCCAAAGCTTTGTTGTAAAGCTCTTTCACCTGCGGGTTGTCATAGCCTTTCAGTTCACCGTCCACAAATTGAGCGACGCCGTCGGAAGGATCGTTCAGCAGCGAAGTGGAGAACGCGGCCAGATCGTAATCTCCGCCTTCGACTTTGGCTACCATTGCGTTAAAGTCAGCGAAAATTTCCGGCTGGAAGTCGATGCCGATTGCTTTGAAGTTCTCGGTAGCTAGCGAGATAAAGATATCATTCTGCGCGTTCTTGAAACCAAGGAAATGAACCGTCAGCTTCTTGCCGTCTTTCTCACGGATACCGTCAGAGCCTACAGTCCAGCCGGCTTCATCCAGCAGCTGGTTGGCTTTGTCCGGATCGTATTTGTACGGGTTGATGCCGTCTTCCGTATAAGACCAGGAAATGGCGGCTGCCGGGATGTTCGCAACAGAACCTGCGCCTTGGTTGGCATCTACATAGATGCTCTGACGATCAAGACCATAAGCGATAGCCTGACGGACATTTTTGTCGCTCATTTGCGAATGCTCCAGGTTAACCTGCAGGTAGCCGTAGTTGCTTGGTGTATAAGTCGCGAGGTTGACAAAACCCATGCTTTTCAGCTTGTCGATGTTCTCCTGAGTAGCACTGAAGGAAGCATAGTCGACTTCGCCGGTTTCAAGGTACTGCCAGGTATCGCCGTCAGAGGTTTTATAAATGAAATGCTCTGTCTTTGGTTTGCCTGCAAAATAGTTTTCGTTGGCAACCATCCGGACTTCTTGACCCGGAATAAACTTCTCTAATTTATAAGGGCCTGTGCCGAGCGGTTTCGAGGACAAGTCTTTCATATAATTAAGGTTACCGTATTTGTAGTCTTTGCCGTAATAGGCTTTGGACAGCACATCCGAGCCCAGCAGCTCCAGAGCGGTTGCGTTCGGTTTCTCCAATGTAACCGAGACCGTCTGCGGATCAATCACCTTGATCCCGGAGATCGTTGTTGCTTTCCCGGCTTTGTAGTCGGCTGCTCCCTTGATTCCGATCGAAGGAATCAGCGAGTCCCCGTCATAGGAAGGATCATTGAGAATCGTCCAGGTAAAAGCCACATCGTCTGCCGTCAGCGGCGAACCATCGGTGAATTTCAGATCCTTGCGTAGATGATAGGTATAAGTCAGCTGATCTTCGGAAACCTCCCATTTCTCGGCCAGACCTGCTTTAGGCAGTCCTTTTTCGTCCTGGGTAACCAGCGGTGTATAAAGCAGAGAAGAAACGTTGCCGTCATAACCGCTTTGTTGGAAATATGGCGTAAACGATCCGCTTGGATCTGTAAGTCCTACAATGATGGTATCCGTACGGTTCTGGGCAAGCTGCGGCAGTTTGGTCATATCGCTCGCCTCGATGGACAGATCGTCGCCCTGCACGCCTGCGGCGTTCGAAGACGAATTGCTTCCGGAATTGCTTGCGACTGCATTAGAGCCGGCGTTCGAAGCGTTAGAAGCCTCGTTATTGCTGGAGCATGCGGACAGCAGAATCGATCCGGCAAGCATTAATGAAGCTAACAAAATCGTACTTTTTCTCATATCACTCTTACCCTTCTTATTTAATTTATCTAGGCCTACAGCACAGGGAGAGACTTTCTATGTAGCTAATGATTATAATTCCGATAAAATCAGTGTGCTTTAGGCTTGCTGACCTTATTATAAGTAAGTCGGGCGGTTCTGTAAAGAGAGAACTTTTTCAGTTTTCTTCTTTCGCAGAATCATAAGGGAAAAAATGCAATTTCGTATAGAAGCTGCCGGCCAAAATCAGCTTAATCGCACAAAAAAAGCCCGCTCCTTCATGGAAGGAACGGACGAATCGGAAAAGTGTTATTCCGTTGTTATTGCGTGATAAAGTCCACCAGCTTGTCCTGCATCTGAGCCAGTCCCTTCATCCGAGTGCTGTAGCTGGTCAAGTTCTCGCCCTGAAAATGAGCATAAATCAATCCGGCACTGCGCAGCTTGGAAATATGGTCATGAGTAATGCCTTTCGACAATTTCAATTCGCGAACAATTTCGATAAAAGGTTTGGGACCGTTCTGCAAATAACGCAGAATCTTCAGGCGGCTTTTCTCCGCAAGGCTTCGGAGAACCCGATAATCATGCATAGACATAAAATCCTCATCGTTGAGATCGATCCGCGAGGTATAATGGCAGAACAGAATGGAACCAAAATGGTAGATCAAATTGACAGGCTGAAAGTGATATTGCGGCACCAGAAGCAGCGTATCCGCCCCGCCCGTAGACTCAAAAACAAATCCGCCCGTCGTATCATCAATAAATTCTGCCGTATTCATCTTCGTTCGTTCGGCCGTCCGTTCAGCCAGATGCTGCTCAAGGGCCTCATGGACGGCCGGACTACACGCCTCAAAATATTGACGGTTCCATTCGGTAAATACCTTAATCATTTGGGATTGGAAATTCCCCATATGTTCCGGGAACTGACCGCCATAAGGAGCAAACCATTCGTACAGGTTGCCCGGCGTCAGTCCCTCCAGCCAGGCGATCACGTCTTGCGGAGTGTCCGTATGCTCGGACATGACAATCAGCAGATAGGCCAGCTTCCAGTCGGCGTTAATCTCCAACTCGTCCAGCATTGCGGCGAAGTCAGGCGTTATCCGCTGCTTGATCTCCTCGGCCCAATGGGGAGTGAGGTCGATTTTCCGGTGTGATTTCCGGCAAATATAGCTATGTAAGCTGCTTATAAATTCAAATTTCGGTTTAAATTGCAGATCTACATTCAGAACTTCGTTCACAGCTTTACACTCCTCTCCATTTCCCTTTATTATACTAAAGTCCCTATAGAAATCTCTACATATAGTTAAAAGACCATGAAAAAACGCGGCCTATCGCCGCGCTCTTCCCTTTTTCTACTGCTTTCCTTGCTTACTTACTTTGTTTCTTACTTCCTTGCATCCTTGCTTACTTTCTTCTATTTCATCAAGCGCCCGCTTCTTCAAGCGGAATAAACTGCTGTTTGAGCAGTCTGACGCGCGAAATTCTCTTGTTGTCTGTCTCCTCAACCGTAAACAGGTAGCCGCCAAATTCGGCGCTCTGCCCCACTTTCGGCGGGAGAACCTCGATGCGCGCATACAGCCAGCCGCCAATCGTATCATAGTCCTCTGAATCCATCTCCAGATTGAACCGGTCGTTGATCGAATCAATCAGCATCAACCCGTCAATCGAATAAACGTCGTCTTCGATTTGCTCAATACCCGGACGTTCCTCGTCAAACTCATCCTGAATTTCGCCTACAATTTGCTCCATGATGTCTTCCAGCGTAACAAGTCCCGATGTTCCGCCATATTCATCAATCAGGATTGCGATTTGCGTTTTGCTTTTCTGCATGCGTTTCATTAGATCGCTGATCGATATCGATTCAGGCACTGCCAGTATGGGACGAAGCAGCTCCCTGAGATCACTGCAATCCGAACGGATCATATCCTTGATATGGATAAAACCGATAATGTGGTCTTTGTCCGTATCGCACAAAGGATAACGCGTCCGCATGCCGCCCACAGCGATATCGATATTGTCCTGCAGCGAATTATTCATGTACAAACAGATCATTTCCGTACGAGGGATCATAATCTCCCGCGCCGTTGTCGCCGCGAAATCAAAGATGTTGTCAACCAGCTTCATTTCAGCGCTGTCGATCAAACCGCTTTCGCTGCTTTCCTTCATCATAATCCGGATTTCTTCCTCGGTATGCAAATAGTCCTGCTCGCTGGCGGGTCTGATATGAAGAAGGCCCAGCAGCCTATTGGCAAGACCATTGACGACCCAAATTAAAGGGTACATGATTCTGTAGAAAACCTTCATCGGTTTGGCCGAAAGCAAAGTAACTTCTTCGGCTTTGCGCACCGCAATCGTTTTGGGTGCCAGTTCGCCAAGCACGATGTGCAGAATGGCTATAAAGAGAAAGGCGATGATAAAAGAGATGCCGTACGCCCAGCCCTGCTTCCAGCCGAACGTTTCAAATAAAGGCTGCAAGAAGGACGCCACCACCGGCTGTCCGACCCAGCCCAGTCCAAGCGAGGCCAAAGTAATCCCCAGCTGACAGGCGGACATGTAACCATCGAGATGGTTGATAATGCTTCTGGCCGCAGCCGCATTTTTTCTTCCTTCTTCAACAAGCGTATCGATCCGGCCGCCTCGAATTTTGACGATGGCATATTCGGCCGATACAAAGAAACCGTTTAAAATCACCAATAATAAAATGAATACCAAATGTAAAAGACTCGGTAAAGGGTCACTCAATCCTTAATCCTACCCCCGCATCTGCAGGCGGTGAGTAGGAGCACCTCCTTCGCGGATTAAAATATGGATCATAAGCAAAAAATACAGCAGGCTTAAGCGTCAACTTCCCAATGGTTCCACCCCCTTTCAGAAAAGATGTGTCAACTTTTTCATAAATCTTTAACTTCATTATATATTTATACACTACACAGTCAAACCCCGTTATAGTACAGAAATGCAGTAAAAACAGAAGAACCTCCCCCAAATGTGGAGAAGGTTCGTCATTTTACGCCTTTTAGCCCCGTCTTGTTGCGGTAGGCGGATTGCCGATCACACCCGGATAAGTATAGTTAAGCGGTTGATCAAAAGTGGCATAGTCAAAATTCACCATAAGCATTACGATACGCTGGCCAGTTTTAGGGTCGCTGATAATGATATGGTCACGTCCAGCCGCTTCCAGTATGCCTTGGAAAATTTTCGCATTCCATTGGCTGTTGTTCTCATACGTCATATAGAAGGTGCCGAGTTTGCCGAGGTTCATGCGGAAAATGTTCTCAATATAAGACTGCTCGTAAGTAGGTGTAGGCGATACAACCACCGCTCCTCCTTGAGTCATCTGGTTGCCGCTCAGCGACGGCGGCGTGCCGGTGCCTCCCATCTGCATAGGCATAGCCGCCTGAGTACCTCCCATTTGGTTAGGCATAGCAGCCTGAGTACCTGCTGCTTGGTTAGGCATAGCCGTCTGAGTGCCTCCAAACGTATAGGAAGCGCGGTAATTCGGGTTAAACATTGAACATTTCCTCCTTAAATCAAATGGTTAACAATGAATAAACATGCATTTCGGCGAATCGCCCGGACAAGCTTAATAGACTGCCGGACATTCCCCTGCCGCCGGAGCAAAAAAGCAGTGGGCTTTGTATCTGCCGACGTTCTGCTGGTTATACCAGGTTGCCGGACAATCCCCAGCCGGACGGAAAAACCATAAAGCATTGCTGGCCGGCCACGTTCTTTCTCCGTTGATCGCGCGCTGTGCCAAACGGATATCCCTTTCGCGGGCTCTCTGGTAGAAATAGCCCTTCTGTGTTGATTCGTATCCGCCGGGCGATTGGAATACCATCTGGTCCATGGTCCGGATGCCCTTGAAATCCAGGCAGTTGGCTAGAATGCGGTTAATACCTACATTTCCGACCATCAGCATGCCCGGATCAAGATCCCCTTCCGCTTCCGCCCGCATCAGGCGGGCCAGCAGCTTAACGTCTTCCGAATTTGCATTTACAACCGCCAAGACGTTTCCTCCTTCTGACTGATCCTTGTCGGTTTATCTTATGTGCGAATGCCTATCCAGGTTCCATGATTATGGAAAAAATTAAAACGGCATCTGGCTGGTCAATTGTTTTTTTAATATGATAGGTAAGCAATAGTCTATGATCAGGACAAGCTGATGGAGGTAACGAAGATGAGCAAACTGGTATTTTTTCTGGGCCCTGCCGGCGCCGGAAAAACATCGCTGGCCAAGGCGCTTTGCGCCCGCCGCAAGGCGGCTTTTTTTGATATGGACGTTCTGCTTAGACCCGCGGCGAACGCCCTCATGAGCATGAAGGGTTTAGATCCGGCTGACCGGGACTCCTCGGCTTATAAAGAACTATGCCGTGATCTCGGTTACCGAATTACCATGGACGCGGCACTGGACAATGTAGTGCTGGATACAGATGTGTTTGTTGTCGGTCCCTTCACCCAGGAGACGGCAATGGAAAGCTGGATTGAAGATGAACTCCAGCGCATCGGCCGGACGCTGGCGGAGGTAGAAGTCAAAGTCGTTCTCGTAAGACTGGCGGACGAATCCCTGTACCGCTCAAGAATAGAAGCTCGCCGTTCTCCGCTTGACGCCTGGAAGTTGACACATTGGGACGAATTCAGACATTCACTGGGCCCTCGCAGTTTGGCCTGGCCAATACCTGAATCCAGTGTCCTTGAGCTCGACAACTCGGAACCGGACATGCATTTGGCCCTCGAGACTCTGGAGAGATTTATTTATGGCGAATAAAAGAAGACGATCCCACGCCCGCCTAGGATATGGGATCGCCACAAGCCTCATATCGTTTAGAAATCAGAAGCAACAATCTGAATCGTACCAAAGGTACCTGCAGCCGGCCCGGTCAGAAGTGCTGCGACGAGAAGCAAACCGACACCAATGGTCAGGCTGGTTCCGGCCGGAATCGTATACGTGAGCACCGGAGAATTGACCGGGAACAAGACAAGATCAATCGGGGCGGCCCCGTCATTATTTACGGTAACCGTAGCGTTGGTGCCGCCGCGCAAATCCTCAAAATAAGATTTACCGATACCGGGGCCGATGTCGAACGTTTGCAGCGGTAACAAAATAGCCATGTTTCATTCCTCCTTTTCTTGTTGCACTTTATCTTATGCGAGGAATCTAGCGAGGCATCGACGAATCTATCAGAAAGAACAACCATTTTTCTACTAAACTGTGCCTTAATCTTCTAATTAAATGTCAAATACATAGAGAACAGGCAAAATAGCCTCCCGGATTGGGAAGGCTGTTTTGGAGTTAGCTATGAGGTTAAACACATTAAAGGATTTATAAGAAAGGTTTGGTTCATATTAGGATTAGCAACGCGGAATTCCAAAACGTCCACCGAGGCTTTATTCTTTGCCTTCGGTTTGATCCAGCAGACTGCCGTATACCTTCTGAAGAAGCTGTACAAACTGGCGCTGCTCCGCCGCGGTCAAATCCCGGGTCAGCCGGCTGTTCGATTCATCCAAAATAGCTTGAAGCGTCGGGGCAAATTCCTTCCCCTTCTGCGTCGGATACAGCCGGATGGAGCGCCGGTCCTTCTCGTCGGTCCTGCGTTCGATATATCCGGCCTCTTCAAGCTGTCTGACCGTGCGGGTAGTCGTGGCTTTATCGAATTTTAAATCACTGGTAAGCTGCTCCTGACTCTGCCCGGGACGCTGGAGAATGGCTTTTAAATAGCTGTGGGCGCCGCCGCTTCCGATACCGAATGCTTTTAACTGGCTGGCAAGCTTTCTTTGGTTAACCCGGCTGATCAGGGAAATGAGCTTCCCTATGGATGGTTGTTTCACCATTGGCACCTTCCTTTGGAACGCCGATCTGGCTGAACGGTTTGAGGAGAATTTTACCTTAATTCAGTTGCGTCCGCAACAAAATCGGAGTACATTAAGAAAGGTTAAGTTAGTTGCGGGTGCAACTAACTAGTTTTTTAGAGAATAGAGGTGTCTACATTGATGAGTCAAGCGGCAGCCGCCCCCAGGAAAACTTATCAGGACGATCCGAACATACAGAGAAGACGCTGGATTATCCTGATCGTCATGAATTTGTTTACCTTCATGTCCACGCTCGACGGGAGTATCGTCAACATCGCGCTTCCGGTCATTTCCAAAACGCTGAACCTGCCGGTAGCGCAAACGGAATGGGTGGTCACCAGCTACCTGATGACGATCTGCGCGGCGATTTTATTTTTCGGCAAACTGGGAGACATCATCGGTAAAATCAAAATTTTCAAAATCGGAATGGTGATCTTCATTATTGGTTCCGCTTTATGCGGGTTAAGCCACAGTCTCCCCTTCCTCATCGCCTCCCGCCTGATTCAGGCCGTAGGAGCCTCGATGACCATGGCGAACAGCCAGGGAATTGTTACTGATATTTTCCCGAGCACCGAACGGGGCAGAGCACTGGGCCTGGTCGGCACTTTTGTTTCGCTGGGCAGTATCGCCGGTCCAAGTCTGGGTGGGGTGATCATCTCGGCGCTGGGCTGGGAATATATTTTCTGGGTCAACCTGCCGATCGGAATTATTGCTTTTATCTTCGGAATCCGGGTCCTGCCTAAGGACTATACGAAGCTGAAGGTAAAAATCGACAGCCAAGGCAGTCTCTTGTTTACCTTATTTATAGTGGCATTGTTCTCCGGCCTGCTGCTGGGTCAGCAATATGGTTATGGAGATATGAAGATCGTGGCGGCTTTGATTGTGGCCGTTGTGACTCTGGGTGTTTTTCTCTGGGTCGAATCACGGAAGGAAAATCCTCTGCTCCAGCTGACCATGTTTAAGAATCCGTTGTTTTCTTTAAGCATTACCTGCGGATTTCTAGTTTTCGTGGGCAATTTCTGCTACAACATCATTGCGCCTTTTTACGCGCAGAGCATCTTGAACCTGTCACCGTTTCATGCCGGGTTCCTGCTGATGCTGTTCCCGATCATGATGGTGATCGTAGCTCCGCTGAGCGGCGCCTTATCGGACAAAATCGGTTCCGAGCTGCTGACCTTCGTGGGTCTGGTCGTAACCGTCATCGCACAGGTAGGCCTGGCTAATCTGCATGAAGGAAGCCCGATTGCGCTTGTCGGCTTATGGATCGCCATGCTGGGCTTGGGTAACGGCGTCTTTCAGTCGCCGAACAACTCGCTGGTCATGTCGCGGATTCCCAAAACTCAGCTTGGGATCGCTGGCAGCATCAACTCCCTGATCCGAAACGTCGGGATGGTGGTGGGCATTACGGTAGCTACCACAACCCTGTTCGGCGTGATGAGCTCGGAAGCGGGGCACCGCGTTACCGGGCTGATTCCAGGGCAACCGGACATCTTTATTGCAGGCATGCATGTCGTCTTCATGACCTCTGCCTGCATCAGCACCGCCGCTGCCCTGCTGACCGGGCTCCGCCTTTGGTCCTCCAGACGCGGGCAGCGGCTGAGAACCAAGCAGGCCTGAGTGTCCATACAGCGAAGGCCCTCGGAGCCGCCAAATAGCGGAACCGGGGGCCTTCTTTTGCTTATGAACTGCAGCTTCTACGGTGCAAACAAGGCGCCCATTTAATAGCCTGTTGAAGTTATCCAACCAACATATTAAAAATCTTCATCGCCGCTCAAGCTGTCAATAAATCTTCTTCAACATCTCAATCATTTCATCCAGGGTGACGCCAAAGGATTTGTAGTACAAGGCGTCGCTTTCCATTTGCTTCAGAATCATTTCGCTGCGTATTCGCGACATCTCTTCCGCGGTAAATTCTGCTACAAAACATCCTTTCCCCGTTACCGTATTGATCAAACCTATTCGTTCGAGTTCTTCCCAGGCTTTCTTTACGGTGATGACGCTGACTCTAAGCTCCAGCGCCGCCTGCCGAATGGGCGGTAAGCAATAACCGCTTTCCAACTCGCCTTTCAGGATTTGAGCGCTGATCTGTTCATAAATCTGCTGATAGATCGGTTTCTCGGATGTATTCAAAATCGTTACGTTCATAATATCTCCACTTTTAGGAATCGTTTCACCGCAATCCGGTAAGCAATCAGAGTGAAAGCAATAAAAATGACAATGCCTAGGGCCAGTATGGAGAGCTGCTGCAACGTATGATTTGTACCGGAGCCATAAAAAATACCGTTCATCCACGGACTGCTTATTCCGGCCCATTGGGCAGCTCCGGCAAAAAGGATGGCGGCCGTAATGGATACAACGGTTGCCGCTCCATACTTATAGGCCGTTTTGTAATACATGGGCAGAAATACGATGTTGAAGATCCCAAGCATGATGAAACATAATCCCCAAAACCCCGTGTGCGGCGCAAAGAAATAATAAGTGAGATTCGGGTATAACCGAAGCGTAAACAGGCTGAAGATCATGGCAACAAGCAGATGCAAGAGCTCCAGAATGACAACAACGGTGATTCTGGCTTTTACGATGTCTTTTTTGGTCACGGGCATAATTGTACTAAACACCAAGTCGTTCTGACTTTTAAATCCGCCAAACATATTCGGCACCGTTATGAAGCAGAAATAAAGCGGGACGATAAAATAAACCCAACCGGGAACAAACATCAAGGCCCCCGTAAATAAAGGCAATACAAGGAACCAGGGATTTACGCCTAATTTCAAATCTTTCATCACCAAATTATACATGCACATCCTCCTTTTTCGCGAAGTAAATCATGATTTCCTCAAGACTTGGCGTGATTGCCTTTAGCTCTGAGAATGGCTCGAGGTCTTTGGTATGAATCAATCCGGTAAAGCCGAAAGAGTTTATTTTGTACGAAATCAACTGTTCCTTCACCTCGTTAAGCTGATCCTCGCTGCCGCTGAGCAAACGATAGGAGTCCTTAAAATCGTTTTTCTCGGAGCTGGCGATGATTTGCCCATTCTCAATAAAGGTTATAAAATCCGCACATTTCTCCAAGTCGGATGTAATATGGGTGGAGAACAGAATGCTGATCTCGCCATCAACGATAAGCTGCTGGAAGATATCGAGCAGATCGTCTCTTGAAACAGGGTCGAGTCCGCTTGTCGGTTCATCCAGGATGAGAAGCTTCGCGCCATGGGATAAAGCAAGGGCCAAGCTGTACTTGACTCTCATTCCTGTAGACAATTCGGCAATTTTTTTGTTTTCATCCAATTTGAATCTTTGCAAATAGTTATAATACGTTTCGTCATTCCAATTCTTATAGAACTTCTTTGTGATTTGGGTCATCGTTTTTATCTTGCTGCGTGTATAGAAATCAATATCACCGAAGGCGCACCCGATTTCCTGCTTCAGTTCCAATTCGTGCTCCGCCATATTCTTGCCAAAAACGTAGATCTCGCCGCTATCGATTTGAATCAGGTTTAAGATCGATTTTATCGTGGTTGTTTTCCCGGCGCCATTGGCACCGATAAACCCCATGATATAACCCTTCTCCAACTGAAATGAGACGTCTTTTATCTGAAAGTCTGAGTATTTTTTGTGCAATTTCCGAATGTCTAACGCGAGCATAACATACCTCCTCCGTAAATTGTGTATATCGTATATTCACAATGTATCACGAGGTATTTTGTAAAGTCAATAAAATTCCTATCTTTAGGCCATAAAAAAGCGGCGACCGGAGACAAAAATCGTCCCCAATCGCCGCTTTCCAGCCCGAAGGGCTGCAGCCCAGCAGCTGAGCTTTTTTTAAGACAAGATTAAATTAAACCAGTTGTTTCAAAGCAGAAATGGCTGCTTCATAGTTAGGATGGTCGGTCATTTCGCTCAGATATTCCACGTAACGGATCGTGTCATCAGCATCGATGATAAAGATCGAACGCATTTCCAATTGAAGTTCTTTGATCAATACGCCGTAAGCTTCACCGAAAGAACGGTGTTTGTAGTCCGTCAAAGTTTCAACTTTATCAATACCCGCTACGGAGCAGAAACGGCTTTGCGCAAACGGAAGGTCAACGGATACAGTCAGCACTACAACATTATCGCCCAATTTAGCGGCTTCTTCGTTAAAACGGCGGGTCTGCGCGTCACACACGTCCGTGTCCAGGGAAGGAACAACGGAAATCAACTTCACTTTGCCCGCATAGTCAGACAAACCGGCTTCCGTCACCAGGTCTTTGTTAATGCGGAAATCAGGGGCTATATCGCCAACTTTCAATTCAGGTCCGATCAGTGTAATTGGGTTCCCTCCAAGAGTTGCAACTCCAGTACGTTCTTGTGCCATTTTAAAATTCCTCCAATAAGTGTTTTTTATATTTTTGGTTGTGCAGCATGCTTAACGGTCAAAGCAAAGGGGATTAGACCACCTCCTGCACAGACGGCTCTGCTACAGGGTGTTCATCCAAGAATCTTTCCAGGTCCAGTGCCGCCATGGCGCCGCTGCCCGCCGACGTAATCGCTTGACGGTAAACAGGGTCCTTAACGTCGCCGCAGGCAAATACGCCCGGAATGCTCGTTTCGGAAGTCCCCGGTTTAACGACCAGGTAGCCGTTAGCATCCGTTTCCAGCTGGCCTTGCAAAAACGCCGTGTTCGGACGATGTCCAATCGCTACAAAGATACCCTGTGTGTCGATGACTTCGGTTTCGCCAGTTTCATTGTTGAGAACTTTAAGGCCCGTTACGCCGTGTTCCCCTTCCACTACTTCAATCGGCGTACGGTTCAGGCTCCATTCGATTTTTTCATTACTGCGGGCACGGTCCTGCATGATGCGGGAGGCCTTCAATTCCTCTCTGCGGTGCACGACACGCACTTCGCTGGCGAAGCGGGTCAGGAAATGAGCCTCTTCCATGGCGGAATCTCCGCCGCCGACCACGATGATTTTTTTGCCGCGGAAGAAAAATCCGTCGCAAGTCGCGCAGGTGCTGACGCCTCTGCCGATGTTCTCCATCTCATTCGGGATATGCAGCAAATTAGCCGATGCCCCTGTGGAAACAATCAGGGCTTCCGTCGTCAAAGTCTCACCGTTCTCCAGCCGCAGCGTGAATGGCCGGTTTTGCAGATCGATCTCCTTGACCCAGCCGGTTTGGAAAGCCGCGCCGAATTTCTCGGCCTGCTTTCTCATATTGTCCATCAGATCCGGACCGAGAATGCCCTCCGGGAAACCGGGGAAATTTTCTACTTCCGTTGTGGTAGTCAGCTGGCCGCCCGGCTGATCGCCTTCAATGACCAATGGCTGCAGATTAGCTCTTGCCAGATAGATAGCTGCAGTTAACCCCGCTGGACCTGTACCGATTACGATTGCTTTGTGCATGTTGATTTCCTCCACTCATTTTAGTTTTTACCAATTTGATTGTCAACAACATATTTGCTTAAAAAAATAAATACCTACATTTAAACGTGCAAAACTTTTTGGACCTGACTCAACTTTTTTTAATTTGCTGGCCGGTCAGTTTCTCCCGTGAGCATTGCTTTGGCCGATTAGGTTCGGTTGATTGGTTTCAAGCTGTTTATGTTTCGAACAATTATCTTTTGCACAATTTATTTATACTCCTTATTTTAATTCCTGTCAACACTTTTGTTTAAATTTGTTTCCCCCTGCATAAAACGCCTCCCCGCTCATATTCAATGTTGTATGGAGATTTGCCGCCATTTCGCGGAAACTCAGGATGAAAGGAGAATGGAGTTGAATTTGTACGATAAGTCAAAGCAGCCGGTGCCGATTCCCCAGCCGATCAGAGGAAAGGAAGGCACAGAGGATAAAGGGCCGCGAAACGTAATGCTGGATCTTCAAAATCCAGACCTGCTGGTGCCACCCGATACGGACAACGGTCTTGTACCCAACATGCGTTTCTCTTTCTCGAATGCACACATGCAGCTTAATGAAGGGGGCTGGTCCCGCGAGGTCACGCAGCGCGAGCTGCCGATTGCCACCACCCTTGCCGGCGTTAACATGGCATTGACGCCAGGCGGCGTCCGCGAGCTGCACTGGCATCAGCAGGCCGAGTGGTCTTACATGCTGCTGGGCAATGCCCGAATCACGGCCGTTGACCAGGACGGGCGCAATTTTATCGCCGATGTAAAACAGGGGGACCTTTGGTATTTTCCGCCGGGTATTCCCCATTCGATTCAAGGGCTTGAGGAAGGCTGCGAATTTTTGCTTGTCTTCGACGACGGTGCTTTTTCGGATTTAAATACGTTGTCCCTGTCCGATTGGGTTGCCCATACGCCCAAAGACGTTTTATCCGCCAACTTTGGCGTACCCCTCTCCGATTTCAGCAGCATTCCGGACGAACAGGTGTATATCTACCAGGCCCCGGTTCCGGGCAGCCTGGAGAGCCAAGCCGTCTCCTCCCCTTACGGATCGGTCCCGCTGTCATTCAAACACGAGCTGCTGGCCCAGGAACCGCTGATTACGCCTGGAGGGTCGGTGCGCATTGTGGATTCAACCAATTTTCCGATCTCAAAAACCGTGGCGGCCGCGCTCGTGGAAATCAAACCCGGCGCCATGCGCGAAATGCACTGGCATCCCAACAAGGACGAATGGCAGTATTACTTGTCCGGCAGCGGGCGCATGACGGTGTTTGCCGGCAGCGGAGCCGCCCGAACGTTCGATGTCAGGGCCGGCGACGTAGGTTATGTCCCGTTTGCCTACGGACACTACATTCAGAACACGGGCGATACGACGCTCTGGTTTCTTGAAATGTTCAAAAGTGACCGGTTTCAGGATGTTTCGCTTAATCAATGGCTGGCCCTTACGCCCAAGGAGCTTGTGGGAACCAATCTGAACGTGCAGCCTGCCTTCATGTCCAAACTGCGGAAAGAAAAGTGGCCTGTCGTAAAATATCCGGGTTTCTCTTATTATCCGAAACGGCCGCTCAATAAAAGCGATTCAAGGAGGAAATCATAATAAAAACGTTGGCGGAGCGGATCGCGTAATCCGTATTCTTCTTGGCATAGCTCTCTTGGCTCTCTTTGTTGTCCTTCCAGGTTACTGGAAACTGTTTGGCCTGACGGCCGTACTCAAAAAAAGCAAGCCCCCTTGAAGCAGCTTCAAGGGGGCTTATTGGATTCATGAAAGGTTATCCCGCCATATTGTTAACGGCATCCTGCGGTGAAAATACCGAAATATGATCCACCTTCCCGGTCGAAGCAGGAATGATGAATTTTAATTGAAATTGATCATTGGCGGTGTAAATATAAATGCTGTCGTCCCCGTTCTTCTTGGTGGAGACCGGCTTGCCGAGTGCCGACTCGATCTCTTCGAGCGTCAGCTTCTGCAAATCCGGGCTGCTGGACCGGACATCAAAAAGCTGGCTTCCTTTGTTATATCCAAACACTGCGTCTTTCTTCGCGTAGGTCGCATAAAAGCCGCTGCCTGCCATATCCACCTTATCGGCTTCTCCCCATGCTTTGGTCACATCATCAATCAAGGAGTTGTGGGCGGCAAACGGAATGCCGGGCGCTTCCCCTTTCTTCGCCAGCTCCAGCAGCTGCTTGATCTGCTCTTCGGCCGAGGAAGTCTGTTCTGCCGGGGCCGAAGGCTCGGTGCCTCCATTGGTGGCTGCCGGCGGGGTTGCGGATGCCTCCTGACCGGCGCCCGAAGGGGCTTCGGAGGCAGTTTCCGTACCAGACGGGGACGGGCTTGCCGTTTGAGCTTCATTGGAAGCATTGGAACTGCATGCCGATAAGGCAAACACGGTAGAAATGAAAAAGGCTCCTGCGGCTAATTTGATTGGTTTCATCATGTACATCCACTCCTGTTGCTCAAATTTTAATGCTTGGCGACTGATTTTCTCTTTCGAATCGCTTTGTACGGATATATATAAAACGACATAGGGTTCAAAAAGGTTCCGTTCTATCCTGATTTCCGCTAAAAGGAACTTTTGCAAGCGGCGGCAAGTATTCCACGTTCTTATGTAGATTCCCTCTCTTGGCGGATTTATACACGTTCACCTTCTTTAAGGTTTACTCCTGTCCGGATTTTTGTACAAATTTGACCTCATAACGGAGGAAATTTTGGAATATTGCAGTATTTTTTATTCTTTCTAAATCTGCAATTGCCTCATATGACTGGTTAAAACCGGTTCATTAGTGCTATTATCTTAACAGGAGAGTTATTAGCCCAATTACATAATTTATACTTAAGAAAAGGAGGAACCCCCTTGAAAATTGCAACTATTGTAGGAAGTCTGCGGAAGGATTCTTTTAATATGAGACTTGCCCGTTACATGCAGGAACAATTTAAACACAAGATGGATATAGAAATTTTAGAAATTCATGAGCTCCCGTTTTACAATCAGGATATTGAGCTGGATCCGCCGGAAAGCGTTCAAATCTTTAAACATAAAGTTAATATGGCTGACGCGGTTTTGTGGATCACACCAGAATACAATTACTCCATTCCGGGCGTCACTAAAAATGCGATAGACTGGCTGTCGCGCGTAGACAAGGTCATGAAAGGCAAACCCTCCTGGATTCTCGGATCTTCCATGGGTTTTCTGGGCAGCGTGCGCGCCCAGCTGCATCTGCGCGAAATTTTATTCTCGCCCAGCATCGCTTCCCCGTTTTATCAGGGCCACGAAGTTTATATTGGCACGGCTCACGAGAAATTCAACGAGCAGGGCGAATTGATCCACGAACCTACCAAACAGTATCTGGAGACGGTCACTGATCAATTTATCGAATGGATGGAATCCGGCTCCTGGCGTTTCAACCCAAGCACCACGAACAGTTCGATCAGCACGATGAGCAGAGTTTAAGGCTCGCTGGAACAACAATAAAAGCAGCTTTTCTCTCAAGAAGACAGGGAAGCTGCTTTTTCAGGTTTGAGACCTTTCATTTGCGGTCAAGCACAACGTTTTTTCTCCGAAAAAAAAACAGCCAGGCTGCCGCGGCAATGCCGATGCCGAGTACAAGTGCCCAAACCCAGGGACTGCTCCGCATTCCCGCATAAAGGCAGCTCATGGCGATGGAATAAGGTAAAATGCCTACGGCCGTCGTCCAGGCAAACCCCCAAAGTCCCACTTTCAACAGCCCCGCCGCATAATTGACGACATGGTAAGGGACAAACGGCACAAACCGGATCATCAGAAGCCCTAAGTCCCCGTACCTGCCCAGCCACTCTTCCATCTTGTCGAGCGCCGGTTTTACTGCCGCTACATGAGGTTTAGCCACCCAGCGGGTCAGATACAAGCCGCCTATGGAACCTACGATCCCGCCGATCCAGGCATAAACGCCTCCCCATACCGGTCCGTATACCTCCAGCAGAAGCAAAGCGGAAAACTCCCCCGGAACCGGCAGCATATTGAGCACCGCCTGGATGAAAATGCCGGCGACAATCCCTAAAATCCCCAGCTGCTGAACGGAATTCATGACTTTGGAATATTGTCCGGTTTTGATTAAATAAGCCACATAAACGATTGCAGCAAGAATCAGCAGCAGGCTGAAGGCGGATATCCATTTCACGCCTGTCCTGCACGTTTTGCAATTGCTTTTGTTGTCCATGAATTCCCCCGGCTATCGGCTCCCCTGCGGGATCCTTTTATTAAACCGTAACCCGCAGCCTGCTTTCCAGCAGCTCCAGCATATCACTGACGATCTTTTCCGCCGCCACGCCCTTGCAGAGATCCGACATTCGTCTGCGAATTCCCATTTCTTCTGCGGGATTATCCAGCAAACGGCTGATTTGCCGGCTTAACTCCGGGGCGCTTTCCGCGATTGTGGCTGCGCCTTTTCCGGCGAGATAAACCGCGTTTTCCTTCTCCTGTCCTGAAAAAGGTTTATAGATAAACACAGGCACGCGCAGCGCGATCGCTTCCGATAAAGTGACCCCTCCCGCCTTCGTAACCAGACAGGCGGCCTGCGCCATAATTTCGTGGATATTCGGCACAAATCCGAAAATTTCGACTTTCGGGTTTCCGCCAAACATTGCGGACCACCTGGCATATAGTCGTTCATTGCGGCCGCAGACGATCGCAAGCCGGCAGTTTCCCGCCGCCAACAGCCTCCGGACGATCTCCTCCAGCTGCTGCGGTACGCCGAATGAACCGGCGCTGAGCATTACCAGCTTGTTGCGGTGAGCACGGTCTCCTGACGGAATTTCCTGCTGCTGATAGTGTCCCCGGTCATCCCCGGCGCCTTGATTCCGCAGGACAAAACCTCTGCGGACCGGAATCCCCGTCACCAGAATCTGCTGCGCTGAAGCAAAGGCTTTCTTCTCCATATCATATTTCAATTCGTCCGTCGCCACATAATAGCGGCTCATGGCCGGATGCGTCCATCGTCCGTGGAGCGTATAATCGGTGATCACCGTGCAGACCGGCACGTCAAGCTCATTTCCGGCTTCAGCTGCCGCCCCGAAAGGGAAGGTGTTTAGAATGATGTCGGGAGAGACCTGGCTCAGCAGGGCTTTTAGCTTTCTTTTTCCAAGGGAATTAAAATATTTGCCCAGCGAGCTGCCCGGACGGGTTCCCCTCGTCCAATAATAACTCCAGCCATAGAGGTCCAAGCCGTACTGGGAAGTCAGGCTGCTCTTCAAATATAATTTCGTCGAAACCGAGTTTAACAGCGGGTGGGCCTCCTTCATCAAATCCACGATGAATACGTCCTTGATGCCTCTGGCGGCGAATTCCTGCTCCACAGCTCTGGAAACCTGATTATGCCCCTCTCCGTAACCGGCCGTTAAAATCATAATGCGCAGTTGACGCATTCCCACGAAGCAGCTCCCTCCTGAATAAACGTCGAATATTTTCGCTAACACTCCAAGTATAAAGGCAGAACATGAAAATTCGCTCCGAGAAAGGTTATCTGCATGTAAGAATTGTTAAAGACAAGGAAAAATAAGCGGTATTCCGGCCATTTTCCTAAAGGTTTGTTATAATGATGAAGACTAGTTGCAAACAAACAAAAATTTTCTGAAAGTCAGGTGAAAAAATGACGGAGAGAAGTATTATTTTCTTCGATATAGACGGAACGCTGCTGGGGGAGGATAAAAAGGTGCCGGCTTCCGCCAAAGAAGCGGTATTTGCCTTAAAACGCCTGGGCCATGAAGTGGCAATCGCGACCGGCCGGGCTCCCTTTATGTTTAAAGAACTTCGGAAAGAGCTGGACATCGACAGCTTTGTCAGCTACAACGGTCAATACGTCGTCCTGCGCGGCGAGGCAATTTACACCAATCCCATGGATAAAAATGCTCTGCAGCAGCTGACGGACCTGGCTCTCCAGCGTAATCACCCCGTCGTTTATATGGATCACGAGGATATGAAGGTGACGGTCCCGGATCACGAATACGTTACCGCCAGCATGGGGACTTTAAAAATTTACGATCTTCCCGGTCATGACCCGCTTTACTACCAGAACCGCGACATTTATCAGTCCCTGCTGTTCTGCGAAGAAGGCGAAGAACAGGAATACGAGCAGCAATTTAAAGCCTTCGATCTGATCCGCTGGCATCCTTACTCCACCGACGTCATTCCAGCGGGCGGCTCCAAAGCCAAAGGCATTGCCAAGATCACCGAGAAGCTGGGTATTCCGGCCGAACGCCAATATGCTTTTGGAGATGGACTTAACGATATTGAGATGCTCTCGCAGATTACGAACAGCATCGCTATGGGCAACGGAGTTCCGGAAGCCAAAGCCGCAGCCAAATACGTGACTAAATCAGCGGACGAAGATGGCATTTTACATGGGCTGCAAATGGTTGGACTGCTGTAATTCAGGCTGCGACTTCCCAGGATTTTCAGCAAAATAAAAAGCTGGCGTTAATCAGGCCCGTGGCTCCGAAATCGCCAGCTTTTATTTTTCACCAAGCTAATTAAGCACTATTTAGTTCCCTGCTGATCCCAGCGGTCATAGGCCGCCTGGTAGATCTCCGCGATGCGGTCGCCGCCCATTTGCTTCACTTGGGCATTATATTTATCCCAATTCGAAAGAGGCTCCTGACCCGTTACAAACTTGGCTTCCATTTGCTCCACATAGTTGCTCAGGTCGGACTGAAGCGCAGTAACTTCGTTTTGTTCCTCTTCGGTCAAGAAGACGTTCGGGTAAGGCACTTTCGCGTAAGGCAGAATTTTCTCCTTGTTCTCCTTCTCAACCCAATCGTCAATTTCCGATCTCAAGCCCTGGGTAACTTCGGGCAGACTGACACCAGGCGTCGTAATACCGTAGTTTGGCGTCAGAGTACCGCGGTACTGCTCACGGTCGCCTCCACCCGGAACGGGCAGCCACTCTTTGATATGTTTATCTTTGTCCGTATATTTCCACAACACATTTTCCGGCCCCTGGTTGAACAAAGTTGAGCCTTCATAGCCATACTGATAATCAACCCAGCGCATCGTTGCTTCCGGAGCCGGATTGGTTTTGGAAATGGCAAACGTGCCGTTTTTGGAAATGCCCGAGTTTTTGGCCACGACCGGAGAGTCCGGGAATCCCGTCTTCAGCGGCGCCATAAACGGATTTTCGGTGTTGGGCTCCCCGCCCAGCATAAAGTAAGGCAGCCAGTCGTTGAACAGCGCAACCTGGTTATTTTTCCCCTTGGCTTTCTTCTGATCGTCCGTTTGGGAGAAGGTTTCGTGATCCAGCAAATCATCCTTCCACAGACGGTTCAAGAAGGTCAAATATTCCTTGTACCCTTCCTCCTGCGGAGTGTAGTGCACTTTCCCCTCTTTGTCTGCGTAATATATCTCGTCGTACATACCCCAGAAACCCAGCAGCTGCACACGGATGTCCTTCAGTTTGGTAGAGGTGAGCGGGATTTCGTCCGCCTGTCCATTACCGTTCGGATCCTCAGTCTTCACCCGTTTCAAATAGTCATAAAGCTCATCCGGCGTTTCAGGGAGCTTGGTTACGCCAAGCTTCTTCAGAAAGCTTCCGTTGTAGTACAGCGGGCTTTTGTACCACACGGCGCCTTTATCAATATACGGCAGAGCATAAATATGACCGTCCGGCGTAGTGATGGATTTTCGGACATCCGGGTTCTCGTCCAGCAGCTTTTTAAGATTCGGCGCATACTCATCAATCAGATTTTCCAGTGGAATCAGCGTTCCCTGGCCTCCATAAGTAACCTGTTCAGCAGGAGTCAGATTCGCAGCATAGAAAATGTCCGGCAGATCTCCGCTCGCAAAGACCAGATTCTTTTTAGTCTCAAAGCTGTCTACAGGAGCTGTCTGGAAAGTAAGCTTGATGTTGGTCATACTCTCCATGTCCTTGAATACCTGCATCGTATCCCAGTTAGCAGCGCCAACGTCCGGCGCAAAGACCGACAGCGTGATCGGCTTGTCGACGATCGGAAAACCGTCCTTATGCACGTCTTCCGCAGAGCCTGAAGTCGGTCCGCTGTCCCCGGCTCCGCTCGATCCTGAACCGCAAGCGGCAAGCAGTGAAACGAACATCGTCAGGCACAGGATGATCCCCCATGGTTTTAACCTTTGTCTCATTACCAGATTCCTCCTGTCTTCTTCTTAGTAAGTGGCTTAATCTTGGACCGTTTGGCAGACGCCCTATGACAGATTCAAGTTCAGCATGGCCTTATGCCGCGTGGCCCAGAAAGAGGTCTAAGGCAAGCAGATTGGCTATCTGTCTGAATGCTGCCACCGCTAACTTGTTAGCGCTTACACAAGTGTAGGTGACGGCCGTTCGGAACGTAAATATGTTATTTTTGCTGTGGTTAAAAATCGAATCGGTCCGCTTGAATAACGCTGACAGGATCGGTCTCCGCGCCCTTTCAACAGACGATAATTCCAAATCTTTGCATTAAAGGAATATGTCAAATATGTTCTTGGATAATATCCATTTTGGATTAGAGGGTCCCTTGATCAGGTGCATGTTTGGTTCTTTACGCAAAAAAATAGAACTGGACAAATGTTAATCCCTTTGTCCAGTTCATTTAATTGATTTCAGTCCACGCACTCCATACGGAGTGCGACCGCGAGATGGTGACGGCGATCACGTAGCGGATTGATTTCAATCCACGCACTCCATACGGAGTGCGACGCACAGGCGTTATAACGTGCCGGCAGTGCGGATATTTCAATCCACGCACTCCATACGGAGTGCGACCACTTCGTAAAACTCGCCGTCAATTACGTGTTGAGATTTCAATCCACGCACTCCATACGGAGTGCGACGCGTTGCTTGTAGTAATTAACTTGCCGTTATGCCGATTTCAATCCACGCACTCCATACGGAGTGCGACAGCGAAATAACTCGCTTTTTTCTATTTTTATCATGAAAATCTTTGTTTTACAAAAACATTTATCTCAACAAAGCATTAATTCTTCACCTATCTCAGACTAAACGCAAGAAAATCCTCAAAATCTGACAGATTGTGAGGTGCGAATGTCCCGGGGTTTTCATGGGAGCTTCCCTTTCGCACCTCTTCCCTCCTACTGCTGTTGATCAACCACCCCTGTCACCTTGTCCTCCCAACTCCTTGCCGTAAGGCTCTGCTAGATCTTATACTGTTCGATATCAGGTTAGAGATCGTAGCGGTGAAAGGGCAGTTATCAAGCCCCTTAACCCCTACGATGGACGATTGGAGGATTACACTTTTGCATCACTTGTTATTTCAAGATCAAACCGTTAACCACCATATTACGGTTTACGATACGGATGAGCTGGATGGCCAGAAAGGCCGATTTCGGGTTTTGAAGTTTGCCAGCGAGGCTAATCAGGGAGCCATGGATTTGGATGATCCGGACCGTGTTTTATTTGAATATCCAAGAGCCATAATTCATTTGATGGAGCATAACGCACCTGATTTTGAAGAGGTTTTTATGATTGGACATGGGATTGGGACCTTGTCGCGTTATTTTTCAGAGAAGAATATCATGGTAGCCGAGCTTGACCCCGTGGTGATTCAAATCAGTCGAGATTATTTCGGCTACAGCCGGAATAATGTGCAGATCGGAGACGGGAGGGTTTTGCTGGAACGCCAGCCTGCAGGGAAGTTTGATTATGTGGTATTGGATGCATTTGACGCGGAGGGCACTCCCCTGCATCTGGTGTCTACAACGTTCTTTCAAATCATAGCTGACAAACTTAAGCCGGATGGAACGGTGCTTCTTAATCTCACAGGAAGGGCGGGTCATGACCATCTGTTAGGGGCTATTGGAGAGACCATGAGCCAACATTTTGCTTATACCCTGGTGTTTGCCCTAAAAGCGGACAGCCGCGGAGATGTGGTGAATTTTATTCTGGCTGGCTCAGGTAAACCGCTGCTTTATCAGGAACGCCAAATGGCTGGGTTTAAAGAGACAACTCTTCCTCCTGGGTATTTGCTGTGGGACGAATAGGGCGGGCATCCTAACAATGAAAAAAAGCGCCCCATCCGGAGCGCTCATTTCTCTACTAATCGAAGACTCTCTTTATGCGTGAAATTCCTGTCCGTCCAGCACTTCTTTCACATATCCGGCGCGGATCGTGAAATCACCGAAGTGCTCCCCTTCAAGCCGTTCTTTGGCATAACGGTTAATCATCGGCTGAAGCGAACTCAAAATTTCTTCTTCGCCGATATTTTCCTTGTACAGTTTGTTCAAGCGGTTCCCGCTGAAGCCGCCGCCCAGATACATATTGTAGCGTCCAGGAGCTTTGCCGATGAAAGACATCTCTGCCAGCATCGGTCTTGCGCAGCCGTTCGGGCAGCCGGTCATGCGGATCACGATGTCCTCATCGCGCAGGCCCGCTTCCTCCAGCATCGGCTCGATTTTGTCCAGCAGCGATGGCAGATACCGTTCCGACTCCGCCATCGCAAGCCCGCAGGTTGGAAGCGCAACGCAGGCCATCGAGTTACGGCGCAGCGCTGAATAATGGGTGCCATCGGTCAGGCTGTATTGTTCAATCAGTTTCTGAATCTTTTTCTTATTCTTGCTGCTTACATTGCCGATAACCAGATTCTGATTAGGCGTCAGACGGAAATCCCCGCTATGAACCTTCGCAATTTCGCGCAGCCCGGTCATCAACGGATAATCATCGAAATCTTTAACACGGCCATTCTGAATGAACAAGGTAAAATGCCATTTGCCGTTGCTGCCCTTCACCCAGCCATACCGGTCACCGTTATGTTCGAAATGATAAGGGCGGGCATCGGCCAGCGAATAACCCAAACGATTGGTTAATTCCTCGACAAGCCAGTTAATACCGCGATCATCAATCGTATATTTGAAGCGCGCATGCTTACGAACCGACCGGTCCCCGTAATCCCGCTGAATCGTCACTGTTTTCTCCGCGACGTCCACCATTTGCTCCGGTGTGCAGAAGCCGATAATTTTGGAGACCTGCGGATACGTCTTCGGATCGCCGTGGGTCATTCCCATACCGCCGCCGACCGCTACGTTAAAGCCGGCCAGTTTCCCGTCTTCCACAATAGCGATAAATCCAAGATCCTGTGAGAATACGTCTACGTCGTTTGAAGGAGGCACCGCAATACCGATTTTGAATTTTCGCGGAAGATAGACCGGACCGTAAATCGGTTCCACTTCCGTATCCTGATCCCGGCTGTCGATCACCTTCTCTTCGTCCAGCCAAATTTCATGGTAAGCTCTGGTCCGCGGATCCAAGTGTCTGCTGACCTTGGTTGCCCATTCGTACACTTCGCCGTGAACGTCAGACTGGTACGGATTCGGGTTGCACATTACGTTGCGGTTAACGTCTCCGCAGGCTGCCAGCGTGCTGAGCAGCGCCTCATTAACTTCGCGGATCGTATTTTTCAAATTCCATTTCAAGACACCATGCAGCTGGAACGACTGACGGGTCGTCAGACGGATAGTGCCATTCCCGTATTTATGCGAAATGCGGTCCATCATCAGCCACTGCTCGGGGGTCACCACACCACCCGATGCGCGGACGCGGAGCATAAACTGATAAGCGGGCTCCAGCTTCTGATGCGCTCGTTCGTTCCGCAGATCCCGGTCATCCTGCATATAGCTGCCGTGATGCTTCATCAGCCGGTTGTCATCTTCCGGTATGGAACCGGTAATCGGGTCCGCCAGCGTCTCCGTCAAGCTGCCCCGCAAATAATTGCTGTTTCGTTTAATCTCTTCAACGTCGCTGTGCGGTGCACTGTTCTTGGACAACAAATGATTTTCTGACATAAACTCTCTCTCCTTTCACAGGCTGGGCGGCTGCCCAGCCTTTTCGTCCCGTAATCCCCTTATCCCTTAATACACATCGCGCTGATAACGTTTCTGCTGCTGCAGACCGGTTAAATATTCAGCCGCTGCTTCAGGGCTCAGACCGCCTTGCTGCACCAAGATAGACTGCAGCGCCTGATGAACATCCTGAGCCATATATTTCTCATCACCGCATACATAAATATAAGCGCCGTCCTGAATCCACTTGTACAGCTCGGCTCCCCGTTCCAGCATCCTGTGCTGTACATAAACCTTCTGGTCCTTGTCCCTGGAGAAAGCGACATCCATCCGGGTGAGTACGCCGTCCTTCAACCAGCGCTGCCACTCTACCTGGTACAAGAAATCCGTAGCAAAATGCTGATCCCCGAAAAACAGCCAGGTCCGTCCGGCTGCTCCCTGCTCTTCCCTTTCACCCAGGAAAGAACGGAATGGCGCTACCCCTGTGCCCGGTCCAACCATAATTAATGGCGCATCCGGATCAGCCGGCAGCTTGAAGTTCGGATTCTGCTGGATAAACACCGGCAGACTGTCGCCCGGCTGGATGCGGTCAGCCAAATGAACCGAGCAGACGCCATAGCGCTGTCTTCCGCCTCTTTCATAGCGGACCGCACGAACCGTAACATGAACTTCATCCGGATTGGCGGAAGGGCTGCTCGAAATAGAATACAGCCGCGCCGGCAGCTTGCGGAGAATGCCAACAAAATCGCCTGCCGGAATGCCTTTGAGGCTGTAATCCTGAATCAGATCCAGCAGATCCCGCCCTTTCAAATAATCGCGCAGCTCCTGTTTGTGCCCTGCGGCCAGCAATTCCTTAAGCGTGCTGTCCGGAACCAGCTTCGAGGCCTGCTCCAGCAGCGGTTTGGTCAGCACTGTAATTTCGTAATGACGAAGCAGCGCTTCTCGCAGCGGTCCGGTCTGCCCTTTTTTATCCAAAGCCACCGTCTCTTCCGGATTCCAGCCCATCGCTTCAATCAGATCATCCACCAGCTGGGGATGGTTCTCCGGATAGATACCGAGGCTGTCGCCCGGTTCATAAGTCAGGTTTGAGCTTTCCAGCGAAAGCTCGAGATGACGTGTCTCTTTGCTCGCGCCGCGGCCGTTCAGATTCAAATTCTCCAGCACTTCCGCAGGGAACGGATTCGTTCTGGAATATTCCGACTGCACTTCGGCACTTGAAGCCGAACCTGCTTCTGACGGGCTCACCGATACGGCAGGCGCCGCCGTTTGACTGACGGATTCCAGCACCCGGTTCATCCACTCGGCCGCAGACTCGTCAAAATCGACGTCGCAGTCCGTACGCGGAACAAGGCGTCTCGCGCCAAGCTGTTCAAACCGTTCATCGAAATCTTTACCGGTTTTGCAGAAATACTCGTAGGAAGTATCGCCAAGGGCCAATACGGAGTAGCTGAGCCCGCTCAGCTCCGGTGCCCGTTTGCTGTTCAGGAAGCTGTGGAACGAAATCGCATTGTCCGGCGGGTCTCCTTCCCCCTGTGTGCTTACCACAACAAACAAGTAATGAAGTTTCTTCAGTGTGTTCGTCTTGAAATCGCTCATGGAAGAAAGCGTAACCGCAAATCCCTGCTGCTCCAGCTTCTGGGCCAGCTTCTTGGCCAAGCCTTGGCTGTTACCAGTTTGGGAGCCGAACAGAACGGTGGCTTCCTTGGGAACAGCCGGGGATGCCGGCACCGCTGAAGCAGCGCCAGACAGAAGATCAGCCGGAGTCCCGGCAGTATTCAGAGCAGCCGTGCCGGAAGCGGCCTGCCCTCCTGTTCCCTGCAAAGCGGCCAGGTAGCCGTTTAACCAGATTCGCTGGGAATCGGTTAAGGTTGGCAGCAGGCGGTTAAGCAGCTCAACCTGCTCTTGCGTAAAAGGACTGTTCGTGACTAAAAGTTCCAAATAAATCCACCTCGCACAGCATGCATGTTTTGTTAATCTCTTTAAATTCGATCAATTTTATATGAATTAATAATATCGCTCGTTTGAACGTAACATAGAAGACAAATGCGGTCAATTTCCTTCCTCTTATAGAAGCTATTAGGAAAGGTTATAAATGGAGTAAAAATAGATTTTTCCTGCGAATTGTAAGATAATACAATAATGAACTCAAAAACTATGCCATTTGGGGGTCAGGCGAATGGTACGCCTTTATGTATTAGCTGGATTTATCCTGGTGTTTCTTAAAATGCAGCTTGACGGAGATCTAAACAAATACATCAACACGAAATACGCTTACCTCTCGGTCAGCTCCATTGTTTTGTTGATTCTTTTGTTTATTTTTGAAGCGGTTCGTTTCTATGCGAAGGAACGGGAAAGCGGTCATAAAGAGAAAAGCTCCCTTCCTTTGCAGCAGCAGAATGGCAACAGCCAAGAGAACCCGACGAATGCGGTGCAGGTTCCTTCCCTGCACGAGCAGCAGCATGGGCATCAAGAATATGAACATGAACATGCTCACCGCCATAGTCACGTACATCAGAGCCACGAAGCTCACTCGCACGCGAGTCATGAAGGTCACTCACACGGTAGTTCTTCCCGGATCCTTCGTCTGCTCACGTATACCGTGCTGATTTTCCCGGTGGTAACAGGTTTATTCCTGCCCGTGGAGACGCTGGATTCCAGCTTCGTCAAAGCGAAGGGCTTCTCCTTCCCGGCGATCGATGTGTCAAACGACAATCCGGGCTATCACCAGTTTCTAAAGCCGGATACGAGCGTCTTCTACGGCAAGTCCGGTTACAAGACCGTTTCGCAGAAAGAACTGGCAGGCTTTGAAGACCAGCCTCAGCTGAATTTGAACGATACGAATTATCTCAGCGGTCTCGAAGCCTTGTACAACTACCCGGACAAATTTGCCGACAAGACCATCAGCTTCAAAGGTTTCATCTACAAGGGTGAGCAGACCCGGGAACAGAATTATTTCGTGTTCCGATTTGGATTTATCCACTGCGTGGCCGACTCTGGTGTATTCGGCATGCTGGTAGAGTTTCCGAAGGATACGACCCTCCAGGACGACCAGTGGGTACAGGTGACGGGCAGCTTGACCTCTGAACTGTACCAGCCTTTTAAACAGACTTTACCGGTTTTGAAGGTTGAAAGCTGGAAGACGATTGACGCACCTTCCGATCCTTATGTATACCGGACTTTCTAACCGGCCGTATCAGGTTTGCAAGGCAATAAGACAGCAATACGCGATCCACAAGCAGTTGCGCAACAAGTTTTTACTAAGGGAGCGATAAGGTTTGATGAAACAAATATCCTGGAGGAAGATCGCGCTAAAGCCGTTCTTGTTTTTCTCCATCGTCATGATTTTAAAAATGGTGCTGGTCTGGGCCGTTGTTTTCCGGCATGAAGGCAGCTTGATCCAGTCTCTGCTGGTCGGCATTCCGCCGGTATGGTTCATCTTCAGCCTGCTGGAGAGCTATGCTTACAAGCGTAAGCTCAGCGCTTATCTGATCGCGGATCTGGTGCTCACGATTATTTATTTTGCAGTTATTATGTATTACAAATATTTCGGTGTTATTGTCACCTATCATGAGCTGCGCCAGGTCAATCAGGTTTCGGAGGTTAACAGCAGCGTCTTCTCCCTGATGGATCCTTATTACCTGTTCGTATTCACGGACATTGTTGTTATCTTTGTACTCATGCTGTCGAACAAACGCTTTAAAGCTTTCGCCAGAGGGCTCCGGTTCCGGGAAAACCGCGGCCTGCTCGGCATCGGACAGGTTGTGATGCTCGTGCTGTGCGCCGTCATTATTTTGCCGTTCCGAAACGGCATGAACGAGCTGCAGCAGGCGAAGAATATGGGGGTTATCAACTACGAAGCTTATGTCGCCTTTGCCCCTTCCAAGGATCTGAAGATTGATCCGCAGACAGTAACCCCGGATATGGTAGCGCAGGTCAAGGGAATCACCGATCCGGCCCAGCCTGCTTACTGGGAAGCGGCCAAAGGCAAGAATGTCATTATCATTCAGCTTGAGGCTTTCCAGAATTTCCTGATCAATCTGAAGCTCGACGGCCAGGAAATTACGCCGAACATGAACGCTTTAGTGAAGAATACGTTATATTTCCCTCATTTCTTCCAGCAGGTAGGACAGGGCAATACAGCGGACGCCGAATTTGTGGTGAACACTTCCCTTTATGTCCCGCCTAACGGCGCGGCTTCCGAGGTTTATGCAGACCGGGAACTGCCAAGCATGCCTAAGAATCTCGCGAATCACGGTTACCGGACGGCCACGTTCCACACGAACAACGTCATCTTCTGGAACCGGGATCAGCTGTACAAAGCCTTGGGCTGGGAAAAATATTATGACAACACCTTCTTCGGCGACAGCGATCCGGTTGCATTCGGCTCCTCGGATGAGGTGCTCTACAAGAAGACGTCGGAAGAACTCGGCAAATTCCAGCAGGAAGGCAAACCTTTCTATGCACAGATCATTTCGATGTCCGGCCACCATCCGTTCCGGATTCCGGAAGCGAAATTCAAAATGAAGCTGCCAGACCGCTTTAAAGGCACGCTCGTAGGCGACTATATCCAGGCGCAGAACTATGCGGACTATGCGCTCGGCCAATTCATCCAGGAGCTTAAAGCCAATGGCGTTTGGGATAACAGCGTTATCGTGCTGTACGGTGATCACCAAGGGCTGCCGGTCTACTCTCTGAACAGCAAAGAGAAGGATCTTATGAAGGAAATTTACGGCCGTACCTACACCGTACCAGATATGATGAACATTCCGCTCGTGGTATCCGTTCCCGGCCAAGACGCGAAGGTATTTGACCAGATCGGCGGACAATCGGATATCTATCCTACGGTTGCCAACCTGATCGGGGTTTCGTTAAAGGACCAGGTGCATTTCGGGCAGGATCTGCTTAACCAGACGGAAAATGTGCTGCCGCAGCGTTACTACCTCCCGTCCGGTTCGTTCATTACGGAGCAAGGCGCGTTTGTGCCGGGCACCAGCTTTAATGACGGCAAAACCTACAAGCTGGACGGCGAGCAAGTGAACAAACCGCTGGAGGACAAAACCGAATACGACAAGGCTCGCAAGCTTATCAGTATGTCCGACGGTTACGTGTCATCCCTGCCTAAGCTGAAATAAAATCGACAAGGCCGCTACAGCGGCTCAAGTTCTGCAAACTATCAAATTAGGCTAAAAACAATCCAAAAACGCGCTCGCTGCATAGCGGGCGCGTTTTTTCTGTCTTTTCACAATCTGATCTTCATCCGCGATCAGGATTTTTAAGCTGTAGAACAGGAGGACTTATGCTAGAATGATTTGTTGGAACTACAAACATAGGGACACAGGATGAACTGCAGGCAGGAGGGAAACCATTGATTGACCGAATACGAAGTCTTTTTCGAATAAAAAACTATGGGCTGTACGTCATCGCCATGCTGCTGCTTGGCGCCTCAATTGGCGTAACCGGCCCTTATCTATCGTTGTACTGTACCAAAATCATCGGCATGAGCACCGGGGCCTACGGCCTGTTTATGGCGATTCTGGCTTTAAGCGGCGTTGCCGTAAATACAGTACTTGCCAAATTCTCCGATAACGGGCTCAACCGCAAAGCGGTCATCGTTACCGCCGTTTGCTGCTCGGCAATGGGGTACGCTTCTTTTCTGATCTTTCATCAATATGCGGCGCTGCTGATCAGCGCTTCTCTTCTGGTGGGGCTGGGCGCCCCGGCTTTACCGCAAATTTTCGCCTCTGCGCGTGAAGCCGTTAACGAGAATCAGGAAGCTGTCGATTCCACCTTCGCCAACTCCCTGCTTCGCTCACTGTTCTCCGCCGGGTTTCTGATCGGGCCGCTGATCGGCAGCCTGCTGCTGCTCACAGTCGGGTACAAGGGCGTATTTCTAGGTACTTCGTCCCTGTTTGTATGCATCGGGCTGCTGGTTCTGTTCTTGCTGAAGAACAAACAAAATGTGAAGTCTGCCGTAAACGTCAAGCCCATTTCGGACACCAGAAACGGCAGCAGCATAGGGCTTCGCAATAAAGTGATCCTGCTTCCGTTCATTACCCTGATTCTGCTGAACACCTGCAACACAGTTTATAATTCGACAATTCCGCTGTTTGTGGTCAACCAGCTTCATGGCACAGAGAGCCAGGCCGGTCTAGTCGTCGCTTTATGCGCCGGGCTGGAAATTCCGCTGATGATTGGACTGGGCGGGCTGGCGGCCAGAATCGGCAGCCGGGCAATGATGATGATCGGCTGTGTACTGGCTGCTATGTATCACGTTATTCTTCTGCTGACCCACGAGCTGTGGCCGATTATCGCCGGCCAGCTGCTCCAGGCTTCTTTTGTCGCCATGGTGATTGCCATCGCGCTCAGTTATTTCCAGGATCTGCTGCCAGCTTTGCCAGGCCTGGCAACCATTTTGTACACCAACGCTACCACGCTGGGACAGGTGGCCGGTAATTTGACCGGCGGCACTGTCACCCAATTTGCCGGCTTCCGCAATGTCTATTGGGTTTGCTTGATCCTGGTGCTCTGCGCGGTTATCCTGCTGCTGCGGACCAAACCGGCAGGGGGCAAGAGCCATTCGATTGAAATCGAGGGCTGAATGATTCGCCTTTGCTCTTGCCTCTGCCTGCCACTCCGCCCTTCCTGTCTCCCTTTCTGACAGGAACTTGCTATTCCGCCGACAATACCACCTGCGTTTCCGCAATCTCCCGGCCGTTAACCAGCAGCACGATCCGGTGCTGCCCCGGGTAATGGCGGCGGGTGGTCAGATCGGCCCAACGATGCGTGCGGGTTCCAGCAAGTCTTGTTCCGCCGAGTACGGTTTTATCGCTAAGCAGGAACAGCTTGCGGGAAACTTTCCCTCCGGCCTTCACGAAATCAACGCCGTACTCAAGCCGAATATGTACAGCTGCCCCTTCCCGAAGACGAAGCTCATAAGCCAGTTCCGACTGGCCGCCGATAGCAATCTGATCCGGGGATGCGGATAAATTCGCCGAGACTGCTAACGGCTCGCCTTCCCCGGGATCCGCATAACCAAAGAGAGCCAGTACCTCCGGGTCCGCTTTGCGAATGAGATTTCTGCAGCCGTGGCGCACGATCCAGTTCGTTTCCGGAGCATTTCCCAGCCACTGCCGAGCAAGCTCGATCACAATATCCGGGTGATCCTTGGCGATGTCGTTCAGGTTGTTCGCTACGCTCTTTCGGACGTATAGGGAAGGATCAGCTTTCAGCCGCTCCAGCACCGGCAGGATAGGTGCTGGGTTCTTCTTGAACATGCCAAGCGCCTGTCCCCATGGAAGCCGCGGACGGCAGCCTTCGCTGGCCAGGCGGCGGACATGCTCATTGGGATGTCCCGCCCAAATCAGCATCTGCTTCATCATGCGCTCAGGATCGCGCAGCAGGAAAGGTCTGACGGCGAACTCCGCCGAAGATTTCGGCGTAAAACGCTCCAGCGCCTGCATGGACAGCTCCCAATCCTTCTCTCCCTGACCAAACACCTCTACAAAATCCGGAAAAATCAAATAAGCAAATCCGCTGCAATCCTCGTCAATCGCATAAAGAACAGAAAGGGCCTCCGGAAAGGCGGATGGCAGATAACGTCCGAGCGTTTCCGTAATTTTGCGCATTCTCGCCTTCAGCTCCAGGCTCTCCCAATCCTTATTCAGCAAAGATCCCACAAATCCGCCAGTATCAAAGGGCGGGTAAACCCGGTGAAGCTTGTCTGCAAGCTGCCGGATAAAAGATTCGTTGTATACGTTCTTTAATGGCTCAGCCAATGAAATTCTCCTTTCCAGTCTGCGGTCTGCAGTCTAGTTTCTTTATTATAACATTCACAAGCCGAAATGCGTATATACGTTCGTATTATTAGCGAAAAAAAACGCCCAAAGGGCGTTTAACTCAAATGCTCATTCTTCTCCCGGTATCTTTTTTCCCGATGACATCTTCCCCAATATCGTCTCCCCGGTCTTATCTCTTTTGTTTCTTTCTTTTGTTCCTCTCTATTGGTTTTCTCTATTTCGGTTTCGTCACTCTTGGTCCCGATTCTATCTCTTCCGGTCTCCATCAACCGGAACACCGCCCGTAATTTAAGCCGTCTACCTGACCCGCTCGTTATTCCTGATTTTCCCGGGCAGCTTTCTTTTCCTGCTCGCGGAGTTCGACCCGGCGGATTTTACCGGAGCTCGTCTTCGGCAGATCTTCCGTGAACTGGATTTTGCGCGGATATTTGTATGGAGCCGTCATTTGCTTCACATGGTTCTGCAGCTCTCTGGCCAGCTCCGGAGAAGCCTCTTCGGCATTCCTTAATACGACGAACGCTTTCACGATATGTCCGCGGATTTCGTCGGGACTCGCCACCACTGCGCATTCCTTAACAGCCGGGTGCTTCATCAGCGCTTCCTCTACCTCAAACGGTCCGATCGTGTAGCCAGAGCTGATGATGATGTCATCCCCGCGGCCTTCAAACCAGAAATAGCCCTCTTCATCCTTGGAAGCCCGGTCCCCGGTAATGAAATATTCCCCGCGCATGCCGGCCTTTTTCCGGTCCGGATCTTTGTAATACTCGCGGAATAAAGCCGGCATATCCTGATGGACAGCAATATTGCCAACCTCGCCCGGCGGAACCAGGCGTCCCTCTTCATCCACGATTTCCACAAGGCCCGGCGCAAGCGCTTTGCCCATCGAACCGATACGCAGCGGAGCATCCTTCAGCGCACCGATCAGCAGCGTGCTTTCCGTCTGCCCGTAGCCGTCCCGAATCGTAATACCCTGTTGGCTTTTAAAAATATCAATAACTTCACGGTTAAGCGGTTCGCCAGCGGAGACCGCGCTGCGCAGCGAGCTGAGATCATATTCTTCCAGCCCGCCCGATTTGGCCATCAGCCGGTACTCAGTAGGCGTGCAGCACAGGACCTGAATCCGGTATTTCTGCAGCAGCTCCAAATAACGTTTAGGCGAGAAAGAGCCGTTATAAATAAATCCGGTTGCCCCGCTGCCCAGCACCGACAAGAACGGACTCCAGATCCATTTCTGCCAGCCTGGCGCTGCTGTGGCCCACACGATGTCATCCTGACGGATATCCAGCCAATTCTCCGCTGCAATGCGAAGGTGGGCATATCCCCAGCCATGCGAATGCACGACGCCTTTGGGATTGCCTGTCGTTCCGGAGGTATAGGCAAGAATGGCCATATCTTCGCGGCGGGTCGGCTCGGCCTGAAAGCTGTCCGGCTGGCCTTCCATCAACCGCTGCAAATCCAGCCAGCCTTCCTGCGGCTCTGCCTCTTCTTCCCCAACGGCGATCCTGTAATCCAGATTAGGCAGCTCTTCGTCAATCCGATTCACTTCACCCGTAAATTGGCCCCAGACCAGCACGGCTTTCGCCTCCGAATGCTTCAAACGGTAGACCAAATCTTTGGACCGAAGCAGCTCCGAGGAAGGAATGATAGCCAGACCGAGCTTTAGACAAGCCAAATAAATGAGGTAAGCGGTGATCGTCCGGGGGACCATGACCAATACCCGGTCTCCCTTGGTCAGTCCAAGCTGCTTTAAGCCACCCGCCAGGCGGTTCATCCGACTGACCAGCTCCCCGTACGTAATCTCTTTATATTCTCCGCTTTCACTCAGCCATTTGAGTGCCGTTTTGGCAGGCGGATGCTTCTCCACTTCCGACGAGATGTTGTAAATCTCAGGTGCAATCCATTCTTGTATGTTCACCCTGCGGTCTCCTTTTTTGTCCAAATCAATATTTAGGATTTCATTATAACACTTTATCCTAGTAGCTGGTACTAGTACCTGTGAATTTAGATCCCTCTTGCCCGGTTTGTTGGGTACCCATCAGGCTGACTCGCGCGGAGCCGCAGCTTACCTGACGGAATAGATTCCAACCTGTGTGCGTGAGGAGGACTTATTCATTTTAACTTTTAATGATTTTTTGATTGAGAAGTTTGATTGAGAAGATAGTAAAGTATACTTGACATTAAGTAAAATATAGATTACCTTATGTAAAGTAAAACTTACTTCAAAAGAGGGTGGTTAGTTGGATAACAAATTTCCTGTACTTAAAAATCGAATGCCGGTTCTAAGAGCGGAATGCCAATGGACGCAAAAAGATTTAGCTGAAAAAGTCGGAGTAAGCAGGCAAACCATTATTTCAGTAGAAAAAGGGAAGTTTACTCCCTCGTTAATTTTAGGTTTTCAAATCGCCAAGGCTTTTGGGGTAGACATTAATGAAGTGTTTCAGTTGGAAACAGGGGAGGAGGAATGACCATGGAGTTATTAATAAATATTACGAACGGCGTTTCGATAATAGCGCTGTTTGGGGTTATCGTATTATCGGTTTTAGTTAAAAAGGAAGGAACAGACGAAAGAGCGCGATTTATGGGTTTTAAATTATTCAGCTTTCTGTTCACCTTTCTTTTGGCAGGTTTATCTCTGATTATCCTCGTCACGGGGTGGAACGACATCGGGTATACATTGCTTAGAATTTGTATTACGAGTCTATTCTCACTAACTATCCTAGTTGGGCTCGGTTACTGGATCTATCTTAGCAAAAAGGTATAAACCTTCTTCTCTACCACGGGCAATCCACTATTCGTTATTTAGGAGGCTGAATGGTGAACAAAACTCGGATACTGTCTGTTATCCTGCTATTAACGGCCTTGGCTCCCTCGCAGCGACGGCAGCAGAACAAAGCGCCACACCATCCTGTGAAGCTACGCGTAAAGCTGCGGCAGAGAAGGCCGACCTTCTCACCGGTCAATATGATACAACAAGCGTTCAATATGCACTTATTGATCATGGTCAAATGGTCGTTTCGGGAGCGTTTGCCGAAGTAATGAAAAGGCAAAAATACCGCTGACGAGAAATACGTTATACGGCATTGGATCAGCGAGCAAAATGTTCATCACGGCCGCCGTAATGAAGTTAGCCGACGAAGGAAAATTGAATCTGGACACTCCTGTCGTTCAGTATATCCCTGATTTTACGATGCAAGATGATCGCTATAAGAAAATTACGCCGCGCATGCTGCTGAACCATTCCTCCGGACTTTACAGTTCTTCGGTGGCCAACGCCTTTTTGTTTGAGGATAACGACAGTTATGCCCACGATACGCTGCTTAAACAGCTGGCTAAACAGAAACTGAAAGCTGATCCGGGCGCCTACTCGGTTTATAGCAACGACGGTTTTACGTTGGCAGAGATATTGGTGGAGCGCGTCAGCGGTATGGACTTCACTGCTTACCTTCATCGTTATTTTACGCAGCCTCTTGGCATGTCCAATACAATGACGCCGAAGGACAGGATCGATTCCTCCAGAACGGCGGGTCTCTACTTCCCGGCTTATCAAGGCAGCTGCCAAACGAAACGGTGAACATCATCGGTGCCGGCGGCATCTACTCGACTGCGGAAGATTTAGTCCGTTTCTCGCAAATTTTCACCGATCCTCAAGCAGGTATACTTTCGGATGAATCGGTTGCAGCCTTGGAGCAAAGGGAATATGCACACGGTATATGGCCTAAAGACACGGATACTTCCATCAACTTTGGGCTTGGCTGGGATAGTGTGGATCTTTATCCCTTCGGAGAATATGGCATTCAGGCGTTGGCGAAAGGAGGCGACACCATTCTGTATCACGCTTGTTTTTGCCGGAGAAGCGGGTGCGAAGTTTGAAATTTCTTTAGAATAAGTTTAAAGCGAAATGTAAATACGCGGCGATTGTCGACAAAAGTCCAGGGAGGACGATGAATTGAAGTACTATTATTATTGGATCGGGCTATTTGTTTTTGCCGTTGATTTAATCACAAAGAAGATCATTGAGAGCACTCTAGTGGTGGGAGATACCGTTCATGTCATTGGAGAGCGTTTCTTTAGCCTAACTTCCGTTCGCAATCGCGGGGCGGCCTTCAGTTCGTTACAGGAGCAGCGTGTTTTACTCCTGTCCATCACGCTGGTAGTAGTTGCCCTCATCGTTTGGTATTTGCATAAAAACCGCCATTCCGGCAAAGTGCTGCTGCAGATCGGACTCGGCATGGTATTAGGCGGAGCGCTTGGTAATTTTCTGGATCGAGCGCTGTATGGGGAGGTCACGGATTTCCTACAGTTCACATTCGGCAGCTACGTCTTTCCGAGCTTCAATATGGCTGATACAGGCATATGCTGCGGCGTTGCGCTGATTGTAATTCATACGCTATTTTTTCATGAGGAAAGACAACAGCGACGCTCCAATGCTTAAGACAGCAATACTATTTAGCAAACATCGTCCAATCAAGCAAATGCTGAGTAAGATTAAGTTTCATGTCAGTGGCAATAACAAATGGTATGTTCAAGTGTTGCGCTCCCTCGAAATCATTTAATAATAGAAAAATAGAAAATACAGCCCATAAAAACCTTCAACCTCTTCCAAGAGGGCATGAAGGTTTTTTTCACAAGGTGGATGTTACGGATGACCTCAAACATTTTCATCCCTTGGCATTCGCCATCTTTTGCCTTTTTTTGATTCGATTGTTGCAAATTCAGCAAGGAAGGTTAAATAAGTCTCATAATTACTTCATCTGAGGGGGTTTAACCACATGCCATTCAAACATCTAAAAAAAGCCTTCCAGCTCACCGCTGTAGCCAGCCTGGTTTCATTGCTCGCCGCCTGCTCAGGCGGAACCTCGGGGGGACCTGCCGCAGCCCAGGCTGATGCAGCTGCAAACTCCGGCTCGGGCTCTTCCGTCAGCCCCGAAGGGCGGGTCGTGCTCGACTACTGGACCTGGTGGGGTTCTGAAACCCGCCGTCCGATTATTGAGAAGCTTGTCGATGATTTCAATAAATCGCAGGATAAAATTTTTGTGAAGCACAGCTATTATCCTTATTCCGACATCTTCACCAAAGAGCTTGCCGCAGTTTCGGCAGGCAACCCGCCGGACATCATGATGAACGACATCAACACCGTCCAGCAGCGCGCCAGCAAGAATCAAGCCATGAACCTGTCCAAATACGTCGAACGCGACAAGGTGCAGGACCGGTTTTTCCCGGAGCTGTGGAATACGGTGCTTTATAACGGCGAACCTTATGCGCTTCCGTTCAACACCGATACCCGCATGATGTTCTACAACAAGGATGATTTTAAAGAAGCCGGCCTTGATCCGGACAAGTTCCCGGATACGTGGGATGAGCTGGAGCAGGCCGCCCAGAAGCTCGATAAGAAACATGGCAATACTTACACCCGCATCGGTTATTCGCCGCAGTTCAACTCCGACTGGAATTTGCTGCAGCTGAACTTCGACGGGGGCCGCAACTTCTTCGACGAAAGCGGCAAGCCGGTCGTCAACGCGCCGGCCAAAGCCGAAGCCCTGCAGTATATCCTGGATAACGCCAAACGGCTCGGGCAGAAAAATATCGACGCCTTCAAAGCCGATTTCGGCAGCCAGCAGGCCAACCCGTTCCTGTCCGGCAGAGTGTCCATCTGGACCGACGTCACCAACTTCTATACACAGATTCGCGACTACGGGGACGGAATCAACTTCGGCGTAGCTCCGCTGCCTGAAACGAAAGAAGGCGCCGGACACTGGAGCGTCGGCGGCGGCTTCGTTATCGAAATCCCTTACGGAGCGAAACATCCGGATGAAGCCTGGGAATTCCTGAAATACATGACCGACGTTGAAGCTCAAACCTACTGGGCGGAGAAAAATTTCGACAATGTCGCCAACAAAGAAGCTTCGAATTCGTCCGAGCTGATGTCCAATCCGGTCTATAAGGCTTCCGTTGAGAACCTTGCTCATACGAAGCTTACGCCGAATCCGCTGAACGCGCCGGATTACATGAACCTGATCAACCCGCAGCGGGACGCGATCATGCTGGGGCAGACCTCCATCCAGGATGGGCTGAACAAAGCCCAGGCAGACGTGGAGAAGCTGGTGTCCGGCAAGTAAAGCAGTACCCGACATACAATCTATTCCTTAATACTTCTAAGAAAGAGGTGCAGCATATGGCACACCCTCAGCACGCAGCCGCCCGGAGAGGCCGGTCGCTCGCCAGCCGGGAAGCACTCCAGGGATTTGTATTCGTCAGTCCCTGGATTCTGGGGTTCCTGCTCTTTACTGCTGGCCCCATGCTCTTCTCGCTTTACGCGAGCTTTACGAACTATGACATTACTTCACAGATGGCCTGGATCGGATTCAAGAACTACGACACCATGCTGAATCATGATCCGCTGTTCTGGAAATCTCTCCGCAATACGCTGTATTTCGTCGTGATCAGCGTGCCGCTGCAAACAGCAGCCGGACTGCTGCTGGCCATGATCCTGAACCGGAGGATGCCGGGAATCCGGCTCTTCCGGACTGTCTTTTACCTCCCGTCCGTCTTGTCCGGAGTTGGCGTCTACGTCCTGTGGATGATGCTGCTCTCTCCGAGCGCCGGACTTGTGAACCTGACTTTGAGCTGGCTCGGCATTGACGGACCGGCCTGGCTGACTGATCCGGCCTGGACCAAGAACGCCATCATCCTGATGAAGCTATGGGGATCAGGCAGCATGATGCTGCTGTATCTGGCCAGCCTGCAGGGCGTTCCGAGCAAGCTGTACGAAGCTGCCGAGCTTGACGGGGCAGGGCGGCTGCGCAAGTTCTGGCACGTGACCTTGCCGATGATTACGCCGGTGATCTTTTTCGAAATTGTGACCGGATTCATCGGCGGCTTTCAAATCTTTCAGGAAGGTTACGTGATGAGCTACGGCAACGATCCCGGCGCACCGATGAACTCCTTGCTGTTCTACAATCTGCATATGTTCCTGAAGGCCTTCAAGGTATTCGATATGGGATATGCGATGGCGATGGCCTGGTTCCTTTTCCTGATCGTACTGCTCCTTACGCTCATTAATTTGACTTTGTCCAGGTTCTGGGTCCATTACGAGGGAGGTGAGCAGTAATGAATATGGCGACTTTCAGCAAAAGGGAATATGCCCGGGAACGCGAACAAGAACGCAAAATCGCGCTGATGAAGGCCTCGCCGGCCAAACCGCTGCGCCGCAAGCTGTCCACCCTGCTTCTGTTTGTGCTCATGACTCTGGTCGGCCTCCTGATGCTGGTTCCCCTGTGGTGGATGATCTCCACCTCGCTGAAATCGATGCAGGAGATCATGTCATACCCGCCGACGATCGTTCCGGAGCAGGTACATTGGGACAACTACATTCATGCCTGGCAGAAAGGCCACTTCGGGAGATATGCGCTCAACACCCTGCTGCTGGCCGGGATTGGCGTCTTCTCTCATGTCTTGTCCAATACGTTTGTGGCCTACGGCTTCGCTAAAATCCGCTTCAAAGGGAAGAAGCTGCTGTTCTCCATCATGCTAGGCACGATGATGATCCCAAGCTTCGTGACTTTGATTCCGCAGTATATCTTGTTCTCTAAGCTGCACTGGATCAACACGTATTTACCGCTCACCGTGCCTGGATTTTTCGGCAGCGCTTTCCAGATTTTTCTCGTCCGGCAGTTCTTCATGACCATCCCGAATGAGCTGATCGAAGCCGGCAAGGTGGACGGGGCAAACCATTTCCGGATCTGGTGGCAGCTGATGTTGCCCCTCTCCCTGCCAGTGATCGCCACCATTGCGATCATGACGTTCCAGGGAGCTTGGAATGATTTTACCGGACCGCTGATCTACATCAACTCGGAATCGCTGTTCAACCTGCAGATCGGCCTCCAGGCTTTCAAGAGCACCGAGACGACGCAGTGGCATTATTTGATGGCCGGCTCGGTGATCGTACTGCTGCCGGTGGTGCTTCTGTTCTTCCTGTTCCAGAAATATTTCATCGAAGGCATGAATATTTCGTCAGCGACCAAAGGGTGACCGGGCGACAGGCTGATACGCTGTTGTTCAGCAAAACAGCCTGGTCATAGTCCCCCGTCCAATGAAGTTCTCCAAAAAAGAGGCTGTCCCTCAGTCATCGAGATGACTTTTGGGACAGCCTCTTTCTGGCTTCAACCGGTGGCTGCCAGGGCTGCCAGGCTGCAAACCGCGATATTTTTACCCGATCAGGATTTTCTCCTCCGGATATTTAAGCTTGGAATCGTGTTTGGAATGGGTCAGCGCAAGCGCGATGGTCAGCGGCCCAAGCCGTCCTACAAACATGAGCAGCATAATGATAATTTTTCCCCATTCGCTCAAATTTGGCGTAACCCCAAGCGTTAATCCTACCGTACCAAACGCAGATACGGCCTCAAAGGCAAGATTCATTAGCGGGAGTCCCTTCTCCGTTACCTCCAGCAGGAAGCTGCCTGTAAAGACGAGGCCGATCCCGATCATAGAAATAGCCAGCGCCCGGAATACCAGATCCTTGGGGATCCGTTTACGAAGAATGGTTACGTCCTCTCTTTGTTTGATAAACGTCCATACCACTAGCAGCAGCAGGAAGAAGGTCGTGATTTTGATGCCGCCTGCCGTAGAGCCCGAAGATCCGCCGATAAACATAAGACCCATCATCAGCAGCACGGAATCGCTGTTCAACTGGGTCAAATCCACCGTATTGAAGCCTGCTGTTCTCGGAACCGTCCCCTGAAAGTAGGAAGCCAGAATCTGATCTCCGAGCGGGAGTGATCCAAGGGTTAAAGGATTATGGCGTTCCAGTAAGAAGAACAACACCGATGCCACAAGGTTCAGCAGCAGCGTTGCTCCCATAACGATCCGGGTATGCAGCGACCATCTCCATTTCCCGATCTTCTGAACAACCTCCAGAATAACCGTGAAACCCAAACCGCCTAAAATATATAAAAACGATAAAACCAGGTTGACTGGCCAGCTGCCGACATAAGCGGTCATACTGGCATAATCGCCCATGATATCAAACCCTGCATTATTAAAAGAAGATATTGAATGAAAAATCCCGTAATAAATCGCCCAGCCCAAGGGCATTTCTCTTGCCCAAGTGATAGTTAGCAGCAGCGCGCCGGCCCCTTCGATGACAAGCGTCATGACCAGCACCAGCTTGACCAGTTTGACAATCCCGGACAAATTGAACTGGTTCATTGCGCTTTGCGCCATCAGGCGGTTGGACAGGCTGATTTTCTTGCCCAGCAGCATGGCTACAAGGATCCCGAAGGTCATAAAGCCGAGGCCTCCCACCTGGATCAACAGCAGGAGAACCGTTTGACCAAACACCGTGAAGGTCGTTCCGGTATCGGTCACTACAAGTCCGGTCACACAAACGGCTGAGGTGGCCTCAAACAGCGCGTTCAGGAAGGAAATGGACTTTCCCGGCTTCAAGGAAATCGGAAGCATCAGCAGCAGCGAGCCGACAACGATCATGATCAGAAATCCAATGGACAAAATCTGCGGCGGACTAAAGCGTATTTGGTTGATTTGTTTCAGTTGTTTGTTCTGACTTTTGTTAAACAGCATAAAGGGCTCCTAATTAAAAAATGGTGATAGATTTACTTGGCATTCGGCCCTTCTCCCCGCTGCCCATCCTTCTGGCTCAGGCCCAGCTTCAGGACCAGCGGCTTGATAGTAAGTCCCTGCACTAGCAGCGAGAACAACACCACGCTGAACGTCAGGACAAGCACATCCTTTCGGCCTTCAAACGTCTGCGGCAGACTCAGAGCCAGAGCCAGCGAGAGACTTCCTTTCAGCCCTCCCCAGTTCAGTACGGCTTTCCAGGAAGCGGGAAAACCTTTAAGCGGCGCTGTGCTAACATATAAAGCAACGGTTCTGCCAATTAGCACAATTAGGATGGCGGCCAAAGCAAGCAGCCAGTGCTGACTGAATGAAATCCACTTGATCTCCAGGCCAATCATCAGGAAGATCAGGGAATTCGCAATCAAAGTAATCGTATCCCAGAACGAATTGATGTTCATTTTGGTTTTATCCGACATTCCCACTTTAGCGCCAAAGCTGCCAAAGATCAATCCTGCCGTAACTACCGCTATCACACCCGATACTTGGAGATGCTCGGCAATAAAATAACAGCCAAAGAACAGCAGCATGGAGAATGCAATTTCCAGCGGGTAATCATCGTAGAGTCGGATGATTTGCGAGAAAACATAACCGAGCGCCGCCCCCAGGACCAAGCCGCCCAAGAAGAATTGACAAAACAGCAGGATGCCATGGCCAAGGCCAACCCATCCCATTTCCAGATAGGTGAACAGATAAATGGAGGAAATTTGAAACAGAACCACGGCAATTCCGTCGTTCAGCAGCGATTCACCTTCAATAACCGCTACAACCGGTTTAGGCACTCCCAGTGATTTGAAGATCGAAATAACGCTGATTGGATCGGTTGCGCTCATCAGGGCGCCGAAAGTAAAAGCAACCGGCAAAGGAAGCTTTAATAAGTAGTATCCGAGCAGAGCAATCACAATAAAAGAGAGCAGCGTTCCGCCAAACGCCAAGGCAGCAACGGGTTTAGCCTGCTCTTTTAAATGGGAAACCGGCATTTTGATCGATGCATCGCCAAGCAGAATCGGCAGGAATAAAGAGATAATGATGCTCTGAAACACGTGGGATTGGGTAATATAAGATTTGGCACTCTCCAGAAAAGGGATGTAGGTTAAACCAAGCACCAGCCCTACAACGACCAGGGCAATGGAATATGGGAGCTTTAACTTCTGAGAGACAGCAATAACCGTGATCGAAATAGCCAGCAGCACCAGCAGTTCAATGAACGTAGAGTTAAAAGTATGCATGGGGAATCCTCCTTTATGCTCAGGCCTTATTTTCTTATACCGCTTATCCCACTATACTTATCTTAAGTATATAACTTTTGTTTCGGAAAGGAGACTCATCATGCCCGAACAGACGAACCACAATAACATCAACCGCTTTAACGGATTTGGAAATCTCTATGATCAAAATAGACCCAGCGCCCCTACAGAGGTCGTTCATCTCATTGAAGGCTATCTGAACAACAAGCCGGAACTCGTTGTGGATGTCGGCTGCGGAACCGGTCTCTCCTCCTTTTTATGGCTGGGGGAAGCCCGCAAGGTCATCGGTGTTGAGCCTAATGATGACATGCGTTCGGTCGCAATCGGCAAATGGAAGCAGCTGCAGAAACCCGAAGGCATTGAATTTGTAAAAGGACTCTCCCATCAGCTTGAGCTTTCTTCCGCTTCTTCTAATGTGATCACCTGCTCCCAGTCTTTTCACTGGATGGAGCCTGCTAGTACCCTGCGTGAGTTCGCGCGTGTTCTAAAACCAGGAGGCGTCTTTGCCGCTTATGACTGCGACTGGCCCCCTGCTTTCCGCTGGGAGATCGAGGAACTGTACTTGAATTTGCTGGAGCTTGGCGATAAACGTGCCCGGGACCTGGCCGGGCAGGATAAATGGGCCCAGAAGCGGGACAAGAACCAGCATCTTCATCAGATCCGTACTTCCGGATGGTTCCGTTACTCCCGCGAAATAGTCTTCCACCAGCGTGAAACCTTTGATGCTGAAAGATATGTGAATCTGGCCTTAAGCCAAGGCGGCATTCAAACCGCTCTAAAGCTGGGAGCATCGGATATTCTGGAAGCTGCTGAAGAATTCAGACGCAAGACGGAAGCCGCTTTTAACGGACAGACCTTGGAGCTTTTGATCAGTTACCGGATGAGAGTAGGCGTTAAATAAAGAACTGTGTACTCGTGTATGAAAAAAATCTGCCGATGTGCCGAAAAACCTCCACTTCGGTCCACCGGCTTCTTTAATTTAGATCAATTCCAGCTATGTCCTCGGTCGTGCCGGGTTCATGCCGGTCCGTATGGGTTCCGTTACCTCCGAACGCTGCCTCCGCCACCACCTCATACATCGGCTGACGACCCATACGGGTCCGGTACAAGACAACAGAAGCAGCCTCCCAACTGCCAAATTCCGCTTCTTCAGCTTGAAAGCCGGCCTCCGCTTCCTGCTGCCCGGATAGAAATTGACGGGCTAAAGTGACATGCGGGCTGTAGGGCCGTTCTTCCGGAATGAAGCCAAGCGGCGCCAGATTTGCCGTTACCGCTGCGTGCAGACGGTCTAATCCCTCACGTCCCTCTTTAACAGCCGCCCAAAGAACCCTTGGCTGCACAGGACGGCCGAATATACCGGTCCCCGCCAGCTTTACACGAAAGGGAGCTATACCCGCTGCTGCTGTACTTAATGCATGCTGTATCTCCGGAACCTTTGCCGGATGAATATCGCCCAGAAACTGAACCGTAATATGAAAATCCTCGTGATAAACCCATTTCTTAAACAAGAGCTTTGACTGCTGGTTCTCACACCAGGCTGCCAGCTGCTGCTTAATACGGTCCGGAAGAGGGACAGCGACAAATACCCTCCAGGATTCCTGCCCGCCAGCCGTTCTTCTCGTCCCGTCCGGTTGCTCTGCTTTCATAGGATCTGATGCTCCCTTCAACGTTCATGTGTACAGCATGAAAGTAGTATACATCAATCTGCAATTACCATTCTTATGAAACTTACCCGCTTGAGCCGAATTTGCGTTATAATAAATAAGTTTTTAAATATGTAGATTTTTAATCAAAGGAGATTCTGTAGCATGGGTTCACTTTCCAAGCGCCAGACAGCGCTTTATTTAACTTTTCTTATCATGGTTTGGGCCATTAACTGGCCTCTCTCCAAGCTTGCCCTGGCCTATACGCCGCCCGTCCTGTTTGCCGCCATCCGCACCTTCTTCGGTGGAATACTGCTGGTTCTGTTCGCCCTGCCCAATTACAGAAAACTCAAATTGCGGCGGAACTGGCCCACTTATTTAATTGCCGGCATTCTGAACATTACGCTTTATTACGGTCTGCAAACGGTTGGTTTGGGCTATATGCCGGCGGGTATTTTCTCTGCCATTGTCTTTCTACAGCCCGTCCTGCTGGGCATTTGCTCCTGGTTATGGCTTGGCGAGTCCATGTCGCTGCTCAAAATGGCCGGCCTGCTCCTCGGCTTCTGCGGGGTTGGAGTGATCAGCGCGGGAGGAATCAGCGAAGGGCTGTCGGTGATAGGCATTTTGCTTGCCCTTGCTTCCGCAGTCAGCTGGTGTCTGGGAACGGTATTCATTAAGAAAACCGGAGATTCAGTCGACATTATCTGGATGACAGCCGTGCAGCTGCTGTTCGGCAGCCTGTTTCTGTTTATTTGGGGAGGTTCTACGGAATCCTTCGCGGCGATTGATTGGAACCCGGCTTTTATCGGAGATCTGCTGTTTATTTCCGTATTTGTGATCGCCATCGGCTGGTTTGTATTCTTCCGGCTCGTGCAATCCGGCGAAGCCAGCAAGGTAGGCTCCTTCACCTTCTTGATCCCGCTGCTGGCGCTCTGCTTCAGCGCCTTGTTCATGCACGAACAGGTCAGCCTGCGCCTAGGGCTGGGCATGGTTCTTGTGCTCGCGAGTATCCTGCTGGTCAATGTCCGGCTTAAAGGAAGAACCCGCAAGCCGGATACGCCGCTTTCTTAATTTCCGATTGAACCACCGCCGTTCGAACCACTGCCGTTCGAAGGCGGTTTTTTATGGGATTTACTGTTTTGAGATTTGCTGTTTTGAGATTTGCCGCCGGCTTGCCTGAACCAGCTCACTATGGATAGAATTACTGCGCTCCCCACCAGAGTAAGCTGGAATTTCCAAGGCGTCGTTATAAAGTTCATCGACTCCCATGGAAACCAATATTCTTTCATGACCTCGCCCCCTGAATGATCTTCTTCAACAAAGTCGCTCCAAGGAATAGGAACGGAAGATACAAGAACAGGGGCAGCCAAATTCTTGAAGGGAGCACATTAATGGCAACCTGCAAATGATCCGTAAAGCTGACAACCATAGTTAAGGAGATAAAATAGGTTAACGAACAAACGATGGCAATGATGAACCCGTACTTTTGGGCTTTGAGAAGCTTTTGAATGCAGAAGACGGCTGCAAACAGATGGAGAGACAGCTTGCCAAATGCGGTTATGACCAAATAAATAATACCGACTGCATCCAGGTTATCGAGCAAATCGGCTATATTTGCAAGTTTCAGCAGGGCAAAAGCCGGATACATCATTTGCTTATAGATCGATTCACCCATGCATACGGAGCCGAGAAGAATAAATAAAGTGATGCAGAATCCAGACAGCAGACATCCGCTTATCATAATCCGGCCCAGAGACTTCTTCCCCTTGCTTTCAAGGTACTCCCAAAACACCGCAAATTCGATCGTCTCTCCAAAAGTCTGCGTAATCCCCAGAGGCCAAATCGTTTTCAAGACCCTGTCCCAGCCTTCCCCCATAATAGGCAGAAGATTTAACAGGTCAACCCGGTCGGAAAGCCATAATAACAAGGTCTCAGCAATCAGAAATACCAGTAGCAACGGCAGAAAAAGACTGGTCATTCGGGCTATGACCTCGAATCCGCTGTAAAGGGCATAAGCTACCACAAGGAGAAAGGTAACTCCGATGATCCAATTTGGTGTTCCATGCAGGACCGTAATGGGAAATAGAAACCGGATATCGCTTACGATTCTAGCCCCGTCATAAATAAAAACAAACGGATACAGCCAGGCAATCGGCATGCCGATCCATTTTCCAAACATAGCCGTTGGCCATTCCACTAGTGACAGCTCTCCGGTTAATCTGAAGATCAGCACATAACAGCCTACCAGAATAGAACCCAGCGCTGTTGTCATAAGGCTTGAAATCCAGGCATCTCTTCCCGCAGATGAGGCAAATCCGAATATGATCGTGGTGCCCAATTGAAAAATAACGACCATGGCGAATAGCTGATACTTGGAAATTCGAAGCAATGAACTCACTCCTCGGGTTTAATCACGTTGTTAGTCAGCCCGCTGCGGATAATACGGCCCTTAATTTTCACGTCAAGCTGAATCTGTGGAAATAATTCGTCCCAGCGCTCCTTATATTCCTTATGCCACTGCTTCGGATAACGGCGATATACAGATTGTCCAAATCCGTAGACATCGGTATTGTATTTCCCCTGAACCAGCTTGCAGTTGTCGTATATCCGTTTCTTGATCGCATCCTCCACCTTTTTTTGAACAAGATTAACATTCTGCACTTTATCCATATCAATATCAGATGTATTTTCATAAACATTTTCTGTTAGATTTATTTTCAGCGTAATGTGCACCTTGCCGTTTCGGATCTCTGTTTCCCGGTCTACAGTTACTCTTTCCAATTCCGTACTGACGTTGCCCGGGCGTTCTTCACCCTCAACCTGAATCGTTATCACTCCTTTATGGATTTTATTGATGACCCATAATATTCCGCGGCCGTTCTGCTCGTCCATCTCCGCAACCATTTTGTCCTTGTGAAACAGAGCAAGCCCGGTAATAGCAATATTATCAATCTTTCCTTTGGAACCCTCCCCATATTGGGAAGGCATGAATTCTATCGTTGGTACAATAGGCTCAATGCCTTCTGACATCAAGGTATTAAGAAAATCAATAAACTGGACACTTGGAGTCAAATTTTGTCGCATTTCCTGTTTAAGGACCTCAGACCCCAGCTTTTCGAACTTAGGCTGGAAATTTAAAATATCGAGAGCCGTAGTTTTGGAAACGGCCACGTAGCTGATCAGCTGGGACTGTCTGTAACGTTCAAAAAAGTCCAGGACAGGCTGCACACCTTCGGTCGCCAGCTTTTTGCCTATGATGATCACTCGGCTCTGCGAATAAAAGATTTCCCTGGGCAGCTTCTTCTGGAGAATCCGTGTGATATCCATAATAGAATCCCCTTCCTCGGATACCACCCATCCCGCAGAACTCTCCAATCTGCTTTCTCCGCCGCCTTGTGCGGACCCGGTTCCAAAGAGACGCGGAATCGCAATCAGCAGCGACAGACGCAGTTTTCCATTATCCATTCTATCCAGGCCCGTTGCGGTCACGATTGCAATTTCGTCAAGCTCCTGTTCGCTCCAGCAGGAGGTCAACAGCATGCTCAACATCAGCGTGACCAGCAATACAGCTGTTATACTGCGCATAAGTGGTATCCTTTCGAAAATAATCCGCCTTATTTCTTAGCGGCCGGCTCAGGGCGCAAATCCCCTTTCATCCGCCGCGAGTTTGCTCGTTGAATAAAGGCGGGTCTGTACTTAGCTCCCCAGAGCGGAATGCGGATAAGCGAATCTTTTAAATCCCTCCCGTGCAGAGGAGCAAGAGGCGACAGATAAGGAACGCCAAAAGAACGAAGCTTGCACAAATGAATCAGAAGAATCAGCAGGCCTAGGAATATCCCATACAGCCCCAGGAAGCCCGCCATGACAATCATCGGAAAACGCAGCACGCGAACCGCCATCCCTTGGTTATAAAGAGGGAACACAAACGAGGCGATCCCGGTAAAGGATACGACAATGACCAGCGTGGCGGATACAATCCCCGCCTGTACGGCCGCCTGCCCGATGACCAGCGCCCCAACAATACTCACGGCCTGGCCGACTGCCCGCGGCAGCCGGATGCCGGCTTCTCTCAAGCCCTCAAAAGCAGCTTCCATCAGCAAAGCCTCGACAATGGCCGGAAAAGGAACCTCTTCACGGGATGAAGCAATGCTAAGCAGCAGGTTGGTCGGAATCATCTCCTGGTGATAGGTTGAAAGTGCCACATAAATCGACGGGAATACCAGCGCACTGAAATGAAGCCAGATTCTCAGCCATCTGAGGGCGGTAGCCACGAGGTAATTCTGATAATAATCTTCACGGGTTTGAATCGAATCCGCTACAACCGTCGGGGCTATCAAAGCAAAGGGAGTGTTATCGACCAGAATGGCCGCCCTTCCCTCCAGGATTGCAGCCGTGACCTTGTCCGGTCTTTCCGTATTTAAGATCAAGGGAAATATACTTAACGCACTATCCGTGATCAGTTCTTCGATATAATGGCTGTCGAGCACCGCATCAATGTCTATCCGGGAAATCCTCTTCTTGATTTCTTCCGTCAATCCAGGCATGACCACGGAATCCAAATACGCAATCACCACTTGGGTTTTGGATAACCGCCCGACTTGCATCGTCTCCATCTTCAGATCCGGAGTGGGCAGCCGCCGTCTGAGCAAAGTGGTATTGGTTCTCAGGTTCTCAACGAAGCCGTCTCTAGGGCCGCGGATCGCCATTTCCGTTCCGGGTTCCTCCACGGCGCGGTGCTCTGATTTTCTCAAGCTGATCAAACAGACCATAGGCAATCCCTGCATAAACAGAGCCGTATCGCCGAGGCAAATGCTGCCTGCAATTTCACTCATCATGTCCAGCGTCTTCACCTGATCGGCTTGAATTTCGTTTAAGGACAGCTCCAGCAGGGATCTCAGGTCAGAGTCAGACAAATTCAAACGCTCGTATTGAGTCAAAATCCCCGTTTTCAGCGGCTCCAGAATCACCTCCTCGATCCGGGTATCATCCACGAGCCCATCCATAAACACCAAGGCTCCCTGATGTCCGGATGGAAAAGAAAAGGTCCGGTAAACCAAATCCGAGCAGTGATGAAAACTCTGCCGAATGTAAGTTAAATCATCGCTTAACACGCCTTTGACCCTTACATTTTGAATGTTTTGATCCGTTGATGCTCCTGCAGCCATGTGAAGCCTCCTTTCCCAATTCATCTATACCGGAATTCACCCACAACCCAAAAAGGAGTAAGAAGTTAATGGTAATTTTTCCATAATGGCTATGAATCATGCATGAATTCAATTAAAAAAGCGCCCAAACCGGCTCCTGCCGATTTGAACGCTTTGAATGCTTTGAATGCATTTAACACTTGAACGTATTGAACATTTTGAACGTTTTGAACATTTTGTGTGATACCCTGTAACTAATTTCAAGCTATAGTGGACACTGTCCCGAAACGATCGGGCCGGAAAGCTCCGGTCCAGCCCGGAAGCTCCCCGCCGTCCATAATGTCCGCGGCCAGCTTGGCTGTCACCGGGCTTAACAGAATACCGTTGCGGTAATGGCCTGCCGCGAGCACCACATTCGGGTGATCCGCCAGCCGCCCGATCAGCGGTGCCCCGTCCTGGGTAGCAGGTCTGAGACCAGCCCACCGGTGGAAAGGGGTTTCGCCGGCTAAGGCCGGCATCATTTTCTTATTCCATTCCATCAGTCGGTTAATCCCTCTTTCCGTAACCGAAGAGTCAAACCCGGCCATATCCTCGGATGCTCCGCAGACTAGAGGGCCGGACTCTTTCTGTACAAGATAACCCTGGCTGCTAAAGACCATATGATGAAGCGGTTCTGCAAAGCCGTCGGTATGATAGGCGCAAATTTGCCCTCTGATCGGCCGGATAGGGACGACAATTCCCAGCTGCTCAGACATTTTCCCGGCCCAGGCTCCTGTGCAGACCAGCAGCTGATCGCCGAGGAACACCCTGCCGTCCCGCGCTTTCACTTGTACTGCTCCGTCCTGTTCCACCCATTCCAGTTCAGCCAATTCCTCGACTATAACAACGCCAAGGCGGCGGCAGCCCTCTTCAAGCGCTTTGACATAATCGGGCGCATAGACATGGCTTTCTTCCGGCGTCCACAAAGCGGCCCGCACCTGTCTGGACAGCTGGGGCTCACGCGCAAACAGCGCATCCCCCTCCAGAATGGCCGCGGATGAGCCGTATTCCCGCTGCCATAAACGGCGGCTTTCCAGGGCCAGCATATCCGCTTCATGATAAACAATATAGAGACTGCCAGATTCGGTATACTCAAATGGACAGCCTGAGACCTCCTTCACCCGGGCCTGCCAGGCTGGATACAGCTGCAGGCTTTCCAGGCAGAGCCGGAAGAATTCGTCCGGAGACTCAAGATTCTCCGAATAAGGAGCCAGCATGCCGGCAGCAGCCCCCGAAGCTTGCCCGCCGCAGCGTCCGGTCTCCAGTACCGCAACCTCATAACCGCGGCTTGCCAGTTCAAAGGCGCTGGCCAGGCCGATCACACCGCCGCCCATTACTATAATTCGCTGCTTCATTTGCTTTCACCCCCGATTTAAGACATGGTTGCCTTATTGAAGCTTTAACGATTCCAGTCCGCTGCTCGCCGATGCATACCTCTTCTTGGACATCCGCCCCGACAAATAAGCCAGTCTGCCAGCGGAAATGGCCAGCTTCATCGCTTCGGCCATCCCGGCCGGATTCTTCGCTTTGGCGACAGGCGTATTCATCAGCACACCCGATACCCCAAGCTCCATCGCCTGGGTGACATCGCTTGCCGTCCCGAGTCCCGCGTCCACAATAACCGGTATATGACTTTCTTCTACAATCAGTCCGATGTTATAGGGATTCAGAATACCTAATCCTGTTCCGATTGGAGCGGCGCCAGGCATAATCGCCGCAGCCCCGGCCTCTTCAAGCTTCTTGCAGATGATTGGATCATCTGAAATGTAAGGCAGCACGGTAAAGCCTTCCTTAACCAGAATTTCAGTTGCTTTCAGCGTTTCGATCGGGTCAGGCAGCAGCGTCCGTTCATTCGCGCTGATCTCCACCTTCACCCAATCGCTCAAACCGGAAGCCCTGGCCAGCCGGGCGATCCGCACGGCCTCCTCCGCCGTGCGCGCTCCCGAGGTGTTCGGCAGGTAAATGAATTTCCGGTCCTGCAGATGCTGCAGGATCGAGTCATCTTCAGCCGCCTCCAGGTTCACCCGCCGGATCGCAAAGGTCAGCACCTCTGCTCCGGAAGCCTCAATCGCTTCAATCTGCACATAGGGATTCGGGAACAAGCCTGTGCCAAGGAAGAAACGCGAAGTCAGCGTGGTTTCTCCTATTTTCCAAGTGTCTCTGCCGGCCGTCTTGGTAACTCCACCAGCTGTTGCTGCCTGCTTCATTCCTTCACTCATCGCTTTCAGCCCCCTCCTACAAAATGAACCAGTTCGATTCTCATACCTGGCCTAACTGCGGTCTGACTCCATGCTTCTGATGTCACGACCAGTCCGTCCGCCTCGGCTACAACCGGTTTCCCCGTCAAACCGAGCTGCTCCACCACATCCGCCAAAGTCTCTGCTTGCAGCTCCTTGGCTGCCCCGTTGATGATCAGCTCCATATACGTGCCCCGCTTTCCTCAATCTTGCGGATGAAGGCTCTGCAGGTACCCGCAACGTCGCTGCTGCCTACAATTTCACTGACCGCGCAAATTCTTGTTGCTCCGGCCGCCAGCACGGCATCCACATTGTCCAGCTTAATCCCGCCGATCGCCACAAAAGGAATCTTAATACGCTCTGCCACTTCCCGTACATAAGACAGAGTAACCGGAGCCGCTTCCGCCTTCGTGGCTGTCGGGTACACCGGTCCAACCCCGATGTAATCCGCTCCCTGCTCTTCAGAGGCCAAAGCCTCTTCAATCGCGTGTGTGGAGATGCCGATGATTTTGCTGCCGACAAGCTTACGGGCTTCAGCAAGCGGCATATCCCCCTGACCCAGATGAATGCCGTCCGCTTCAGCCTCGAGCGCAATGTCCACATGGTCATTAACGATAAACGTCACGCCATGTTTGCGGGTCAGCACCCGCAAATCCTTGGCTTTACGCAGCAGCTCTTCGCGTCCGCTGTGCTTGTCGCGCAGCTGGAGAATATCCGCACCGCCAAGAATGGCTTCCTCCATTACCTCTATTAAATCCCGGCCGGGATGAAACTGCTCGCCGGTAATTGCATATAATTTGAAATCCTTCAATTCCTTCCTCTCCTTTCCCTAACCTCTTTTGATCCCCATTCGCTCCCAATCGGACCGCCTTGTTGTCAGCCGCCTATATACCGCGCATATAACGTTTTGGCCCGTACCAAATCGTCCGTTCCCTGGACGAGCACACGTCCATCGGCAAAGAGCACAAGCCGCTGTCCTTCGTTCAGCTCAGCCCGCAGCAGATAAGGATTCAGCTTCGTCTCTTTGACAGCCGGAGATAATCGGTCCTTCCACGCTTCCAGCTCAAACGGTTCATGCCCCGAAATCTGCACCGATTCACGTCCGCACAGCGAGACCATTTCGTCTGCCTGCTGCTCCAGCGCCGGATACTGCTTGAGACCACAGCAAGGGCAGTTCTCCTTCGGCTTGCCCATCTTCATTTCGAAATACTGGTTCTGCCAGATGTCGAGCGTTAGCAGACTGCCCCGCCGCTGCGCGGCCGCTCCTACCAGAAACTTCAGCGCCTCGGCAGCCTGATAAGAAGCCACAATGTCCACGATCGGTGAAATAACACCAATCGTGTCACAGGTTTGTCCTCCGCCGTCAGCCGAGGAAATGAAGCAGCGTAGGCAGGGCGTCACACCAGGTACAAATATGGCGCTCATCCCGCGCGAGCTGACGGCGCCGCCGTACACGAACGGGATGCCTTGGCGGTAGCAGGCGTCATTCAGCAGAAAGCGGGTCTGGAAATTGTCCGTTCCATCCAGAACGAGATCTACGCCCTCCAGCAAACCTTCGATATTGGCGGCCGTTACATCAGAGAACACGGCCTCCAGCTCCACGGAGGAGTTGATCCGGCTAAGTTTATGTTTGGCCGCAATGACTTTCGGAAGCCCTTGCTCGGCATCTTCCTCGTCATAAAGCATCTGCCGCTGCAGGTTGCTCGGTTCGACATAATCGCGGTCCACCATACGGACCCTGCCTACGCCTGAACGAACCATATGGTTTGCCAGCACTGTCCCGAGCGCTCCCATTCCGACGATTAAAATGGACTTGCTCATCAAAGTCCGCTGGCCCTGCTCTCCAATCGGCGCGAATAACATTTGTCTTGAATATCTCTCCAGCATCTATGCCTCTCTTCCTCAGGCCTGCATTCCCGGCCGGCGCCAATCCCTGAATTCCTCGGAGTTCCTTGCTCCGAACGGGCGACGCCTCTAGGCATAGCTGCAGCAGGGGGGCTGGACCATCGGTCATTGTTCTGTCCAAGTCTGCTGCGGTGCTAAACGCCTAGATTGCGGAATGCATCCTGTGCCTTGATCGTTGTGTCTGATTTGATTTGTCCATGGTCCTTCAGCCACTGAATGACTGCTTCCCATGAAGCCTCCGTCTGCTCGCCGAAGCCGGCCGACCCGTCATCCATCATAGGCAGCAGAATATTCAAGCTCTGCTTCTCTACGTCCGGATCCAGCGGGAAATCCTTGTTCTCATGCTCCAGCAGAATATTCAGCGCTTGATCCGGATTCTGTACGGTGTAGGCCTGCCCTTTGGCAGCGGCTTTCAAAAATTTGCGAATCGTATCCTCATGTTTGGCTAGCCCGTCTTCACTGGCCGCCAGCACCAATTCATAATTATCAGGCACCCCGTAATCCGCCGGATCAAATGTCCGCAGCGGAATGCCTTCCTTCTCGATCAGCAGCTTCTCATGATTGATGTAACCGCCGATGATGGCGTCGACCTTGCCGGTCGTCATGGCCGGAATGAGATCCCAGCCGATATCGGTATATTTGACCTGGGACGGATCGCCGTTGTCACTCGCCACCATCGTGTTCACCATCGCTTCATTCAGCGGAGTTGACGGGTAGCCGACCTTCTTCCCGGCGAGATCTTTCGGACTTTTAATATCCGAATCCGCCCGAACGAAGATCTGATCCAGCGGATGCCGGACGAGAGCCGCCACGGACACAACCGGAATATCCTCAGCCCGGGACTGCGCAATCTGCATTTGATAGCTGATGGCAAGATCCGCTTTCCCCGCAGCCAGCAATTTAATCGCATCATTCGTATCGGCCGGCGTCTCCAGATTCACCTTCAATCCCTCCTGCTCGAAATAACCCTGCTGCTCAGCAGCAAACAAGAAAGAGTGGACGGCATTCGGATACCAGTCGAGCAGAACATTGACTTCCGTAAGTCCCGACCCTGCCGATTTGTTGGCAGAACAACCGCCAAGGCCCACGGCCAAACAAAGCCATATAGATAAGAGTACCAGTTTTAGGCGCCTTCCGTCATTAATCCGGGGCCTTCTGTCACGAATTCGTTGAGATCTGTTCATCTTTCTTTGTCTCCCTTTTCTGATAATAATAGATAGAGAAAGGTTATGTACGTTCCCTCCTCTTCGCCAGGCAGATCCGGCCGAGCAGATGGGCCGCAGCGAACATCAGCATGCCTAAGGCCGCCAGAAGCAGCACACCGGAAAATACAGCGTCTCCGCGAAGCATATTGGAGGCTCTTTTGGTATAAACGCCTAACCCTGATTCCCCGCCCAGCCATTCGCCCAAGGTCGCGCCCCCTACGCTGTATGTAGCGGATAGCTTGAGGCCTGTGAAAAATCCGGGCAAAGCCGAAGGCAGCTTCCATTTCAGAAACAGCTGCCGTCTGCCGGCTCCCATCGTCCGCAGCACTTCGCCGATCCCGGGGTCTGCGCTGCGGAACCCGTCTGCCGTATTCACCGCTACAGGGAAGAAGGTAAACAAGATGACAACAGCCACCTTGCTCCAGATTTCGTAGCCAAACCACATAACCATGATCGGCGACAAGGCAATAATCGGAACGCTTTGGGAAGCGATGATCAGCGGATACAGCGTCTTCTGGGCCAGACCAGAGGCTTCGATCCAAACCGCGGCCAGAACACCAAACACGATGGAGAACGCCAGACCCAGCAGCGATTCACCGAGTGTAACCCCGACATGTTTGGTCAGCAGCCCGCGGTTATCCCAAATGGATTGAAAGACATCCGATAATTTAGGAATGATATAATGCGGGATATTCAAATAGGTGGTTGCCGCTTCCCAAAGCACTGCCACAAGCACAAGCATCACAATAAACGGAGAGACCTCGCGAACTCGCTTCATTCTAATCCCCCCTTGTTCATCGAAGCTGCTTCAAGCGGCCGCTGCCCCGGCCGCAGCAGCTCGAGCACCTGCTGCTTTAAGCCGATGAAAGGCGGCGTCAGCAGCGTCTCATAGCTGCGGGGTCTGGGCCGGCCTACTTCAACGTCATGCAGCCGGGAGACCGGCGCATGTGAGGCGATGAGCAATCGGTCTGACAGCAACAGTGCCTCATCTACGTCATGCGTAATGAACAGAATGGTCGTCCGGTGCTTCTCCCAAATCTGAAGCAGCCACTCCTGCATGCTGATGCGGGTCATCGCATCCAAAGCGCTGAACGGCTCATCGAGCAGAAGCAGCCGGCCACCAGCCAGGAGGCTCCGCATGAAGGAGACCCGCTGCCGCATGCCGCCCGACAGCTCATGAGGCATCCGCCGCCCGGTCCCTTCGAGGCCAAATTCAGGCAGCAGCTCAAGCGCCCGGCGTCTCGCCTCCCGTTTGGACATGCCGCCGATCTCCAGCCCGACGGCCGCATTGTCCAGCACGGTTCGCCAGGGCATCAGGCAGTCCCTTTGCGGCATGTAGCCGATCTGCCCCTCCGGCGCATGAATCTCGCCCGCCTGCGGCTTCAGCAGCCCGGCGATCAAACGAAATAACGTCGTCTTGCCCATACCGCTTGGCGCAAGAAGCGAAACAAACTCACCTTCCTGCAGCTCAAAGCTCAGCTTGCTGAAAATCGGTTTGTCTGCCGCAAACGCATACCCCAGATCCTTGACTGCAAGACACGGCGTCCCAAACGCGTGCCGCTCACCGGGATGACTCTGATGTGTCTGCGAGTGCAGGTTACTTCCAGTACCGTTAAATTCGCTTCTATTCCCGTTCAATTCGCCTGGCTCTGGAGATGGATTCCCACGTTCAGGCGCCGCCTGCCTGCTCATATGTCCCACGCGGCCTTGCGGTAAGCCATATCCCAGAACATATATTCAAACCGGGAGGTCGTAACAAAACGTTCTTCGAGCCTGGCCAGCTCACGCTCGGGCAGTCCCTCGGCCAGCTGATCCATCAGCTGAACGCACCAATCCGCCAAACTGCGGAACTCGTCCGAGTTGTACATCATAAACCATTCCCGGTAGAGCTCGTGCTTCAGGCATTCCGGATGGAGCCGGACAGCCTCGCTGCCGATTTCGCTGTAGCTCCACATGCATGGCAGCAAAGAAGCGACCACATCGCCGAGTGTGCCTTGGGCGCCTGCATCCAGCATGTATTTGGTATACGCCAGCGTGACCGGAGCCGGTTCAGTCGATTCAAGTTCATCGCGGGTAATGCCGAACTTCTCGGCATATTGGCGGTGCAGCTCCATTTCAACGTTCAGCGTTTGCTGCAGAAGATCCGCAAATTTCCCCATCGTCTCCAGATCCCAGGCTTTAAGACTGCCGAGGGCAAACATTTTGACATAGTCCTTGAGAAATACATAATCCTGCTTCATGTAGAAAGCAAACCGGTCCAAAGACAAGCTGCCGCTTCTCAGCTCCGTCAGAAAAGGATGCTCATGGCAGCCGGCCCAGACGGCCTGAACAGACTGGTGAAGCCGGGCTGTGAATTTGCCCTGCCCCGGATTCCCCTTATTATCAGCCGGTGTCCAGGCTGCAGGCGCTTGATTCGGTTGGTCGATCTTCGTCATTTCCCATTCCCCTTCCCTTTAGGTGTCTCGCAGTATTCGGTTATGAAGCCGATCATGACTTTGGCATAGTCAACCAGCTGTTGTACGGAGATGCTTTCATTGACGGCATGGGCCTGCTCCAGCTCGCCGGGTCCATATACGACGGTTGGAATTCCGGCCCGGCCGATCCATCCCGCATCCGTCACGCTGGGGTTCATGCCGACCTCAGGCGGACTTCCATAAGTGCGCCGGTGCCAATCTGCCAGCGTTATGAAACCAGGATTATGCGGATCTAATTCGAGCGCAGGAAAGATTTCGCCGCGATCTTCGATCATCGACCGGCCGCCCCATTTGAATGCTGGCGGATGATCCTTAAGCCAAGGATCGGCTGCCGCTACCCGCAGCAAGTGATCCTCGATCTCTGCCGTTACCGAGTCGTAATCCTCATCCGGATAGAAGTGAACGGTAATCCAGAGCGCACAGCGGTCTGCAATAAAAGCCGCATGCCGGCCGCCTTCGATCACAGCCGGATTGATCGTATTGATCCCCGGTGCAAAACCGGGATAACTTTTCGTTACGGCCCAGTGGCGTTCAAGCTCCTGCAGCCCTTGGATGAGTTTCATCATCTTTTCAATCGCGCTGGCTCCCTTAACACCCCCGCCTGCATGGATCATCCGCGAACGAAGCCCATCATGCTGAGTCACCGGGCTCTGAACCGTAACCCAACCGGTAATAACGCCGCCCTGGCCCTGAATCTTGCTGCCGCTGCCGTCAGCTACAACCGCGAAATCCGCGCTGCATCCCCGCTCCATGCACGCTCTTGTTCCAGCTTCCCCGGCTTCCTCGCCGATCACCGACTGAAAATGAAGATCGCCCTTAAGCTGAATCCCTTCTTCGTGCAGCAGCTTGAAGACGAACAGCAGAGCGGCGAGTCCTCCCTTCATGTCGGTCGCCCCGCGCCCGAAGGCCCGGCCGTTCTCGATAACCATTTCAAACGGATTCCGTTCCCACTCGCTGGTGTCACCGACTTCTGCAACGTCGATATGCCCGTTTAACAGCAGGCTGTTATAGCGGTCAGATGCGCTTCCCTTCTTGACGGCTGTTACATTCGGATCGCCGGGATACACCTCCCAGAGCTCCGCATCGAATCCGATCGATTCCAGCAGGTCAGCCACATATTGCTGCGCGTCCATCGTATTGCGGGCCGGCGGGCTTACTGTTGGAAATGAAATAAGCCGTTCCAGAATCTGAAACAGCTCGTCTTGTCGCATCTCCACCAATCGGTGAAGGTCATCCATCGTTTGGATTCCCATTCGTCTGTCTCCTCCTTCTTCCCAAGCGGTAAAGCTGGACGGAGAATTCGCTAAGAACAGCTGTGCTGATTCCTCGCGGCCGAAATAAAAAAGACCATTCGAGAATAACACGAATGGTCATAACAATTCGGATGATATCTCTACGCCAGCATTACCTGGATCAGATTAACGGTCAGGAGCATAAGGCTCCTATCTCAGCCGGACTTTATCCAGCACCCGTGTTCCATTATGAAGTTCAAATTTAATATATCTGAATCTCCTAAAATTGGCAAGGAGTAATTTTAAACGGTTCTCCACCATTTATCCCGGGGAAGCAGAGCTTCCTCCTTCAGAGAGACGGTTTCCCCGATTCTCGGAACGAGCAGCTCAACCCCTCGGCGTTCCGAATCTTCAGACACCCTTTCAACCGGTTCCATCCAACCGTGCATGGCCAAAGCGAAGCCCGCCCAATGGATCGGCAGCAGTCTTCTCCCTCTAAGATCCTTATGCGCCTGCACAGTCTGCTCCGGCATCATATGAATCTGCTCCCAGCGGGGATCGTATTGCCCGCACTCGATGAGTGTTAGATCAAACGGACCGTACAGATCGCCGATTCTCTTGAAATGCTCGTCATAACCGCTGTCGCCGCTGAAATAAACACGAGTCTTTGGATCCAGCAGCACCCAGGAGCACCAAAGGGTCGCGTCCTTATCAAACAACGCTCTTCCCGAGAAATGCCGGGCCGGTGTGCAGACCGCCCGGATTCCTTGCCATTCCACTTCTCCCCACCAGTCAAATTCCTGAATAAGCCCCCGTTCAACGCCGAAGCGGACTAGTCGGCTCCCTACCCCAAGCGGAACAAAGTAGCGCCCAACCTTGCCGGATAACTGCTGGATCGTGCTGTAATCGAGATGGTCGAAATGATCGTGGGAGAGGAACACAGCGTCAAGCCGAGGCAGGTCCTTCACCTCGATTTGAGAGCTGCTTTTAAACCGTTTCGCGCCAAATCCCGGCAGCGGGGAAGAATGCATCCCCAGCATGGGATCCAGCAGCAGATTTTTTCCGCCCAGCTTTAACAGAACGCTTGAATGGCCCAGCCAGGTGACCGAATCGGTTTCGGCTGCCGTCAGGCTGCCCAGGTTCGGATTCAGAACCGGCAGTTCGTGTGGCGGACGGCGTTTCGGATTATTTTTCAAATGGTCTGCGAACAGTGAATAAAAGCTCCGAATAGAAGAGTCTATGGATTGGGTTGGAATTCGATTCTGGAATTTCCCCTGCCGATAGTGCTCTGACTGCTCAAAACGGCTTATTCTGCTGCGGTCGACCGGCACCCCAAACGGCGGATAAATCCGAATAAATCCATAAACAGCAGCCGCGATCAGAACGATGAGAATCAGAATAATGGCCGCGGTCAGCATAAAATCCCCCCTTAATGTATGTCCTTATCGGCTGATATAAAACAACGCCTTGCCCGCAGGAGTAATGAATCACTCATGAACAGGCAAGGCGAAATTAGTATGCGCCGTATTGGGATTTTTATACTATTGCTCAAATTCTCGCCGAAGCGTTTCATGCGCTCCCTTACAGCAGACCTATAAGACCAAAGCCAAACTAAGCGTTAAGCAGCTTCTGAAGCGAAGATACCACCATTTCGTGATCTTCATGGCCCTGCAGGCCTGAAACGGTGATTGTGCCAACCATACCGACGTTTTTGATCAAAATCGGGAAGCTGCCGCCTTCTGCCGCATATTCCATCGGATCGATAAAATCGCTGTCCTGAATCGTTGTGTTCCCCGCCTTCATCCGGACGTGTATGTAATAGGAACTATGCTCATAGTGATGAACGACATTGATCTTGCGCGCGATCCAGCGGTCATTGCCTAAACCGTTTTCATTCATTTTTGCATGAAACAGAAGCATGCCGTTCTTGCGGATATCCACCGTAATTTGCTTGCCTTCGGCAAACGCTTTGTCGAGAATTAGATTTCCTAATTTAACTGCCGTATTGTTGCTGAATTCCGTAAACTGCAGTTCCTGTTCCTGACGGAGAAGCTCGTCTAACAGAACTGTATAATCTTCCATGCCGCACGCTCCCTTTAGCTGTAATTAGAATAAGTTAAGAAACCTACTCTAGTATACTGTGCCAAACGGATTTAAAAAAGAGTGTCTTTCAGCCCGATAACTTTTTCCTGCGAAGCAGCGATACTCCATAATAAACGGCCGGAATAGATTCAAAACCGATCCAGATGTGGGCAAGCCATGTCGAGTTATAGTGTGCGGAGAAAATGGCCGGATTCCGCGAATAGAGAATGGCAATAGTGACAGCGATGCCTAGCACGGCAGGCGTTACTCCCTTTAATTTCTTCAGACCAAATAACTGGCGTGCCGATTTGGATGCCGCATAAATCAAGAAGGAATTATGAATAAACATCGAGATCGACCATATCGCGATAAAGAGACTGTCCAAATTGCCTGTCATGCCCGCTTGTGCAGTGCCCCGGATCAGTTCCATGTAGGGATATTCCACCTCTCCCCCCAAGTAAGGCCGAAAATTGAGAAGGATAAAAAGCCAGCCGAGTATCAGCGCTACGAGGGTCAGGACTTCGGCCAACAACAAATTCCGGAACACTTTCCTGTCAAACGTGAAATCCGGCGAGATATACAAAAAGGTCAACCACTCTGCCAGCCAGGCGGCCACGGTAATGGAATCTTTAACAGCCAGGCCGGGATTGTGATAATGAATCAACGCCGGCAGCATCCGGAAATCAGCTTCAGGAAAAAACAAACCGACAAGGATCGCTATCACCAGAGCGGTGATCAGAAAGACCCCTTCCGCCATATAAACGATCGTGGTAAATCCTAACCGGGAAGTATAGAGCACAGCCGCTGCCACAATAAAAATGATGGCCCAGGCAGGCGTTACTCTCATATATATAGACCCGAAAAACTTACTGAAATTCTCAAGCTCCAGAGCCGCATAATAAATCAGCCAGGCAAACACAAGAAAGAGAAACAGCTTATGCACCCATTTCCCGACCACTTGCTGGCCAAATATATACCAGGGCGTATCTTTACCCAGCTTACCTACGCAGTAGGTACACCAAAGAATCACCACACTAAGAGCAAAACCTCCTAAAATGGCGATCCAGCCTTGATAACCTGAAGATTCGATCAAAGTGGGAACAAGGAAAATCGCTGATTGCGTATATAAGTAAATGTAGGCAAACCTGAACAACTGCCAAGATGTAGTCCTCATTCGCTCACCCCTTCTCTTCTCGGTCACACAGGATTTACCGCATCGATCCCTGGTTCGAGATAGAAATATCAGCGTCAATCTCAAATTGGGCTTTGCTCCGATATACCTCCGGCCATTGATCTTTGTAAGCCTGCCACTCCTCCGGGCTGTTCCATTCCATCAGCATACCGAGATTCAGCACATCTGCTCCCCATTGCTGGGTTTTAGCCAATGCCTTTTCCATATCCTTAACTACCCTCTTCCCGAGTAGCTCCATAATGATTTCGTTCGATTCGGCATTGGACCGATGCTCCATGTCTTTTTTATAGACCAGATTCCCCCTGCCCTTCAGAACGATTTTGAAGAGAGGGCCATCCTGATCTCCCTTATAAATCAACTTAGGATGCACACGGGTGATCAATACGCTTCCTGTACTTCTCCCTTCATCCCAGTTAACCGAGTAGACCTGGTCCCTGAATTTGCCCAATCCCCAGGAGATAGCTCGGCCTTGATCGATGCTCAGCTCACCCTTTAAAGCTCTGTCCCCGAACACGTCGATCCCTTTGATACCCGCCCAGAGCTCTTTCTCCCCATTTTCGCTTGCCACCTTCTGATCCCCATAGTTAAGAGCTGTCATCGCAAATCCCATTCCGGATTCCGCAGCAATCAGGCAGTGTCTGACCGTCGAATTCAGCATGTAATTCTGAACAGAGAAACGTTTGAACACTTCAGACGGCAGTTGTTCGGTAATGGGGGTGAGCTGCGCAATATTGCTGGCTTCACCCTTTACCGAAAGAATATAGGTGTTAAGCTCAACGCCCGGCTCACGTTTGAACCAGTCGAACAATTCGCCAAGCCCCAGTCTGGCATATTCTTCGGCTACCAGCACGACCTGCACATGACTGAAGTCGATACGCCGGGTTAAATCCTTCTGAATGGAGGTAAGAACATCCGGGATGTTATCACCTGACTTCGTCACGACAGTGAACGGTTTGCCACTCGCTTCCCCATCCTTCAGCTTGGCTGTTATAAAGCTGCTGATGGAAAGCTGCACTTGCCCCTCCTTTTGACCTTTATCCAAATAAATACCATCTATAAAAAGCCCTTCGTTAAGTTCGGCTTTCGACCAGCATCCGGTCAGGAGCAGGGCAGTCATCAGCAAAACGAGAAACATTCGCGAAGCATAGGTCATGGCTGTCTCCTTGTATTTTTCCGCGTATAAGCGTTTGAACGATTATTCATATAGGTTGATGGAACCCGGATGAAAATGTCTTTCCAGTCCTTGAGAACAAGCGGAGCTACGGGTGACAGATACGGCGTCCCGTAGGAGCGCAAGTTGGCCAGATGGCCGTAAACGATAAACGCCGCTACATACACGCCAAGCAGTCCCATAGTACCTCCAAGAATCAGCAGCGGAAAACGCATCAGCCGGAACGCTAACCCCAGCTCCAGATGCGGAATGATATAAGAAGCGATCCCCGTTATGGATACGACAATAATCATCGGGGCAGACACAATTCCTGCCTGTACGGCTGCTTGTCCAATTACAATACCGCCGATGATCGACACCGTTGATCCTACAGGTTTAGGTATGCGTGTGCCTGCCTCGCGCAAGGCTTCAAAGGTTAATTCCATAATCAACGCTTCGGTCAGAGCGGAGAAGGGTAAATTTTCCCGGGATGAAGCGATCGTAATCAGGAGCGCCGTCGGAATAATCTCAGGCTGAAAGGTGGTAACAGCAACATAAAGGGACGGCAGCAGCATGGAAATTATTGCAAAGAAGAAACGGATGGTCCGGATCCAGCTCCCTGCAAAATAACTCTGATAATAGTCCTCGGAAGATTGAAGCAGGGAAAACATCGTTACAGGTGCTAACAATGCCGAAGGCGTCCCGTCAATCAGCAGGGCGAATTTCCCTTCCAGGAGGGACGCTGCAACCGAATCCGGCCGCTCCGTATATTGAAACTGGGGGAACGGGGTTACTTTCTCCTTGATATGCTCCGCCAGATAGCTGATTCCCAGAACACCGTCGATCGTAATTTTCTTCAATTTGGCATCGACTTCGTCCAGCTTGCTTTGTTCGGCGATCCCTTCAATATAGAAAACATACACGGAGGTCTGCGAGTATTCGCCGATCGTGTATTCTTTCATTTTCAAATCCGGATGTTTAATTTTGTGCCGGAGCAAAGAAAAGTTGGTCTGAATGTCTTCATTAAAGGCTTCTTGAGGGCCGATGACGACCAGCTCGTTCTGAGATTCCGACACTGCCCGTTTCTGGTAGGAGGTTACTTCGAAATAATAAAAATAGCCGCATCCATGGATATAAAGAAGTGCTTTCCCCTGTACCACGAGAAAGGCCGCTTCCTCAAAGTTGTCCGCCTTCTGGCAGGGAATTGCGAACATACTTCCCTTCCCGATCCGTTCCATAAAGTGCTCGAGATCCGAGTCCTTGTCTGCTGCTTCCTCCTTGAGAGCCGCCCTGACTTCCTGGTCCAAGGTCTCCAAATCGATGATGGAGGGAATAAAAACCAGCGTACAAGGCGTGCCGTGGATTTGAAAGGTTTGGTAAACGACATCGGTACTGCCGCTTAACTCGATCTTTAATGATTCCAGAAAAGCTGCCACTTGCACTCTCCTTTGCTGGTTCAGATTTCCTTGTATTTTTCCATCGCTTATGGAAATTTATTCACGCATAAAAAACCGGACATCCATCATGGATGCCCGGTATCTCAAGATTGCAGCAATATTTGAAAAGCTATTCGTTCCCCGGCTCCCGTTTCGGCAGGAGCTTCACATATTCATCCGACAAGCCCATCAGCTTGAGGATATAATCGTAATCCTTCCGGTATTTCTCAATGTCCGTAACAGGCTCCAGCGTCTTCAGCGAAATCGCAGTGCCGTCGTCAAAGCCCGTACCGGATACAAACAGGACATCATCGTTAAAGAACGAACCCGTCGGCAGATAGTAACGCATGCCAAACACGTTATGATCAATGTTAAGCAGATCGTGTCCAAACGCAGTAAACTGCTCCTGCTGCAGCGAAACACCGAGCAGATTCGCAATCGTTGGCATCATATCAAGCTGCCCGCCGACTTGATCCACTTTCTGGCCTTGTTGTTCGCCCGGCAAATGAATAATAAACGGAATATTAAATCGGGAGACTCTGGAGTCGTACTTGATGCCAAGCTGAGACTGAATCCACTCTGGGTCGTTCTGGTCCGGCTGCAGGCCGAAATGGTCGCCGTACAGCACCAGTACCGAATTGTCCCACAAGCCTTCCTGCTTGAGCCGTTCAATCAACGTCCCAATGGCATAGTCGGTATAATTCACGGCCGTAAGATAATCGCCAAGTTGGGTATCCTTAAGCGAATCCGGCATCTGGATTTTCTTGCGGTCCTCCGGCACTTTAAACGGAAAATGGCTGGAAACCGTGATGAGCTGCGTATAAAACGGCTTGCCGCTGTCAGCGATTTCCTTCATATGGTCAACCGCTACCCGGTACAGCTCTTCATCCGAGGCGCCGAAGTCATTAAAATGATCATTTTTATAATAAGGTTTATCAAAATAGTGATCAAAATGCAGCGCCGGATACAGCTTGATCCGGTCCCAGAACGTAACGTCGTTAACGTGGAACGTATCGGCTTCATAGCCGTGGTTCTCCAGAAGTCGCGGCAGACTTGGCAGCGCCCGGTCCCCGAAGCCGGTAGACATCGGAATCGTTCCCGTCGGATAGATGGAGGTATTGGACATGAATTCCGCATCCGATGTATTGCCCTGCCCGATCTGCTGATACACATAAGGGAAATAATAGCTGGAGCCGATCAGCTTGTTCAGGTTAGGCGTGATCTCTTGTCCCCCCACTTTCAGGTTGATCGGGAAGTTTTGGAAGGCCTCCATTTGGACAACAATCAGATTTTTGCCTTTCGCAGCACCGAAATGTGCAGGCGTAACCGAAACAGCCCCTCGACCAGTCTTGTCATTGTACACGTAGGTGCTTTTAAGGTCATCGATCTTCTTGATCGTATCCTGAATATTCCCGTTGCGGATCAAAGCATCTTCTTTACTTGTCTTGATCGCAGCAGCTACCTGATAATCCAGAAATCCCAAATGTTCAACCTGCACAATTTCGTTCACAATAGAGTCGCTGGCCTGAATGCTTCGTTCCGAGAGGAAAAAGCAGGCGATCGCGGACACCAGCACCCCGGCTCTCCAAATAACACTTTTGCGCGCCGCAGATGCCGCTTTCCGGCGGCGGACCAGCCACACGATCAGCAGAATCGGCAGGTCCAGGAAGTAAAGGAAAAACTCCGGACGAATGGTCGACTGAACGCTTGCTTTGATCTGCATCACCTGGTGCAGCTGCAAGAGCGCCGTATAGGTCGGTACCGATCCGAAATGCGCATAATACAAGGTTGAAGCGAACAATATGAGGGAAACAAGCGCATTTAATGCGAAGTATACGTATTTGCCCCATTTGGCCGGAATAATGAGTTCAAACACGGCAAGCAGAAGCCAGAGCGCCAACAGGTCGGCGCCCACTTTGCTCCACATAATGTCGCGGAATAGGAAATAACGCAGCAGCAGCAGCTTTAACAGCAGAAGCAGAACACTGTATAAAACCGGCCGCCCGGTTAAAGGTCTAAGTGAAAACTTGTTCATAATGTTTCCTTTCTAAAAGCAGGTATGAAATCTGTAGATAAGATATTTTAAAAAATACGGTATACATAAGGATCGTCCGGCGCATCGATCTTGTCCCATTTATCAACCTTCAGCACCGGAATTGTCTGTTTAAACGGCTGATACAGCTCCGTGCCGAGATGGCCGGATACATGCACCCACTGGTCGTCCTGAAGATCCGTCCCTTCCGGAAAATCAACGAGCATGCCAAATACGCCGGAATCCGCCACGCAGTGAATAAAGCCAAAGCGGAATACAAAATATTCGTGATTGCTGACCTGTTCGCCATTATAGATAAACCCGTCGAAGGACAAAGTCTTATCCATAAACTGATCCGGGAAATTATAAATAGCTTCCATCCCTTTGAGATAGGTTTTGTCCGTTAGATCTACGGAACTTAAATTGCTAAATTCCCCGAGCTCTTTCCGCGAAATCTTGGTATAGCTGTCTTTCCCGTAGAACACGCTGGTATCCGGCTTCAGGAACTGGTGAAAGCCCGGGTTGTCCGCGGTATCATCAACGGAAGGAAACGAAAAGCCCTTCGCTTTGACAAAGCTGGAGTCCAGGGTAGCGACAGGCAGCAGCACTCCGGTCAGGATCGGAACGATCAGCACCAGATACACCAGCCTCTCTCCCCACCGGGAGGACGGGCCATGGGTATGCCCGTGATCGTCAGTATGATCGTGACTATGAGTATGCCCGTGATCATGAGCATGACTATGAGTATGCCCGTATTTATGGCCGTGCTCATGCCTGTTATGATCATATTGGAGTGTGACCTGCTCCTGTACAGCCGCACTGCGCTGACGGCGTTCCCGGATCACCAGCCTTATGAATTCAAAGACAGCCAGCAGGGATAACAGTACAATTGCACTTACCGATAAATACGAATATTTAAGATTGATATATTTGTTCAGGTTGCCGCTTAAATGAAGCTGCACAAACAGAAAAACAAACCCCAAAAGCACATATAACCGGGTCACCCAAACAACCTCCCCACTACCAGCGAAGACAGAAGCGTGCAGATGGCCACCAGGCCAATCAGTACCGCTACAAATCTGCCTTTAAATACGCCAAGCAGCATCAAAGTGTTTTTAATGTCGATCATAGGTCCAAATACTAGAAACGCGGATAACGCGCCCGTCGAGAATGTGCTGCGGAACGAAGAAGCGATAAACGCGTCAGCCTCCGAGCAAAGTGACATTACAAAAGCAAGCACGATCATAACCAGCGACGCGGTGAACGGATTGCTTCCCAAATGCAGCAAGGTCGAGGTCGGAAGAAAAGTCTGCATGCTTGCTGCAATGAAAGCACCGATGATCAGATATTTGCCGACGGAGAAAAATTCCTCGATCGCATGCTCCATGACCATCATCAGCTCGCGGCGCAGCGGAATTTTTGGAGCCTCTCCTGCCGGTGTTTCGGAAGTCGCGGCTACCAGGCCTTCGCTTCCGCTAGACGTGAAATTCCCGGTCCGGAACGGAAGGACAGGAAACAGAAACGATAAGACAACCGCCGCAACGAACGCAACGACGATCGACATGCCCGCACGGATGGCAGCCATTCTCCAATCATTACCGAAGGCAATATAAGTCGCGAACAGCACAACCGGGTTAATAATCGGGCCTGTCAGCATAAACGCGATACCCGCATGAAGGGGTACCCCTTTACGCAGCAGCCGGTTCGTAATCGGAACAATTCCGCATTCGCAGGCAGGGAAACAGATTCCCAAGCCGCAGCCAAGCAGTGTAGACAGAACACGGTTTTTGGGCATGATTCTCGCTATCGTAGCTTCCTTCAGGAAAATCTGAATGACACCCGACACAATTACGCCGAGCAGCACAAACGGAATAGCTTCCATGATCATGCTTAGAAAAATAGTATTCAGCTGTAAAAATGTTTTCATTGTTAACATTCTCTTTCCTGATTAGAATGATCTATCAAATTATTTACATCTATTAATCTTACAATTAATACTGCGAAAATAAAAGCAGTGCTCCTTTTCCAATAGGGGAAGGGTTTCCTATCAAACAGCAGCTCCAATTTCTGCCGCCCAAAGGCTATAAATCAGAACCACCCGTCCAACGGGTGGTTTGCACTAGGGGTATAACCCCCTGTTGCCAAACTGCGCCTAAAGACGCTAGCCTGACCACAAAGCGTTCAGGCTCAGTGTTATTTGTCTCTTTCACTTACCAGTTAAACTGGTTTCACTTTTTCTTGCTCTTGTTGCTGCTGAATGGATCTTCATACTCTTTTACACTCAGCTTATCTACTGCCTGGTCATGTGCCTCTTGCTCTCGAATGTATTTGGCGACGGTGGCTTCATTTAACCCTACTGTACTTACGTAGTAGCCTTCCGCCCAGAATTTCCGATTCCCATACTTATACTTCAAATTGGCATGCTTTTCGAAGATCATGAGTGCGCTTTTCCCTTTTAGATAGCCCATAAAGGAAGATACAGATATTTTCGGTGGGATCGCTACCAGCATGTGGACATGATCCGGCATCATATGGCCTTCTAAGATCTCGACTCCTTTGTATTTACATAGACGCTTCATAATTTCAATTAGATCTCGTCTCACTTGATTGTAGATCTCTTTACGTCTATACTTCGGGGTGAACACAATGTGATACTTACACATCCACTTTGTGTGCGCTAAACTAAAATTTTTATTTGCCATATAAGACCATCCTTTCGAATTGAGCCTGAACATCTCAATTTTATCCGGATGGTCTTATTGGTGTAACCCTAGATCCCTCCACCCGCATAGCGGGTGGTTTTATATTTCGCACGTTTCACGCGCTCAACAGGCTAAAGCCTATAACAAAACAAGCCGGCGGGTTCCCGCCGGCTTTCGATCTGTTCACTTCTTCCATCGTTTTCTTTCTACATATACTTTTTGCTTTCTCTTCCCTATTAAAATATCCGTCTTATACGTTCTTCCCTGCGCGTCTGCTTATGAACACGATACAGCTTACAACGGCCAGCACCTCTGCCATAAAAATAGTCAGCGCCATAGGAACCGCCGTTCCGCTGCCGCCAAGCCCCGTAAGCGGCGAAGCTGCCGCGCCAAGTACAAACTGAAGCAGTCCGAGCAGCGCCGAAGCGCTTCCGGCTGCCGTTCCCGCATTTTGCAAAGCCAGGGATGTAGAGGTCGTGCTGACAATCCCGACGCTGGATACGATCAGGAACAAGCAGCAGATTACGGCAATAAGTCCGCCGTCCAGCAGAACGGAGAGCAGCAAACCGATGCTTCCTGCGAGAGCAATGCCAAGTCCAATCACAAACAGTTTACGGACATCCTGCGTTAAAGCCAACCGGCCTGTAACCTGTGAAGCCACGATAATCCCTAATCCGTTTAATGCAAAAATCAGACTGTAGCCTTGAGCCGTTACGCCGTACAGATTCTGAAGCACAAATGAAGAACCGGATATGTACGAGAACATGCCCGCAGATACGAGGCCCATGGCGAGCACATATCCGACAAACAAACGATCTTTGCCGAACTGCCCGAAGGTACGAACCGTACTGGCCAAACCGCCTTTGTGGCGCCGATCCTTCGGCAGCGTCTCCGGCAGTCCCGTCAAAACCGCCAGCAGCAGGACCAGACCAAGCACGAACAGAAAAACAAAGATCCCCTTCCAGGACATAAATCTCAAGAACTGTCCACCAAACACAGGGGCGACGATCGGAGCCGCCCCGTTAATCAGCATCAGCTGAGAGAAGAAACGCGTCAGCTCCTTCCCGGAATAGAGATCGCGCACCACGGCGCGCGAAATCACGATTCCCGCAGCGCCTGATAAACCCTGAATAAACCGGAGAATAACCAAAACGGTTATATTCGGACTGAAAGCGCAAAGCAGCGAGGATATCGCGTAAAGAGCCATCGCGGCAATCAGCGGTTTACGGCGTCCCATCGTATCGCTAAGCGGTCCGGCCAGCAGCTGTCCCAGCGCCAGTCCCAGCATACAGAATGTCAAGCTGAGCTGCACAGCCGAGGTCCCTGTATGCAGCTCGCCCGCCATCTTGGGCAGCGCCGGCAAATACATGTCCAGCGAAAAAGGACCTATAGCCGAAAGCATGCCCAGAATAACTACAAATAAGGTTCGGCGTGATTTTGTCAGCTCGGCGGGGCCAATTTCCTGCAGCGCAGTCTCCGCCTGTTGATTAGTATTTCTATCCATTGAAGTCTCCCTTATGTATCATGCGAATAAAGCAAGATTTGATCTCTTAACTGCCAGCCCGAATTGGACCAGAATTGTTTCCCTATTTCGTTGTCATGAATGACCATCAAGTGGCATTTCTCAATGCCCTGCTCTCGCAGCTTGATCAAACAGCTGCTCACAAGCTGTCCGGCCAGTCCTTTCCCTCTGTGGCCCTGGTTCACCGTAACATGATAAAGGAATCCCCTCCGGCCATCGTGTCCGCAAAGCGCTGTGCCTACAATTTCATCGCCATATTTGCAAACGTGACTTAAACCTTCGTTCCGCTTCAAGAAAGCGGCAATCCCTCCATAGGAATCCGCCGAACTCAAGCCCATTCCCGGTGTATGCTCCCAAAGGCGGTAGGCGGCTTCATAATCCGCTGTCGTCATTTCCATTATGGTAAACACGCTGCTTGCACCTCCCATTCTCCCCGTAAAGGGCTGTCTATTAGGTAACGCCGCTTTTGCCGAATAGTATTTATTTTCGCACTACGGGCCCATCTTGTCTACTATCCGCTAATACTGGACTATTAGATCAAATTTCAGTTCTTACTAGTCCATACGTTATAATAAACAAGACAATCAAGGGAACGTTAAAACCAGCCCTGAAAGCTTAAAGCTTAATTTGCAGCAAGGAGGTTTCCAGTCTCATGACTTATTCGAAATCGGTTCTGCTTCTGGCCGCACTCTCTATGGGTTTGTTAGCTGGCGGCTGCGCGAAATCAGGTGGTCAGGAAGCGGTGCCGGCACAAACGGGGGCACCATCCGCATCAACAGCCGGGTCCGGTCAGACGGCCCCATCTTCACCTCAGCCCCCGGCTTCCTCTCCGGCACCGGAGATCTCTGCACAGCCGTCTAAAACCCCGTCCAGCCCGGCAGATCCCGTGCAGGCTCAGCTCGACAAAATGTCACTGAATGAGAAAATCGGCCAGATGGTCATCGTGGGTCTCGATGGGACCAATCTGCAGGCAGATGCCCGTAAAATGATCGAAACCTACAAGGTCGGCGGTTTTATTTTGTATAAACCAAACATTACAAGCGCCGAACAAACTTTAAAATTCCTCAATCAGCTAAAGAAAGCTAACCAGCCAAATCCCGCGGCGCTTTGGCTCAGCACCGATCAGGAAGGCGGTCGGGTCAGCCGCATGCCGGAGCCTTATCTTAAAATTCCGACGGCCAAAGAGATTGGACAAAAGAACAGCACCGCTTATGCGACCGGCATCGGTCAAGCGCTTGGTGAAGAGATTAAATCCGTTGGATTTAACCTCGATTTTGCTCCTGTCATGGACATCAACAGCAATCCCAATAATCCGGTTATCGGAGACCGGTCTTACGGAGCCAATGCTGATACCGTGATCAACAATGGAACCGCGGTACTCAAAGGCATCCAATCCGAAGGTGTCGCCGCGGTGGTCAAACATTTTCCGGGACACGGTGATACTTCAGTGGACTCTCACCTGGAGCTGCCCGTCGTGAACAAATCCCTGAAACAGCTTGAGGGCTTTGAGCTGCTTCCTTTCCAGGCCGCTGTAAAGCAAGGAACGGACATGGTGATGGTCGCCCACCTGCTGATTCCCAAAATCGATCCCGATTATCCCGCTTCCCTGTCCAAGCAGATGATCAGCGATTTGCTTCGCGATCAACTCGGGTATGACGGCGTAGTCATTACCGATGATTTGACCATGGGCGGCATCGTCAAGCATTACGGCATCGCCGAAGCGGCGGTCCGGTCGATTCAAGCGGGCAGCGACATTGTGCTGGTCGGCCATGATGTTGAACGGGAAACCGCCGTTATCAAAGCTCTTCAGAATGCCGCGAGCAGCGGCAAACTTACAGAGCAGGAGATTGATCAGCACGTCTACCGGATCCTGCAGCTCAAGCAGAAATATAAGCTGAGTGACAAAACCGTTTCCACCGTGGACGTCAGCGCGGTCAATGCCGATGTCAAGAAGCTGTTGAATCGCTGAAGCCAGCATCCAGGCGGCTTAGACAGCGCTGTTCAAGCTGTGCAGCTCAAGCAGCGCGCTCAAGCCCAAAAAAGCGTCCGCCTGCCAACCTTTCCGGTCGGCAGGCGGACGCCTTTTTTTTCGTAATAACCGTTAATCATAAACAACCTGAGTACCCGCGATAAAGTCGTGAATGGCCCGTTTGTCTTCCCTCACTCCAATCATAATGGCACTGACAATTACACCCACTCCAAAGGTCAAGCCATAAACAAGTCCGCCCACAATAACTCTCAGCACCATGGCGAGCAGCCCCGGATGGCTTCCGTCCATCTTCGTAATCCGGATACCGAGCATTCGTTTACCGAGCGTAAATCCGGCCCAGAAAACCGGGAGCAGCAGCGTGTAAAGCAAAGACAACATATTCGTCAGTTCCCTAGGTGTATTAAATAAAGTTCCGTAAACGATCAAAGTCAGCAAAACAGAGGCAATCCAAACGATAATGCCATCTGACAGAAAAGCCGCAAATCGGATCCAAAACCCTGCTGGTTCCTTCATTCCTTTCTTCCCCCTTTAGCCCTCTTACTTTTTACAAATTATGACTATAATTCCTATTATATCACATCCCTTGCCGGATATGACACGGCTCTACACCAGGTGAATGGTTCGTTTAGCGCCTTTAAAAGTAAACAAAAGTGGTATGTACGTTCTCATAGCATGATAGTAAACTGACACTGAAATCAATGGACAAATAGAACCCGTACTCTTTTCTCTTAAGGAATTGACGGGAAGATGGATAGGAACGGAGAGTGGTGATAGATGGAACGGGAACAAGTGGTGAGCGTAATTGTACCGGTGTACAATGTAGAAGCCTATTTACGGAAATGTCTGGATTCCCTATGCGGACAGACCTATTCCAATCTGGAAATTATCGTCGTTAATGACGGCACACGTGATGGCAGCCAGGCCATTATTGACGAATATGCTCGAAAGGACAGCCGGCTGCGGCCGCTGATCCAAGCTAATGGCGGCCTTTCCGCTGCCCGAAATACCGGAATGGACGCGGCAACTGGTGATTATATTGCTTTTGTGGATTCAGACGACTGGATTGCATCGGATATGTTTACCCAAATGGTCGAGTTGGCCGAAGCTTCTCAAAGCGACATCATCGTTTGCAACTACGATAAAGTGTATGACGACCATACGGAGCGGCAATATCTGAACCTTAAAGAAGAAGCGGTAGATGTACGGGAAATAGGCATTGCGGAGTACATTTACCGCTACCTGTTCACGTATCAACATGGCCACGAAGTCTGGAACAAACTTTATCGCCGGTCGGTCATCGAGCAGAACGCGATCCGCTTTGAGCCCAACAAGGAGATTTTCTCCGAGGACCTGATGTTTAACTTATTTGTCCTTTGCCACGCTGGCCGAATCTCTTCCCTCAATCATACCTTCTATTATTACCTGCAGCGTGAAGGCTCCATTATGCAGATTCCCAATCCGCAAATGGGTGCCCGCTATGTCACGCTTGTTGAACGGTTTAAACACTATGCTCAGCGCGCAGGCCTTGCCTCTGAAGTGGAGCCTGTCCTGCCCGTGCTCCTGTACGACTTAATGAACGCCTGCATCACGCAAATCTATAAGTCGGGCGGCAGCCGCGACAAGATTGGCGAGGCTTTGCGATTCACTTCGGCCGCCAGAAGCGAAAGCTTCATCCCTTACATGCGCAAGCTTGCCTTCGGCAAAGCCATGAGCCTTTATCGGACCAAGACGGGCGGCAGCCGCTCCAGCGATCTGTTCGCCCGTTTCTTCGCCATCTGCTGCATGCTTCGATTATGGGGAGTGTATTCAGGCATCAAATATAAACGGCTTGCCGGCACTGCCGTCCAGCTGTAGAAGGAGGAGACATTCCCGATGTTCGACGTTTCAATCATTATCCCAACCCGGAACCGGGTTCAGGATCTTACCCGCTGCCTGGAGTCCATTGCCGCTCAGCGGCAAATCAACGATACAGCGCTTGAGCTCATCATTGTCGATGACGGTGATATTCCCCAGAAGGTGCTCGATTACTATCTCGAGCTTGCCAGCCGCCTGAAATATAGCGAACTGGTCTATTACAAAAAGACTCGTCCAGGAGTATGGCTGTCGCGTTATGAAGCGCTGACTCTGGCACATCACGACATCGTGCTCTACTTTGACGATGATGCTGAGCTGGACGATCCGCTGTACATCCGCAAGATGATCGATACGTACCTGCAGGATGAGAGCATCGTCGGTGTCGGCGGTGTGGCGAAAGGGCTTCAGACCAGCTCCTTCGGCAGGCTGCTGGGCGTATTGACCTGTCAGATGTCGACTTCACCGGGCAAGCTGTCTCCAAGCAGTCTGGCCGGTTCCCTGCTGTACTGGAACGAGGCAGAAGCTATGTTCGAGACGGAAATTTTTCACGGCTGCAATATGTCCTTTAAACGGGAATCGCTGCGCGACATGCTTCCCTATCCCTGGATGACGAGCTACGCGGTAGGCGACGATCTGTACATGTGTGCGCTTGCTTCCAAGTATGGCAGGCTTGTCATCAATCCCGAGCTGAAAATCCTCCATCATGAATCTCCGCGCTCCCGGGACAGAGCCGGCAAAGTCGCTATGGCTACGGCCGTGAATCATTATTATTTGCTGAACCTGCGCAAAGCCGGGGCTTCCGGGTACGTAGCTTTAATGTGGACGCTGCTGTACCTGACCGGCAAAGAGACGCTTAAACGGAACATGGGTGCGGCGCTCGGCTATATCAAAGGCATCGGTTTCGTGCTGAATCCGCTCAAGAATAAATACCGGGAATATTTGACCGACTGATCCGCAGTCGAGAAAGGGGGCTGCTACCATGCAACCCGTAGCTGCAGCGAAACAAATGTTCAGCGGCAACAGTCTGGCCAAGACGATCATGCGGACAAGCTTTAACAACTTCTTTGTCCTTATTGTAACGACCTTAACCTCGATCCTGACCGCACGCATGCTTGGCGCAGACGGCAAAGGAGAATTGTCAGCCGTGCTGTTCTGGCCTGCCCTGCTGGGCAGTCTGATCGGCTTTGGTCTTCCTACCTCCCTCATTTACAGCTTGAAAAATAAAACCGGCAGCGTCCCCCAGCTCCTCTCCCTTGCGCTGCGCATCCAGCTTCCGGCCGCCCTTCTGGCCGGTGCCGCAGCCTGGTTCTGCATGCCGGCCTGGCTTGCGAACTATGATTCGGAGATCATAAGGATCGCCCAGTTGTACACCCTGGGGGCCATCCCCCTCGCCGTCCTGACCAATTTAGTCATAGCCCTGGCCCAAAGCCTGGACAAGTTCGGCGTATATAACGGCCTGCTATTTCTCGTCCCGTTCATCAACTTCTGCATTCTGATTGCGCTTTGGCAGCTCGGCTCGCTGAATGTGGCCGCAGCCTCAGCAGTCAGCCTCGGCGCAGGGGTGCTTACACTGCTTTGGGCGCTGATTCGGCTAAGGAAGCAGCTGCACTCATTTACTTTGTCGGTTGGCAAGCCGATCCTGCGGCCATTCTACAGTTACGGGGCCAGAGTGTACGGCATGGATCTGATGGGAACACTCAGCAATCAGACCGATAAAATCGTCATCGTCGCCCTTCTCTCCCCCACCGACTTCGGGCTTTATTCCGTCGTCTATGCGCTTTCCCGGGTGTTTAATGTGGTGCAGAATGCAATCACGAACGTCATATTTCCGAAAGTAACCGGCATGGAAAATAAGATCATTATCGAAAAAATCGGCCGGGCCTTCCGGATCTCCATGCTGGGCATGGCGGTCATTATCGTGCCGAGTCTGTTTATCGGCCGCTTTATGCTCGGACTGCTCTACGGCAGCACGTTCCTTGCCGGAGCTTCAACCTTTTACCTGCTGTCGCTGGAATGCATTATCGGGGGCGGCTCGTGGATTCTGGCATCAGCCTTTAACGCCCTCGGCCGTCCGGGGCTTGTGCTTGTGCGGCAGATTGCGGCATATCTGGTTACAGTAGCTTTGTTTTTTGTATTTACACCATGGCTCGGACTGCCTGGCATCGCTTTGGCCCTGTTATGCGGAGCGCTGGTCCGCTTGGCCGTATCCGTGCTCTCCTTCCCTGTCTTCTTTAAGGTGCCGCTCAGACGGATTTTGTTCGATACTGGCGACTTTGCCTTTGTAAGCCAAATGATCAGGAACAAACAGAAGTTTTCCAGCAAGCAGAAACCATCCAACGAGGAGGCGTTAGACTATGCATCCAATGGCTGAATTGAAAGAAAAGCTATCCGGCATTCTGGAGGCCATTCCGGCCGGTTCGAACATTTATTACGTGGATTACCCGCTTCATAACAATGGCGGCGATATGCTGATCATGAAGGGCACCGAGAAGTTTTTCAAGGATTACGGCATCCGGATACTGGCCCGCTACAATTTGTTCGACTTCCCCGAACATTTAAAGCCGGAGCCCGGCAGCATCTTTGTCCTTCATGGCGGCGGTAATTTCGGTGATTTGTATGTGCATCATCAGGAAATCCGCGAACGGGTCGTTAAGCAGTTCCCGAGTCACCGGATTGTGGTCATGCCTCAAACCATTTACTTCAGCAGCGAAGCCAATTATGATCGTTCGGCAGCGGTCTTCAACGCTCACCCGGATCTTCATCTATTCGTCCGCGATCAGGCCGGGTACGAGCTGGCCAAGCGGAAGTTTAACCGGTGCCGCGTCTATTTGTCACCGGATATGGCGCATCAGCTGTGGCCGATCCTGCCGAATACGAAGGAAGAGAAGGAGCGGCTTTATTTCCTCCGCACGGATATTGAAGCCGGCGATCAATCATTCTCCGCTGATCTGGATCCGCAGGACTGCCGGGACTGGGATTCGCTGTTTACGCATGCGGAAAGCCGGGTTACCCACCATCTGACCCGCTTCTGCCGGCTGGACAAAAAGCTGGGCGGGTCGCTTCCGACCCGTCTGTTCTGGTACAAATACACCGATTATCTGATCGACAAAGCCGTCAGACTGTTCGGCTCCTACCGGGAGATTCATACTTCAAGGCTTCACGGACACATTCTGGCCTGCCTGATGGATAAACCCCATGTCTTGATCGACAACTCCTACGGTAAAAATTCGCAGTATTACCGGACCTGGACTTACGTGTTCTCTAAAGCGAAGCTTGTTCAGGAGGCGCCGGACGAACAAATCCCCGTAGGAATAATCTAATTTCCCTTGATTCTTTAAGCTAACAGCGGATTTTGGAGCTTCTGCAGAATCCTCTGTTAGCTTTCATTACATAAAAGCCAGAAAATCATTAAACTTCAAATTAAATATAAAATTGTGTTAACTATATTGACATCAATTTGAAAAGCCATTATATTGTCATTAAAGATTTTCCCTTATTTCGCTCTTCCCGAGAGGCGTTTCCTGCACAACGTTGTGCAGCTGCCGAACCTTGAAGAGAACCCAAACTTTATAACAAGCTCAGCCACAATGACGTGCCTGACTTTGGCAACGAAGCCGATTGATCGAATCCGTATTCACGCGGATTAGATTCGTCGGCTTTTTCTGTTGCAAACCAAGAACAAGACAAAAATAAACAAGGAGGAGTTTGGAGATGAAAGTCCAGAATTTTCGCAAGGCAGGTCATTTTCCCAGTTTATTGTCAGCTTTTTTGTATTTTGATGTCAGCTTTATGATTTGGGTCATGTGCGGGGCACTTTCCCTGTTCATTACCCGCGACTTCGGCCTCAGCGATACACAAAAGGCGGCTATGGTGGCCATACCGGTGCTTGGCGGCTCTGTGTTCCGTATCCCCATGGGGATTTTAGCCGACCGCATCGGCTGTAAAAAAGCCGGTTTAACCGGAATGTTTCTGACGATCATCCCGCTGGTTTGGGGATGGCTTGGAGGAAGCAGCCTGCTTCAGGTCCATATGATCGGCTTTCTGCTTGGCTTTGCGGGAGCCAGCTTTGCCGTCTCTTTGTCTCTGGCCAGCCGCTGGTATCCTCCGCAGTATCAAGGTCTTGCCATGGGCATTGCCGGCGCAGGCAACAGCGGAACGGCACTCGCAACCTTCTTTGGTCCACAAATTGCGGAAGCCTACGGATGGCACAGCGTGTTTGGAATTGCACTGATCCCGCTGTTCATCATCATGGTGATCTATGCCATCCTGGTGAAGGACGCTCCGAACGCCCCGGCCCCCAAGCCTTTAAAAAGCTATCTCAGCGTATTCAAACATGCCGATACCTGGTGGTTTTCGATGTTCTATGCAATCACTTTTGGAGGTTTCGTCGGGTTCGCCAATTATGCGAATATCTTCTTTTATGACGTTTACGGAGACAACGTACATCCTGGAGGCTTAACGAAAGTCGAAGTTGGCTACCTTGTTACGATTACCGTTATTGCGGGCAGTTTCTTCCGTCCAATCGGAGGCTGGCTGGCCGACCGGATCGGCGGCATCCGGCTGCTGCTCATCCTCTTCAGCGTCATTACGGCATCCGCATTTGCGATCGCAACTATGCCCGGCTCTGTTGCTGTAATGCTCTGTTATACCAGCATGATGATGGCCTGCCTCGGAATGGGCAATGGTTCCGTCTTCCAAATCATTCCGCAGCGGTTCTCCAGCGAAATCGGCGTAATCACCGGCATCGTAGGCGCGGCTGGCGGTCTCGGCGGATATCTTCTTCCTTCTTATGTGCTCGGCCCATTAAAGCAGCATACCGGATCTCAGGTAACCGGGTTCCTCGTTGTCGGCTCCATCGTCCTCTTGACGACGCTGATCTTCTTTGCCGTAACTCGTTCCTGGAGAAAAAGCTGGGCCGCTGCGCAGTCGGGTGTAAACTTCTAAACTTGGACTTTTTCCGATGGTGGTGATGACTGATGAGTATTCGCCAAGTACGAAGTGTGTGTCCTTACTGCGGCGTCGGCTGCGGAATGATTATGGAAGTTAAGGACAATCAGATTGTCCAGATAAAAGGTGATCCCGATCATCCGGCCAACCGGGGGCGGCTTTGCACCAAAGGCAGTACGGCAGCTATTCCTCTGCAGGACCCGGGGCGCCTCTCCTCCGCTTTCCTGCGCCGCTCCCGAATGTCGGCTCCCGAACCGATTGGCATGGATGAAGCTATAGCGGAAACGGCGGAACGTCTTAATCAAATCCTTCGGGAGCACGGCCCGGACGCTGTATCCTTCTATGTCTCCGGACAAATGTCGCTCGAAGCTCAATATTTAATTAATAAACTGGCTAAAGGATTCATCCGGACCTCCAATATCGAAGCCAACTCCAGGCTGTGCATGGCCAGCGCCGCAAGCGGCTACAAGCTGTCGCTGGGAGCGGATGGGCCGCCGGGCTCCTACGACGACCTGGACCAGGCCGACTTGTTCTTCGTCAGCGGCGCCAATATGGCGGACTGCCACCCGATCCTGTTCCTTCGCATGATGGATCGCGTGAAATCAGGCGCCAAGCTGATCGTCGTCGATCCGAGACGCACGGCCACCGCCGACAAAGCAGACCTGTTTCTTCCTATCAAACCGGGCTCGGATTTGGCCCTTCTCAATGGCCTTCTCTACCTGCTCCTTCAGAACGGGGCTATCGATGAATCTTTCATCTCAGATCATACAGTTGGGTTTGAAGCAATGCCCGGGTTCCTCGAGGATTATCATCCGCAGAAGGTGTCCGAATGGACAGGAATTCCCGAAGAAGATATCCGGAAGGCGGCTGACTGGATCGGCCGTTCTTCCAACTGGATGTCTTTGTGGACGATGGGACTGAATCAAAGCACCCACGGAACCTGGCATACGAATGCGATCTGCAACCTGCACCTGGCAACAGGGGCGATCTGTCGTCCCGGAAGCGGCCCTTTCTCGCTAACCGGACAGCCTAACGCGATGGGCGGCAGGGAAATGGGTTATATGGGACCGGGCCTGCCCGGCCAGCGCTCTCTGCTGGACGAGGCCGACCGGGAGCATGCCGAGCAGTTGTGGAGCCTTCCCCGCGGATCAATCCGCACGGAGGTTCAGGCAGGAACCGTCTCCATGTTCGAGCGCATGACAGCCGGGGAGATTAAAGCTTGCTGGATCATCTGCACCAATCCGGCTGCGACCGTGCCGCACCGCCGCAAAGTGCTGGAAGGACTGCAGGCGGCCGAGCTGGTTATCTCCCAGGATGCCTTCTTCGAGACCGAGACGAACCGTTACGCAGATCTTATGCTGCCTGCGGCTCTGTGGGCCGAAGGCGAAGGCGTGATGGTCAACTCGGAGCGGAATGTGACCCTGATGCAGCAAGCGGTTGAACCGCCCGGCGATGCCCTGCCCGATTGGCAGATCATTGCCCGGGTAGCCTGTGCCATGGGCTTTGGCGAAGCTTTCTCTTATGCTTCTGCAGGCGATGTTTATGCAGAGATTCAGGAGGCCTGGAACCCGGCGACCGGTTACGACCTGAGAGGCGCCGGCTACTCCCGTCTCAGGGAGGGTTCGATGCAGTGGCCGTGCAGCCCGGATGATCCACAGAAGCGTAACCCGATCCGCTATCTGTCTCTGTCCCCGCCAGCAGAGAAGCAGCCATCGCTGCAATTTCCGACCGAGCATGGACGGGCGGTCTTCTGGGCTCGTCCCTATCTGCCTCCGGTGGAAAAGACGGACAAGGATTATCCTTTTGTGCTGAATACCGGGAGAGTCCAGCATCAATGGCATACACTGACCAAAACAGGGAAGGTCGCCAAACTGAACAAACTCAATCCGGGACCTTTTGTTGAAATCCATCAGGAAGACGCCAGGCAGCTTCATATTCAAGAGAGGGACTTGGTGGAAATTGCTTCGCGGAGAGGAAGCGCCGTTCTGCCAGCGGTCATTACGGATCGTGTCCAGCGGGGAAGCTGTTTCGCCCCTATCCATTGGAACGATTTGTTCGGCAGCCGCCTGGCGATCAACGAAGTCACTATCGATGCCGTTGACCCTATCTCCCTGCAGCCGGAGCTTAAATATTGCGCCGTGTCTCTGGTCAAAGCGGAAGTTCAGCCCTCTCCTCCGGATGTCCCGGAGCCGCTCCATTCTCCCGTTCTTTCAAGTGAAGGCGGGTATCAGGAAAAAATGTTGGTTATGGCCGATTTGCTCGGCTTCCGTCCTTCTCAGAAGATTGAATGGACGGAAAACGAGCAGGCTTATATCTCAGGCTTTCTGCAAGGGCTCGGTGGTCAGGCTTCGTCCAAGCCTGTTCCATCACTCCCGCCCTCCGCAGATATGAACCCGGTAAAACGAGCTTGGGTAAACGGCCTTCTGGCTGGCCTCTTTACCGAAGAACCTGCACAGGCCGGGACGCTGACGCTTGACCGGCCAGGTTCTGATCCATCATCCGTTACAGGCCAATCTGGTCTTAGGGCGGCGGCGGCGGTGACTCCCCCGTCCGCAGCGGGCCGATCGATTACGCTCGTCTGGGCCTCACAAACCGGCAATGCGGAGGAGGCCGCCAACTATTGTGCCGGTAAACTCCGCGAGAAAGGCATGGATGTTCAGCTGATCGGTATGGATGAAATCACCGCAGCCGAGCTGAAGCAGAAATCGCTTGTTTTATTTGCGGCAAGCACGTTTGGAGCTGGGGATCCCCCGGATCAGGGCGCCGCTTTCTTTCAAGCCTTGAAAGCAGACGTTGCTCCACGTTTAGATCATCTGAGCTATGCCGTGCTGGCACTTGGTGACTCCAGTTACGATTCGTTCAGCGAATTTGGCCGTAATCTGGATGAGCGGCTGCATGAACTTGGTGCCAAACGGCTTCTGGAGTGCGCCTGCTGTGACGGAGGTTATCAGGACACCGCAGATCAGTGGCTGTCTAGAATTACACCTGGGCTAATAAATGCCCAAGGCGCTCTACAGCTGGAAGCGACGCCCGAGCTCGGCAGCAGCCAGCCTGCTGCTTCAGGCAGGCTGCAGTCCCCAGCCGGAGCCTCGGTGCAGTCCGCAGCGCAGTCTGCTGCTGCCGCCGAAGCGGCTGAACCCGCCGGGTACAGCCGTCAAAAGCCTTTTCGGGCGCGTCTTCTTGTTAACCGGCTGCTAAATCAGCCGGGTTCCCGTAAGGAGACCCGCCAGTACGCCTTTGACCTCAGCGGAAGCGGATTGACCTATGAGGCGGGGGATGCCCTGGGCATCTGGCCCTCAAATTGCCCGCAGCTCGTCCAGGAACTGTTGGAGCTGCTTGGTCTTGCCGGTACCGACGAAATCATCGTTAATCGACAGCCCCTGACTCTTAGGGATGCACTCTTGCATCATTATGATATTGAGCGCGTTACTCCGGGAATGCTGGATTATATCCGCACCCATTCAAGGGGCCAGCAGCAATTCCGGCCGAATGACTCCCTACATGATTCACTAAATGATTATGATGCTCTTAATGGTTCATTACATGCTGACAGTCCAAATCATTGGCTGCGCGAGCGGCAGCTCATAGATCTGCTGCAGGCATTTCCGGCAGCAGTCTCGCCATCCGAGTGGGCTTTGCATCTTCGCCCTCTGCAGCCCCGGCTTTACTCGATCTCCTCCAGTTCCAGGAAATACCCGGACGAGGTTCATATCACCGTCTCCACCGTCCGATATGAACTTGCCGGAAGAGCAAGAAAAGGCGTTTGCTCTACCTTTCTGGCGGACCGGCTTCAATCAGGCGGCGAGGTTCCCTTGTTCATTCATAAAAACGCCCACTTCCGCCCTCCCGCCTCCCCGTCCTCAGACATCATCATGATTGGACCGGGCACGGGAATTGCTCCCTTCCGCGGATTTCTCCAGGAACGGGAGGCGATACGGGCGACGGGACGCAGCTGGCTGTTCTTCGGCGAGCAGCATGCCGCTCTCGATTTCTATTATCAGGACGAACTCGAAGCGTACCGGAACAACCATCTGCTGCATCGGCTGGACACCGCATTCTCCCGGGATCAGCCCGAGAAGGTTTACGTCCAGCACAAGATGGCCGAGCACGGCGCCGAGCTTTGGAGCTGGCTGGATGGCGGCGCTTATGTTTATGTATGCGGAGATGCGGCCGAGATGGCCCATTCGGTGGATCAGACCCTGCTCGAGATCATCCGGAAGCATGGCGGATTAACCGCCGAGCAGGCGAACCAGTATTTACAAGACTTGAAGCGCAGCAAACGCTACTGTAAGGATGTGTATTAATAGATTTAAGCGGATTACCCTTCGCCTTCGCGAAAAACAAAAAGTAGACATGAACGTCTTTAACGTTCCGTCTACTTTTTTTGCTTCTATCTATTATTTACTCCGCCTGACCAACCCAGCTTCCCGCTCCTTGACGAAGCAGCTCCACCAGGGCTTTCAGCTCCACGAAATCGTGAATCACCAGGTCGGCTTGGGCAAGCTCCTCGTCCTGGGCAAAATCAAAGCGGCAGCCGATAGCTGTCAGACCGTTTTCTTTCGCCGCACGAATGTCGGACAGCCGGTCCCCGACTACCGCACCTTCTGCAACCCCGTATTTCAGAAGGATTTCTTTCACCAGGTCCGATTTGTTTAACGACTGAATCTGCTCAATGCTGAACGTCTCGGTGATCCAGCGGTCCAACCGGTAATGACTTACAATGGCCTGCAAATAAGGCACCAAACCGTTGCTCGCAATAAACAAAGAACAGCCTGCCTTTTTCAGACCGGCGAGCATCTCTTCTACATATGGGTATAAAGCGCCTTTACCGGCTTCAATACTTCGTACCAGACTCTGCAGAAAATAAACATCAACCCGGCTCCTTAACTCCTCCGTTTGCCCGGGCAGCAGCGTCTCCCAAACCTTAGGCAGCGGAACACCCATGATCCGGCGGTACTGCGCAAGCGGCGTTTCCCCGGCCCACCGGCCATCCGATCTTAACCAGTCAAATGTTTCCTCCAGCGAGGCTTCTAGGATCTTGTCCGTTTGAAACAAAGTCCCGTCCATATCAAAAATAATCGTTTGCAGCATCTTTCTCTTCTCTCCCTATTTTCTCCAATCCCCAGTCCCCAGTTTCAAGCCCCCTGCCTCTGTACGAAGCTCTGCAAGGCATAAGGCACTATTTCGCGGGGCTTCCCTGCTGCAGATAGGCGAGTGCCTTCTCCATTTTGGCGATATACTCAGGGTTCGGACCGGAGCACATCAGTTTAATGCTGCTGGTTCCCTGCGTGCCAAGCAAATGGCGTTCGCTCAGCATCGTTGTCAGTCTCTTCACCGTTCCTTTGCTGCCATCGATCAGCTCGATGTGTGCCGGAAGCACCTCTCTAAGGATGTCCCTATAGAATGGATAATGCGTGCAGCCCAGCACGACCGTACCGTATTGACTTAAATCCAGCGGAGCCAGCTTTGTCCTGAAATATTGGCCGATTTCAACCGGATCAAAGTTCAGGCTTTCACAATAAGGAACCAATTCCGGCAGCGGGAAAGAATCCACAATGGAATGGTCATCTACCCGGGCTACCAAATCGGTATATTTGGCTTGACTTAAGGTAAGCGGGGTAGCGAAGACCAGTACCCGTCTCCCTTCCTCCAGGCTTATCTCAACTGCAGGCTTGACCGCCGGTTCCATCCCGATGATCGGAATGGAGTACATCCCGCGCAGCTCCGAAATAGCAGCACTTGTGGCGGTGTTGCAAGCAACGACCAGCGCTTTGATCTCTTCCTGCATAATCGCTTGAACCGACTCTTTGACATATTGATTCACTTCAGCAAGTGATTTGGTACCGTAAGGAACATGAAGAGTATCGGCAAAATATAAAAAGTCCTCGTCAGGCAGCTTCCGGATCGCTTCATTTAAAACCGTTAGTCCACCGATTCCTGAATCAAAAAAAGCAATTCTCACTTATATCACCTGTGTTCTTATATATTAGGCCTATCAGGCATCCCTGCCGTCGACCGCTTCCCATTCTTTATAAAACTGCTCCAGAAACCGCTCCATAACAAGGTGCCTGTTCTGAGCCAGCCTGCGGGCGTGCTCGGTATTCATCAGGTCCTTCAGCTTCAGGAGCTTCTCGTAGAAATGGTGCACCGTCGTATTGTCCTCACTGCGGTAGGAAATGCCGGTGAAATCCTTGCCAGGTTCATGCATGGAACGACCCTTTGAACCGCCGTAAGCAAAAGCCCGGGCAATGCCGATGGCTCCAATCGCATCCAGCCTGTCGGCATCCTGCACGACTTTGCCTTCCAGCGTTGTCATTGGCGGGTTGCTCCCCCCGTTATAGGACATCGTGGAAATGATAGACCTAATATGCGAAATAACAGGCTCATCTTGTTCACCGTTTAGATGCTCGCTTAACCAGCTGTCAACCTTCTCCAGACCGGCTTCTTTACTTTCATTCAGCTTCTCATCGGCCACATCATGCAAAAGGGCAGCCAGTTCGCAGACAAACGGGTCCGCCCCTTCCAGACCGGCCAGCTCCAGTGCCATCTTTCTGACCCGGTCAATATGCCACCAGTCGTGGCCGCTTTTGTCGGAGCCAAGCTGCTCCTGAACAAAAAGCTCGGCCTGTTTAATGACCATTTTATGCTGCTCCATTCTCTACCATACCTCTCCCTCTATGGCGTGACGACTAATCCGCATTCCGGATTTGAGTATTGTCCGCCGAAAACCCACTGCCTTTCATATTAACGCAAAATCTGGCGGAGAGAAACCTTTTGCCGGGGCAGGAAGAAAATGAAAAGGCTTATATCCAAATGGAAATAAGCCTTCAAGCCTATTAAAGCCGATTTAATGGAGCAAATTCGTCTTGGCCAGTTCAATCAGCTCGTCTCCACGTCCATTTAATACGGCTTTCATCATCCACAGACCAAAACCTTGGGCCTGCTTCAGTGTAATGTTCGGCGGCATGGATAATTCCTGACGGTTGACGACCACATCCACCAGTACTGGTCCCTCTTCCGTTAAAGCCCGGGTTAGAGCACCTTCCAGCTCGGCCGGATCCTCCACCCTAATGCCGCCAAGTCCCATAGCCTGGGCTACCTCGGCAAAGTTCGGGTTGACCAGCTCCGTACCGCTTTCGAGGAAACCTGCCGCTTTCATTTCCAGCTCGACAAAACCAAGTGCCCCATTGTTAAAAACGATCACCTTTACAGGTAATTGATACTGCTTCAGGGTCAGGAGATCGCCCATCAGCATGGCGAGTCCGCCGTCGCCGGATAACGAAATGACTTGCCTGCCGGGCTGCGCGGCCTGCACGCCTATAGCCTGAGGCAGCGCGTTCGCCATCGTGCCGTGGTTAAACGAGCCGAGCAGCCTCCTCTGTCCGTTCATTTGCAGGTAACGGGCCGCCCAGACGGTTGGTGTTCCGACATCACAGGTGAATACCGCATCCTGCGCGGCCAGGTCGCTGACCAGCTTCGTTACAAATTGGGGGTGGATCGGCTTCTTGCCTGGTTTGCCGACGGCCAGTTCATCCAGCCCCTGACGCACCTTGGCATAATGCCCGGCTGCCTTCTCCAGATGTGATGGGTCATGTTCTTCCGTCAGCAGAGGGAGCAGCTGCCGGATCGTCGCCCGCACATCTCCACAAACTCCGCAGGTCAGGTTTGTCCTCCTGCCCAGATGCGAAGGATCGAGATCTACTTGCAGCACCGTTGCATGCTGCGGATAGAACTGCCGGTACGGAAAGTCGGTGCCAAGCATCAGCAGCACATCACAGTCCATCATCGCCTGATAGCCGGAAGCATACCCGATCAGTCCGGTCAGACCGGCGTAATAAGGATTGTCGTATTCCAGAAACTCCTTACCCCGCAGAGCTACAACCATAGGCGACTTGAGCCGGTCGCACAGTTCCATCAGCTCTGCATGAGCCAGCCTGCACCCCGCGCCGCACAGCAGTGTAATCCGTTTGCCGGTGTTCAAATAGGCCGCCAGCTTCCCAAGCTCTTCTTCGGACGGATGAACGACCGGTTGTGTAACATGCATAACGTGTTTCGGCACCGTATTCTTCTCGGCAGCAAGCGCGGCCACATCCCCGGGAAGCACAATAACCGACACCCCGCGGTTCGCAACAGCCTGCTGGATGGCCATGGTCACCACGCTCGGGATCTGACGCGGCGTTGTGATAACTTCACAGTAGTGGCTGCATTCCGCAAAAACCTGCTCCGGATGTGTCGCCTGGAAATATTCGCTCCCGAACTCATCGCTCGGAATATGCGCAGCGATCGCCAGCACCGGCACCCTGCTCCGGTTACAGTCATACAAGCCGTTAATCAGATGGAGGTTTCCCGGTCCGCTGCTGCCAGCACATACAGCCAGAGTGCCTTCGAGCTGCGCTTCCGCGCCTGCGGCAAATGCGGCAACCTCTTCATGACGGACATGAATCCATTCGATTTCTCCATTTCGGCGGACGGCATCGATCATATTATTCAAGGAGTCTCCGACAATTCCGTAAATCCTTCTGACCCCTGCATTCACCAGTACCTCAACAACCGCATCTGCAAGTGTTCTCATAATCAGCTCCACTCCTTAACTTGGTGCTGATAGTATACCCCTTCCCGAATTGGGTTTATTCCCCTTAAGGCTCATGGACTCTCAGTCCCCGCCCTCCACGATTGCGATCAGCTCACTTAAATCGCCGATTTCATAGGTAGGCTTTATCCCCTTTGTATTCGGCAGCCCCTTAGGATTAAACCAGCAGGTGTCGATCCCGTAATTGATGCCGCCCTGAATGTCAGAGGTCAGCGAATCTCCTACGATCAAGACGGACTGCTTCTCTGCAAGCCCCAACTTGTCAAAGGCATAATCAAAAAATCCCGTATGCGGCTTCTGATACCCCGTATCCTCCGAGACGATGATCTCCTCGAACACATCCTTCAGTTCAGATCCCCCGATCCGGCTGAGCTGAACCTCGCGGATTCCATTCGTTACAATCGCCATACGGAAGCCTTGTTCCCCGAGATGGCTGCATAATTCAACCGCTCCCGGCAGCAGGAAAAATCCCTGGCTCAAATGCTTTACATAGGTCTGGCTCATGTCCTCCGCGTTCATTTCAATGGCAGGCTGCTCCTGCTCCAGCAGTCTTCTGAACCGTTCGGTACGAAGCTCACCGATCTTCACCAGCCCCTGCTCCAAATCGCGCCACAGACTGCTGTTGATCAGCTTGTAGCTGGCAAACAGCGGCTCCGCCGCGTCCAAGCCCGCTTCCTCAAACGTATGGGTTAAGGCTATCTTTTCGGTTTGAACATAATCAAATAAAGTATCGTCTGCGTCAAATAAAATCGTGGTGTATGCTCTCATTCTCGTCTCCCTCTCCTGTCTCTGCATGAACTACAAAGGGGTCAATCCCCCTTAAATGTTGACTTATTCCTCCAAAGCGGTCTTGATCAGCTGAATTTGGCTTTCAGGCAGACCTTCCGGCCACTCGCCGATTTTGCAAAACTGATACGCCGATATCTCTTCATTCTGCCTAAATGTGCCTGAGACCCATTTCGCCCGGTACAGCAGCTCAATACGATGAGGTTTCGTGGCATAAACCGGCTTGGCTGCACCCTCCACCTTCACCTTAAAGGACGTTTCTTCAAAAATTTCCCGCTCCAAAGCTTCCCCCGGACTTTCGTGCTGCATCCAGCCGCCGGGAATCCCCCACGGGTCTTTACGATATGTATGCTTAAGCAGCAGCACTTCTCCGGCCTCGTTGGTCACCACGGCGAGGACGGCCATTAGAAACTTGCTTTGCGAACGATAGACGAGCCAGTCCTTCACCCCTTTAATCGGAAACCGGACATACATCCAGACCAGCCATCGGTTCGGAATTTTTCGTATCAGTCTGGACATCATAAGCTGTCATTCCTCTCACGCCTGGTTCATTTTAGCCCGGCAAAAAATTGATCGTAAAGGACACATGTCTCCCGCAATACGTTTAACGATTCTTGAACAGTCCTCAAAGCAAGCATGTGATCGGCTCCTTCAAGGCTGTGCAGCTGCGCCCGTTCTGCCTCTCCTGCCGCTTTAACGCTGGATGGACTAAACACCGGATCTCTAGTGCCGTGAATGACCGTGCAGTCCGAGCTTTGAATAAAAGGCAGCGTTTGATCGAGCGGGGTCAGAAACAGCTGGCGGACAGCATCCTGACCGAGCATTTCGCCGATTTGCCCGGCAACGAGCGTGCCGATGCTTTTACTTACAAAAGCCGTTCGTTCATATTTATGTCTGATTTGATCAATAGCATGCTTGCATTCATACAGTAAAATATTCAAATCGTCCATTTCGAATTCCGTCCTGGCGCTTTGAAACCCGTATTCGAGTTCCAGCACGTCACAGCCATGCTCGAGAGCGCTTCTGGTTGCATAATGGAGCAGGGGCATTTGGCAGGGGTACGCTTTTCCAGGAAAAAGAACTACCAGTTTATCTCTGTCCATACTGTCCGCCCCTTTGGTGCTGCTGCCCAAATAATAACGGTGCTCCACATTCCGCCCCCAGGCCGAGGGCATTGAGATGATGTTCCGTTTCATGCCGGCCGCCTCCTTAGCCTATTTTTGCTGATTATAACATTTCATTGAACCACTTTGATATTTGCCCACCGAAAAAACAACAAACCCGCAGATCGCTCCGCAGGTTTGCCCGTCATTGTGTCATCGTCAATCGTTCTCGAGCAGCTCGACCAGTACCTTCAATTCCTTTGTTGTATCCATATAAGCATAACGCCCGCCCGTATATTCGCCTTTCTGTAGCAGCGGGAAGCCGCTGTCATGAAACTCCAGCACTTTCTCCTTCATTCCCTTAATACCAAAGGCAATATGGTGAGGACCTTCCCCATGCTCGGTCAGAAAATCCCGCCAGACGCTGGGCTGCTCATCCGGTTCAATCAGTTCGATCTGCAGCTCACCACAATCGAAGAAGGCCAGCTTGGCTCTCGCCGGGCAGCTTTCTCCCTTGTATTCCGTTTGCGCCTGCTCCACCGGGTCGGTCCAGGACCATTCAGGTTTCTCCACACCCAAGAAACGCGCATAATCCTCAGACACCTTCTCAATGTCGTTTACAATGATTCCGATTTGTGCCACAATCTGTGTTCCCAGCAATCCTGAACTCAATTGAATTCCTCCTCGCCAGCCTATTACCGCGTATTTAGTTTCATGGATACATTTCGGGAGAAGAAGATAAATTCCTTCCTGGTAAGTGTAGGCACAGTAAGAATAAGTGGGCAGCCGCTGCTGCTGAGGCTCTCTAAACAGGGAAAGACCCTGCGGCTTCTGCCGCAGAGTCTTTTATAGTGGGAAGCGGTTATTTACTAACTGGAACATTTAAGCCTTAGCCTTCTCCAATCGCTAGGGCCCTTTGCCTAAGAATAACCTCCGAAGCCTTCGGTTATTTTTTCTCAAACGTGTGTTCATGGACAATCAACTACCTTTCGGAATCCACGATAATCATGTCTTTCCTACGTGTGAATTGATGTGATGCCACTTCCCACTTGTCCTTTATTAACCTTGGGGCGGGGAAATGAAACACATTAATGCTGAACACCTGTAAAAATATGAATCGCCTCTCTCAGGAAGGCAGCCGTGCCCGGCTGGTCCCGGTCATAGTAGGCGGTGAAGCGTTCATCAGCCACATACAGATCGGCAAGTCCCGCATGAGCTTCGCTGCTGTAGGATGTCCAATAGTGCATCAGCCACTGCTTATGCATTTCCGCTGCCTGCTGCGCCAGCTCCCCTGCCGGGTCCCCTGTTTGGAAAGCCTCGGACAGCCGGGAAGCCAACTCTTGTTCCAGCGTCTTGAGATCCTTCCATTCTGCTTCACTCATCTGCTGCAGTTTGGCATTAGAGGTGTTTACGGCCTGATCTCCATACTTCTCACGGATTTCTTGGCCATAAGTTTGCTCGTTGTCGTCGATCATTTTGCGCTTAAACCCTTCAAATTTCTCACGGTCTGTCATTTCCATGCTCCCTTCTTTATTGGCCAGCGTCTTCTCCACATTAGCGATCAGCAGATCGAGCCGCTGCCGTTGCTCCAGAAGCTGCTCACGATGCTGCTTCAAGGCCCGAACCTCATCGAAAGAAGTCTTATTCAGAATTTCGCGAATACGCTCCAGTCCTATGCCAAGCTCACGGTAAAATAAAATCTGCTGCAGCCGGTCTACCTCGGCCTGCTTATAAAGCCTGTACCCCGCTTCCGTCATTCCCGCCGGCTTCAGCAGCCCAATCTCATCGTAATAACGCAAGGTTCGGGTACTGATTCCCGCCAGCTTTGCGATCTGCCGAATCGTATAGTCCATCTGATCTCCTCCCGACAAATCCAGCGTATACGTTGACGCTGCGTAAAGGTCAATCCCTATTGATTTGAAAAATTTGATCCGGGGCGCAGCTTCATATTCTGAGTATAGACAAAGTTCCGAATGCACACAAAAAACGGCTCCCCCATGCGGGGAAGCCGGAAAACCTTTTAACCGGGAAACTTTTTATCTGCCAGCCTCAATAGATACCGCATGAGCGATGCAGGGAATGCTTTCGCCCTGTTGAAAGGAGAGAGGAGACAATAAGGCGCCGGTAGCGACCACCAGCAGGCGGTTGATTTCGCCGCGATGCATTTTTTTAAGCAAATGACCGTACGTCACTACCGCAGAGCACCCGCAGCCGCTGGCACCTGCCTGAACGGATTGGGTTTCATAGTCGTAAATCATCATCCCGCAATCCTGGTAGTTCGTCTGCTCAATGGGAAAGCGGTGCTTCTCAAACAGCTCGTTCGCAATGGCATAACCGACCTTGGACAAATCTCCGGTCACGATCATATCGTAATGGCCCGGTTCAATCTGCAGATCCCGAAAATGAGCTTCGATTGTGTCGACAGCAGCAGGCGCCATGGCTGCTCCCATATTAAACGGATCTGTGATACCCATATCAATGACCCGGCCAACAGTAGCCGAAGTAACGACAGGGCCGTAGCCTTCTTTGGATATGACGGCTGCCCCGGCACCAGTCACGGTAAACTGCGCAGTCGGCGGTTTCTGGGAACCATATTCCGTAGGATAACGGAATTGTTTCTCGGCACTGGCATTGTGGCTGCCTGTTGCAGCCAGCACGTAGTCGGCCCCACCGGAATTGACGACATAAGCGCTCATGGCTAACGTCTCCATAGAGGTGGAGCAGGCGCCGAACATCCCGAAATAAGGAATGGAGAGCGTCCGGGCCGAAAAGCTGCTGCTAATGATCTGGTTCATCAAATCGCCGCCGAAATAGAAATGCACCTGTTCCTTCGTTAGCCCTGCTTTCTCGATAGCTTTATTGGCCGCCTCTTCGATCAGGGTCTTCTCCGCTTTCTCCCAGCTGTCTTGGCCGAGCGTTAAATCCCCATGCACAGTATCGAAGTCTTCTACCAGCGGTCCCTGACCTTCAAAGGGTCCTACGATTGTGGCTGTTCCCAAAATAGCGGGTTTATTCTCGAAGATCCAGCTTTGATGCCCTTTAAGCATGATGATAGCCCCTCCCTTCTCCTACAACAGATCAATAATGACGTGGATAACGCCGATAATAAATGCTGCAGCGACGCCGAATACAATAACGGACCCTGCCAGCTGAAACATGCTTGCTCCAACGCCGAGCACAAGCCCCTCCGCACGATGCTCAATCGCGCTGGAGGACATAGAATTGGCGAATCCGGTTACCGGTACAGCTGTTCCCGCTCCGGCCCATTGGGCAATCTTGTCGTAAACGCCGCAGCTCGTCAGGATGACCGAAATGAGAATCAGCACAGCAACGGTAGGACCGCCGGCGGTTTTATGGTCAAAACCTCCCCAGTGGACAAACATCTCTTCAATGGCCTGTCCGATAACACAAATTAATCCTCCGGATAAAAAGGCCCTCAGGCAGTTGACTGCTACCGGACGTTTGGGCTCTATATGGCTGGCCAGCGTCTGGTACTCCTGCTGAACGGGCGTCAGCTTTTTCTTTTTCTTATCCGCCATAGGAATTCCTCCTAACTGATCAGCAGCGGCCGAATGTCTTCAATGACCTTCTGCATCTCTTTGGAACATTGCTCATACAAGGATTTGCTGTCCTTGTTATTCGTCGATAAAGCAAACATTTCAAGGTCGGCTTCGCATTTCTTGAGCGTAGCCAGCAGTGCAGGTTTCTCCTGCGGCTCCGGCACCTTCAGCTTGTCATCGAATGTATCTACATACAGCTGTCCATAGCTGTCTACCTGACCGATAAACACATTGTCTATAGATACCCCCAGCTTCTCAAGCTCGGTGTTCAGCCATCTAGGGTTGAACCCTGCCGTAGCAAGCGGCTCCTCCATGACTTTTCCATCCAGGATGACGGTCTGAGGTTCGCTCTCAGGAGCCACCTTAACTCCGAGATCCGAAGGCGTGAGCGGCTGGTATTCTTTCTTCAGCAGGACATTAATTTCGCCATTGGGCTCCATAACCGCAAACTGAACTTCAGCTGCTCGAAAGACGCTTTTCTTGCGCAGCTGTTCAAGAAGCTCTTCATTGGTCAGCCGCTCTTTCTTCAAGTTGTCTTCCAGCACCTTACCGTCTTTGATCAGCACGGTACCGCTGCCGTCCAGCCATCCCCTGACCCGCTGACTCTTCATTTGGATGAATTCGATGCCCAGCGAAACCAGCACCCAGACCGTCAGGGAGATTGCTGCCAAATACCATTTCTCATGCAGATTGAGCGAGATGGCGGAAGCGATATCCCCGATCGTAATCCCCGTAATGTATTCGAAGAACGATAATTGTGAGATCTGCCTTTTACCCAGCAACCTTGTGAGCAGGAACAAGAAGACGACCGTAACCAAAGTCCGGACAATGATCTCCAGCCATTGCGGCATGCCAAGAACCCCTTTCTTCTCCAGTGAACAAAGATCAATGGAATTATTGCCTGAAAACAAATAATTATGCAGATGTAAACGCCGTCACTCCCATGTGTTATTTATTCCCATCTTTATCGCTATATGTATATTCAATTGGCCGAATCGACAAATTATAAAACGTTGCTTAATTCCATGTCAGTTGGAGGTGAAAAACCATGACCGTTGCTTCCCAAGTTAAAACCTGCGTTGCTTCGCTGAAAAGCGCCCAAGCGAGTCTTGAAACATTTGCTTTGAGCACGCAAAACCAACAAGCAAAAGATCTGTTCACAAATGCTGCTCAGCAGACTCAAACGATCATTGATCAAGTTTCTAGCCGTGTACAGCAGTTGGAGAACGAAGAGCCGCAATATAAAGGGTTCTAAGGAATTCATTTGAGGCATACGTACACAAAACAAGGGTCCCGGGCAAGAAACAAACTTGCTGCCGGGACCTTTATTTTTCTTGTGGTATATAATCTCAGGCTTTGCTGCTTCGCTTATCCTTTCATCCGCTGCAAGCGGAGTGAATTGGCTACAACCGAAACCGAACTGAGCGCCATTGCCGCTCCGGCGACCCATGGAGCGAGGAGACCGAACGCAGCAATCGGAATGCCGATGGCATTGTAGCCGAGCGCCCAGAACAGGTTCTGGCGGATATTGCGCATCGTCTTCCGGCTGACAGATATCGCCGCCAAAATATGATTCAGATCACCATGCATCAGCGTAATGTCGGCAGCTTCGATCGCCACATCTGTTCCCGTGCCGATCGCCATGCCGATGTCGGCCACCGCCAGTGCCGGAGCATCGTTGATGCCGTCGCCAACCATGGCGACTTTCCGGCCTTCCTGCTGCAGTCTGCGGATGATCACGGCCTTTCCTTCAGGCAGCACTTCGGCAAATACCCGGTCAATGCCTGCCCCAGCGGCAATAGCTTTGGCTGTCCGCTCATTGTCGCCCGTCACCATAATCGTTTCGATGCCGAGCGCTTTTAAACCGGCGACAGCACTGGCCGAGGTAGGTTTAATCGTATCGGCTACGGCGACCAGACCGGCATATTGTCCGTCTGCCGCAGCCAGCATCACCGTCTTCCCGGCTTGCTCAAGCTCCGTCATCCGCTTATAGACGTTATCGCTGATTAGAATGCCGTGTTTGTGCATCAGCTTACGAGTGCCAATCGCCAGCTTTCTGCCTCCAGCTTCCGCTTCAATGCCATAGCCTGGAAGGGCCTCAAACGCATCAGACTGCCCCAAGCTGATGCCCCGCTCCTTCGCTCCGGCTACGATGGCCTCTGCAAGCGGGTGTTCGGAGTTTCTTTCGGCTGCTGCCATCCACCCCAGAAATTGCTGTTCGTTAACATTGAAAGGCTCCACGTCTGTCAATGAGGGTTTACCTTGGGTTACCGTTCCCGTTTTGTCCAATACGACCGTATCAATATTTTGCGTCAATTCCAGGTATTCGCCCCCTTTAAACAGGACCCCGAACTCAGCGGCCCGACCGGAACCTGCCATGATCGAGGTTGGCGTTGCCAGCCCTAAAGCGCAAGGACAAGCGATGACCAGCACAGCAATTCCAATTTCAAGCGCATGGGCAAAGTCACCTGGAGCGACCAGGAAATACCAAACCAGAAAAGTAAGAATGGCAATGCCGACAACAATTGGTACAAAAATGCCGGAGATTACGTCCGCAATCCGCTGGATCGGCGCCTTAGATCCCTGCGCTTCCTCGACGATCCGGATAATTTGTGATAAAGCCGTCTCCTGCCCTACTTTTGAAGCGCGGATTTTCAGTGATCCGTTTTTGTTTACTGTAGCCCCAATCACGGGATCGCCGGGGCGTTTATCCACGGGCAGGCTTTCTCCGGTCAACATGGATTCGTCCACGGCCGAAGCGCCCTCCACTACCTCGCCGTCTACCGGGATTTTATCTCCAGGCCGGACAACCACCAAGTCCCCTTTGATGACTTGCTCTACCGGAACACTAAGCTCTTCTCCGTCCCGGATAACGATTGCCGTCTTGGCCCGCAGCCCCATCAGTGTTTTGATCGCCTCCGAGGATCTTCCCTTGGCGAGTGCTTCCAGCAGCTTACCTAATAGGACAAGAGTGATCAGCACCGCACTAGTTTCAAAATACAGGGAGGGGGTATGATGCATGCCGTCGTTGGCCCCTGCCGCCCAGTCCAGCGTCAGATATAAGCTGTAGAAATAAGCGGCCGAGGTGCCTAAAGCTACAAGCACATCCATATTTGCGCTTCCGTTCCGGAGCGCTTTATACGCCCCAACATAGAATTGAGCGCCGACGACAAATTGAACCGGAGTTGCAAAGGCCAGCTGGACCCATGGATTCATCAGCACATCCGGCATCCAGATCCACGACAGGAAAGCAAAATGACTGACCATTCCCCATAAGAGCGGCAGGGATAATAGAATCGAAAGTCCCAGCTTCAGCTTCTGCCTGGCAATTGCCCGTTCCCGGTGTTCCGCCTCTTTGCCGGGCTCTTGTTTCGGAATAGCCTGATAACCAAGCTTCTCAACCCGCTGCTGAATATCAGCGATCGTAACCTCGGCCGGGTTAAACTCGACTCGCGCCGTCTCCAGCGCATAATTGACGTTTGAGCTGGTTACGCCGGGCAGCTTGCTGATTGTTTTCTCAATTCGGTTTGCACAGGCTGCACAGTACATGCCGATGAGCTGCAAATCGGCGGTTTCTTTAGCTGTGCCGTAGCCCAGCTTCTCTACCTTCTCTTCCAGCTGCGGCACCTTTATTTCAGCGGGATCATAAGTGACGCTAGCCCGCTCCATCGCAAAGTTGACATTGACTTCTTTGACGCCACCCATCTTGCCTAAGCCTTTCTCTATCCGGGCTGCACAAGCCGCGCAGGTCATGCCTGTAATCTGCATCGTCACCTTCTTAAACTCAGCTGCCTTATTAGCGGTCTGTGCCGAAGGGTCGCGATTGATGTTATCATGCGTGACGTTTTCATGTATGACTTTTTCATGAGAAACGTTATCTGGACTGACCTTTTCTTCACGGAGTGATTCTTGGGGGGTGGTTTCTGTTCCTGCTTCTTCATCCATCATTCAGGACCTGCCTTTCCTCTTCCTCTCGACTTCAATATACCCCCCCACCGTATTTATGTCAAACCTTTTATCCTCGTTTTTTTACTTTTAGAACATACTCCAATCAAACTCACGCGAAAGCCGCTCGATCAAATGTACGCCCGCAATACTGTTCCCCTTTGCATTCAAGGAAGGGCCGACCACTCCGATCCCAAGGCGTCCAGGGACAAAAGTTAAAATACCTCCGGAAACACCGCTTTTCGCCGGCATTCCTGCACCGATTGCAAATTCGCCCGATCCATTGTACATCCCGCAGGTAATCATAAAGGTTTTGGCTATTTGTACAAAACGCCGTGGAATCAGCTGCTTGCCGGTAAGCGGATCAAGGCCGTTATACGCTAACACCAAAGCCATCCTCGCCAAATCAGCGGTCTCGACCTGAATAGAGCAATGACGGAAATACACGTCCAGCACGTCCTCCACATTTCCTTCCAGTATGCCTTTATCCAGCAGAAAATAAGCCATGGAACGATTCAAATGTCCCGTTTCACGTTCAGAACGGTAAACCTTATGATCGATGACCAGCCGGTCATTTCCGGCCAGCTCCCGGAAGAACTGCAAAATCCGCTCAGACTTCTGCTCCACAGAATTACCCTTGATAAGGGAAGAAATAACGATGGCGCCGGCATTAATCAGCGGATTAAAAGGGATTGCCGGCTGGATCAGCTCAAGCTTCATCATGGAATTAAAATTATCGCCTGTCGGCTCTTTGCCGACCTTGGAGAACACCGCTTCCTCTCCATGATCCATAAGAGCAAGAATCAGCGTAAATACCTTGGAAATACTCTGCAGTGTAAAAGAAAATGCCGTATCGCCCGCTTCTGAATATCGCCCGTCTGCATTTAGCACGCTGATCCCAAGCAAATCCCACTCCGCTTTTGAAAGTTCCGGGATATAGGTGGCAACCCGGCCATGGGCGCTTTCCGGGCGGCTTTTCTCAACCCATTGCGGCAGCAGGTTGTCCAGTCTGTCCATTTCCTTCATCACGTTGTTCATCCCTCATTTGTCCCCCTTCTCGAAATCGTTCCTAATAATTAGATTATTTCCCGTCCGTATTTGGAGGATTACCTAAACTAGGCAGCAATAGCCCCGATGGGCTCATCGGGGCTAAATAACATTCCACACAGTTAGCTGCGGCAGAAGAACATTTTATGGCCTTTTCAAGACCCTAATCATGGCATTAATCATGCCGACATGAGAATTTTCATGCGCCACATTCAGCTCCAGGAGATTGCGAAACGTTCTGGCATTAGCAAAGTTGTTCTGATGGGCGAGCGCTTCATCCAACCGATCCTCAAAGACTTCCCTGATCCGGGCCAGTTGACTCTCCATAACAGCTAATATATCTTCCCACGCCGGCGGCTCACCGTTCCAGTCCGCAGGTCTGGTTCCTGTATTAAAGAACTGCATATATTCCCCCGGCAGCTCGGAAGGTTCTCCTCTGAGGCTGTAAGCCAAGCGTTCGGCTACGGTCACAATATGGCCGATCTGCCAGTGAAGATTATTGTTAAAACCTTCCGGAATTACCGTACGCTGCTCTACAGCTACGTTGTCCAGCAATTTGACGATGTTCTGGCGGGCAGTACCTATTAAGTTAAAAATAAATGGATCCGACATAAATTCTCGTTGACCTCCAAGCTTTTAAATTAATGAATTCGATCTAGTGTAAAATCAGCCTTGATTACGCCGATTTGCTCCTTATGGGCGTTTGTTACCGGCGTATGGATGTAGGTTTCAAGCTGCTGGTAAATGCCCTCATCCCCAATACCCAGCTGTTTGAGTACCTCCATCGCGGCAACGCTGGCAGCCCGAGCCGTTCCATCCTCCGTCTTCACCGCAATTCCGATACCGGAATTCACGATTCCCAGACATTGTACACCCTCGGCACCTGTCTTGGAAACCACTCCTCCTTGGAAGGCGCGCATGACATCCGTATCGAAGCGATTTTTACCCGCTACCATCTCCGGATGCCGAGTCATCGCTTGACAAATCGTTCGCAAAGCCCCGGCTCTCTGGGGATCAGCAATGGCATCCGGACTTGCCAGACGCGCATATCCAAACGCTGCACGAAATAGAGGAATCCGGTGCACCGGTACACCGCAGCCGTCGACACTGAAAGCAATCTCCGATACCGGGAAGCTGCAGACATCGGAGAGAACCTCCAGAATGCGCTGCTGAACCGGATGCTGCGCTTCACGGTAAGTATCAATATCCTCCTTCATATGTACAGCGGTAGAGAGCATTCCCGCATGTTTCCCCGAGCAGTTGCTGTATACAGGAGTCAGCTCCCTGCCCTCCCGGATCAGCTCCACGTAGCTTTCCTTATCTCTCGGCACATGCGTGCCGCACTGCAGCGCCTCTTCCTTCAGCTTAGCCCTCCGCAAAATATCCAGAACGGCCGAGCGGTGAACGGGTTCCCCGCTGTGCGAAGAACAGCTCAAGGCCAAATCGGACAAGGAGAAATCGAAAGCCGCGGCGGTGCCTGTTTCAAGAATAGGAACGGCTTGAAAAGGCTTCATCGAAGAACGAGGGAACGTCGGACGATACGGGTCACCGTAGGCATATAACAATTTTCCCGTTTGATCCACAACTGCTATATGGACTTCATGCGTGCTCTCCAAATAATCCCCGCGATAAACACCTATGGCATTCGTCATTTCTTCATTCTCCTTATTCGGTCTGGTTTATGATGTCAGGAATGAGCCCTTCAAAGCTGCTGGTCTGGTCGCTAAATATTTGTTCTTAGGATTGTCCAAAATGGCGTTTATCATAGCCTAATTAATGCCTAATTAATTGCTGCGTGTCAAAATTTGCAAAAGTCCAAGACCGCTTCCTCCCAGTACGAGGGGAACGATAAAAATAAGCACCAAACCGCCGAACATCAACCGGATAAACCTTGGGCGGTCCGTTCCCACGCGAAGCTCCCAAATCGCGAGAGTAACGAAATACAGGCCAAGCATCATAGGAACCAAAAATATTAAAATAAGAATCGACATTTGCTATTCCTCTTTTTCCGCAGGCAGCCGCCTACCCTTCTACTCCAGCCTGCTCTTCAAGCAGAGCCAATCTTCTTTCAGCATGCCATAAACGACGTGATCCACAAAATGATCATATAGCCACTCGGTCTGACGCACGGTGCCCTCTTGCACAAAACCTAATCTTTCCGGAACAGCACTGCTCCTTGAATTGCATCCTCTCATTTCTCTCTACGGATACATTATATGTATGCCTTTATAACTCTTCTTCCGTTTATACTTGTCGTCCGGATGGCCTGTTAAAGTTACGGTAGAAGAATCAAGCCAATTGGCGCCGAACTTGTTGTCCGATATAAACAGGTTCCCCGGTTCATTTCCCAGCTTCGCCCCGTTCCGCAGAATAGAAACCTGGTAATTGGCACCCTCATCCGGGCCGCAATCCCGTTTAAAATAAACCAGCTCATAAGAACCATTCGGCTGATCCTCCGTGTCCAAAATGGTATTCGAGCACATAGACGTATTGATCACGTGGCTGTCCGTATGAACGATTCCGTATAAGCTTAAGGTTACAGCTGCTAAGGTAACCAAAGTCGCCGCCATCGTCCTTCTTCTTGTCATACGGCACCTACAATTCCAGCCTTAATCTCAGCAGGTCCCGGCACTGGATCCCGTTCTCATAGATGGCTTCTTCATAATGTTTAATAAAAAAATCCCGCTCTACCCCTTCGATTCTGAATCCGCATTTCTGGTAGAGCGCTAGCTGATTCAGACTTGAATTGCCTGTGCCGATCTCAAGGCTTGAACAGCCCTGTTCGCGTGCCTTCTCACAGGCGAATGCCATCATTTCCTTGGCAATGCCTTGTCCCTGAAAGGATTCTTTAACCGCCAAATTCATGATCTCGCAGGTGTCCGGCCCTGTTCGAAGCAAGACAAATTCTCCGGCCAGCTCCTCGCCCAGCCAGGCCAGATAACAATCGCCTTTGCTGAGATAGCGGTCAACCAAGAGTTGAGAGGAATCCGCGGACAGCAGCAGAGAATAAGGAGGCGGCTCATCCTGTCGTTTCAGTCTGATTGTAAGCTCCATTCATGATCCTCCCCTTTGATCCTCCAGTCCAGTGTAAGAGCGGCCCCTTAATCCAGCAGCTCCTTCAGGTACATGTTCCGGTTCTCCAGGAAGCGCCTGGTGACCTGGTAATGTTCGGTTTCTTCATATCGTATCGGCTTGATCCCGGAGCCAAAGGCATAAATGTCGGCCTCCGGGTATCCGAGCAGGATCGGCGAATGAGTCGCGATGATCAGCTGGGCATTTTTCTGAAGCTCATGAATCAGACTTAAGAAAGCCAACTGCCGGTTTGGAGACAAGGCCGCCTCCGGCTCGTCCAGCAAATAAATACCCCGGCGTCCAAAACGGTTCTTGAACAAGGCAAAAAAAGACTCGCCATGGGACTGTTCATGCAGCGATTTCCCGCCGTAGGCTTGATAAACATCTGGACACTCACGCGCGATTTCATCGATATGATTGGCAAATTGATAATAAGATTCTGCCCTCAGGAAAAATCCCGCGGTCACCTTCGGCATCCAAGACAGGCGGATATAATCGCCAAGCCTCGCTTCCGAGGCGGCCAGATCATAGGTGTTGTTCCTGCTGCCGCCTGCCGTATTAAACCCGCATTGATAGGCTATCGCTTCCAGAAGCGTAGATTTGCCGGAGCCATTCTCTCCAACAAAAAAAGTCACCTTATTCCGGAAAACCAATTTGTCCAGGCTGCGGATCGAAGGAATGTTAAACGGGTATTGATCCGGTGCTTCTATTTTGTCCTTCAGCTTGGTCAGCTCTTTCAGATACATGGCGATTTACCTTTCTCCTGCTTGGTTAACCAGGTTTCTTCTCACTGTTCATCCTTCATCTCCGGAAATAACATATCCCCTGTTTGCACCCGTAGATGAATTTATTTCCGGTCTCTTCGTCCCATAAGGTCTCTTCATAATCCGCTGGAGAGGTTAACGCCAGAACCTGATTCAGCTGCCTGGCAGCCGCAAGAATGCCTTCATTACTCTGGTTGCCTCCAAGCGCCGGGCCCGCCGGACCTTCATAAGCGGTAAGAATCCAAACATTCCTTTCCTCATCCCTGGCTTCTATGACATATTCAAAAGCGGCTCCCAAATTCACGGATTGAAAAGCAGGCTTGCCAAACAAGCGAATCAGCTTCCCCCGAAACCCGGCGATGTCCTCCCTCGTGGCAAAAGGGTAATCCAAAAGCTTCGTGGTCCAACTGGCAAGCTCACGATCCTGCAGTGACCTAAACTGGTACATGTTACAACCCCTTTTCCGCGAATGACGTAATTAGCCGAACTGGCTCAAGCCTGCTTAACCATCTCATCAGGATTTAATCTTCTTTGGAGTCGAGGTTGAAATATATTGTTCATCTTTCAACATTTTGGCGATGTACAGGATTTGACCCAAATGCTCGGCCAAGTGGGTTGCCGTTTGAATGAAGGTTTCCAGATGACTGCGCTGCTGGCCCCGGACTTCTTGAGTTAGCTTAAAACGTTCTTCATCCATCGTATTTAGCGTACCGTCCAGTTCGGTAAAAATCTCATTGATTATAGCAACCAGCTCCGATTTTGTCCGGGACAATTCTTCGAACTCAGCATCACGGTCTCTAGTAAACGGAATGTGGTTCATGCCGTCACCGATACGTTCTTTGATATTCCCGCTAATATGAATAATCAGATTGGCAATGCTATTGCTGGATGCATTGGGACGCCAGTTAACCTGCTCATCATCAAGCTGATCAAGCGCAAGCAGCATTCTCTTGTGAATATCCTGAAACCGCGTTAACAGCAAACTTTGAAGATCGAACATAGACTTCACCCTCCAACAAAATTTTAATTTAGGATCTGCATCAGGTAGCTTTCGCTAAGCTCTTTTCTTCCTCTTTTCGTACTCTTTTCGTACTCTTTTCGTACTCTTTTCTATTCTCCCTCTTTTTGCCAGCCCCTGCTTTTTCTGAAAATTTTATCATAGATTCAGCGGGCTTTCATCCTAACTGGCGGACAGGCTGCCCTGCGAGAAATGCAGCTATATCTTCAACGGCGTCACGATAATAAATCTCGTAATTACGGTAAGTCACATAACCCAGGTGCGGGGCAAGCAGTACATTGGGCAGCTTCCGAAGCTCGTCATCAAACGGCAGCGGCTCCGTCTCGTATACATCCAGCCCGGCACCGGCGATAACTCCTTGTTCCAACGCATTTAGCAGAGCTTTCTGATCAACAATTGGGGCTCTTGAGGTATTGATTAAATAGGCGGAACGCCGCATCTGCTTCAGCTCGGAAGCACCGATCAACCCCCGCGTTCTGTCGCTGAGCACCAGATGAATCGAGACAAAATCGCTTTCCTGGAGCAGTTCTTCCAAAGAGCCCGCCAGCCTGGCTCCTGATGCTTCGGCCTGCTCGGCCGTTAGATTTTGACTCCAGGCCACGACCTTCATGCCAAAGGCTTGGGCAATAAGCGCCATCCTGCTGCCGATTTTTCCAAGTCCAATCAGTCCCAGTGTACTGCCAAACAAATCTCTGCCTATCGTCTGCTGCCATGGGCCGTTGGTTTGCACAGCTTGATGTTCCCGTACAAGGTGACGCGCCAACCCTAAAATGAGCGCCCAGGCCAGCTCTGTAGGCGGCTCCGAATAACCGCCCGTTCCGCATACTACGATGCCTTGTGCAGCTGCTGCAGCCATATCAACCGACGCATTACGCATTCCGGTCGTGACCAACAATTTCAGTTTAGGTAGACACGCAAGCAAAGACGCCCGAAAGGAAGTCCGTTCACGCATGATGATAATAATCTCAAAATCCTGCAGCAGCCGGGCAGCTTCGGCTTCGCCCTCTATATACTGCTGAAAGAATGTAACCTCCACCTGGTCCGTCAGCAAAGACCAGTCGGCCATTTGTTCAGCTACCTTCTGGTAGTCATCCAGAACTGCACATTTTATTCGGTTGCTCATCGGCAAGCGGCTCCTTTACTAGTAGGATTTATAAGTAGAATGTGTTGGTTATCTTGTTGTATTCTCCGTAACCGGGGCAGTCCCTTCTCTTCACTCAAATTGAAATTGAACCCAAATCCACAGCGGTCAGGACTTGGAATTTGGCACATATAAAAAAACGGCCTCCTGCAAGGAGACCGGTCTCATAGTCTTTTGTAGGCCTGAAATCAGTTGCCGGAAGCCTGGATTTGCTGGACGATCTGCTTCAAACCTTGCTGGGTAGGCGTCACCGGATGGCCAAGCACTTTCTCGAAATCGCTGCTTTCGATATCCAGTTCTCCATCGCGAATGCCTTTTTGAATCGCAAGCAGGAAAGGAATGACGGGTTCAGGAACGCCGGCCCCCTTCATGATCTCTGCATAAGTCTCGTCATTTACGCTTTGAACAGAGACCTCTTTACCGATTACACGGCTCAGCAAAGCAGCCAGCTCTTCCTGGGTCAGCGGTTTCCCGGAAAGCTCATAGATGGTATTTTCATGGCCTTCGCCAGCCAATACCGCCGCCGCCGCTTCAGCGTAGTCCTGCTGCAGCGCCCAGCCAACCCGGCCATTACCGGCCGAAGTGACCCATGGGGCCCCAGCCAATACACCTTGAATGCTGGAGGTTTCATTCTCCAAATACCAATTGTTCCGCAAGAAGGAATAAGGAATGCCGGTTTTCAGAATAACTTCTTCCGTAACGCGGTGTACCGGAGCCAGGAACAACTGGCTTTCGCTGGCTTTCCCCAGACTGGTGTAAGCGATAAAACCTACTTTGGCCCGGGCAGCGGCTTCTACCGCGTTTGTATGCTGGCGGATCCGCGTATCATTGTCTCCATCAGCTGAAATGATCAACAGCCGGTCAATTCCGGCGAAAGCTTGATCCAAAGTTGCCGGCTGATCGAAATCACCGTGACGAACCTCCACCCCGCGTGCGCGGAGGTTGTCCGCCTTCTCCGGATTGCGGACGCTAACCGCCAGCTGTTCTGCAGGGATAATTTGCAGCAAAGCTTCGACTACTTTCTTACCCAGCTTTCCTGTTGCACCTGTCACTAATAATTTCATTTACAATTCCTCCCTTATAATTGATGTAAGTATTCTTGTTATAACAATATCGATTACAACATATCTATGAAAAAACGTCTTTCGACGTTGTTCCAGAACTTCAGTCGGCTGGAGCAGCACACTCTGGCTTGGCTTGTGCATGTTACACAAATTTGCCCCTTAAATCCTCCAGTGTAGTCTGTGCCAGCCTTTGTTCCATGGCCCTTTGGGCCTCCCGAAATTCACTTTGAAGAACGATTTCAATATTCCGGCCAACGGAGCACTGGATATTGGAATTCTCGTGAACCCGAAACAGCTGGTCTTCTTCCGCTGCATGAACTGCCCGGTAAACCTCCAGCAGCGAAATTTCCTCCGGCTTCTTCAAGAGAGAAGCGCCGCCAACGCCCGCACGGACGTCAATCAGCCCGGCTTTCTTCAGCATGCCCATGATTCTCCGGATCACGACCGGATTTGTGTTCACGCTTGAGGCAATATAATCGCCTGTACATTCATTTGGATTTAAGGCAATCAAAGAAAGCGTGTGAACCGCTATGGAAAACCTTGTGCTTATCTGCTTCATGTGTTAACACCACCGTTGTAACCATTTTAGTTACATGGAGGTGTGATGTCAAGATTTGTGTTTCCTCTGTCCCCTTATTTTCGAGAATAAGGAAGGCAAAAAAAAGAGCTGCTCCAAAATAACCACAAATTCCGGAGCAGCCAATCTATATGTTATAGGGGGTATGTATTTATATCTTAGACGGGCTCGCTTAACCTCCGCTGAAACCGGGCTTAATTTTAGATAAGAAAATTCTGAAAATTTGCTGAGAGGAAGATTAACACTTGCAGACCATCAGCAGATTCCCGTCCGGGTCCTTGAAGTTGAACCAGTGGTTATGCTCGATACCTGTGACCAAATCAACCTTCTTGTCCCGCATGAAATGGTACGCCGCTTCAATATCCGGGGTATTCAAATGAAAAGCTGGAATTTTGTAAATACGGGATATGTATATTTGAGGCTTTTTGCAAATGGTCTAATGCTTTGTACAAAATTTAACGAGAACAAAACCGATCAAAGCCCCGAACATATTCAGAATCAGATCATCCACATCAAAGCTTCCTACCCTTGTAAACAACTGGACGAGTTCAACCGCTAGCAGGATCGATACGACCAGAAGAATAAACGGTTTGAATCTGAAAAATTTTTCTCGAAGCAGCGGAGGAAACACGCCTAACGGAATAAATAAAACAATATTCCCAAACAAGTTCTTGAACCAGGTATCAAAATTGAACCGATCTTTATGAATAATATACCGTTTGATCGTCCTAAACGGGACCAGGTTGTAATCATAAACCCTCCATTGGTAGGATGCTCCCCTCAGGAAAAGCAATTTGATCATAATCAGAGCATAGATCACAAATACGGCCAGAAGAACAAAACGCAAGTACGGATTTTTGAAATAAGACGATCTAGGCATGCACAAACTCACTCCTGATACGCAGCTCCAGCTAACTTTTTAAATTAATGTTGATGTAATGACCCACATCCGGCTCCGTGTAGAAATAAGGCTGCAGCAGCGATTTCCAGTCTTCATATTCCGGTGAAGCTCGAAAGCCAATCAGGTTGTGCTTAATCGACTCCCATTTGATTAGTAAAATATATTGGTTGTCCTGCTCTACACATTTCTGCAGCTCGTGGCTGACATAACCTTTGACTTTAGAGATAATATGTGAAGCTTTCCGGACACTGCTCTCAAAATCATTAATCGTCCCCGGTTTAACGTGTATAACAGCGACTTCAAGCACCTGCATCTTATCATCACCTCTGCTTAAATTTCCGAACATCACTTTTCCCATTATATGCCCGGGTCATTAAGCAGATGCGCTTGTTCTCTCTTTATTCGGTTATACCGCTCGTATTTTGCAGGACAATTCTCCAGCCGTCAGGATCACAAATCGTTACGCCATTTTGCTTCCAATACGGGTTCTCTGGCTCTACCTCCGGATACCCCATCTCCTGTAATCTCTCTACGATAGCATTTCTGGCGTTCAAATTCGGGATATAAAAGACAAGCAAATTATCTTCGGACGGCGGCGGCACTGGCGATGCTTCCTCATACTGGGTAAACTCCAAATGATAATCCACACCAGGGAGTCCAATCATCACGCCATCGTACCCCTCATGACCGGAGAAGGAACCCACGATTTCAAAACCCAAACCTTTCGTATAAAATTCCTTGATTTTGTCTATTTGATGCGTCGGTCTTGCAACCCTAAACTGAACAACCGGCACTTCTTCTGACCACGGCTTATTCATAGAAACCTCCATTTATGTGTTTATTGGCCTGTTACTCATCAGGATCCGGTGTTTTGGACCACCCAGGTCACCACGTCACTCTCCAGCCTAATCGCCCGGCCGTCCCTCTTAATTTGCACCGCATAAGGTTTCACCGTCTGCTTTAAAACCTCCCAGCCGGCATAAAGTCCTTCGAGCTTCTGAAGCAGCGATTCTGTGCTGAACATCAGCTCATACATGGGGTCAAGTTCATCGCCTGTATCCTCCACCGTTTCTCTGACTGACGTACTCATGATGATGGCATTTATGCCATCCGGTTTGGTGCCCTGCTTCATTCTCTTAATAACCTCGGACCAGCTAATCTCGGTATCCAAATGCTCCAGAGCCGACACCGAAAAAATAAGGTCAAAATAACGCTCAGCAATGGGATAAGCTGAAATATCCGACAACACCGGACGAATCCGGTCCTCCACTCCATACTGCCTGCTATAGCTTTCCAGCTTGGCAACAGCCGATTCCAGCAAATCGACGGCTATAACTTCTCCCGTTTTATGCTCCATACTTTGAGCAATCGGAATGCTGTTCCTGCCAACCCCGCAGCCTAAGTCGAGCACGCAGAGTTCATCCTTTTCCGTAAAATGAGCTAACAACTCCATAATTGTTCTGACAGGCTTGTGCAGCCATGAGCCAGGTTGAAAGAGTTCAAACTGTTCATAAGCTTCGTCATGATACTCTTTTTCCTTTTGTCTAATCAGCTGAAGACGGTCCATGGTTCACCTCGAAAATCCATTCTTTGATTTCTTGCGCGGTCATACGATATAGCTTTTAACGCCTTTATTCTGCAATTGAATTACGAATTTCTGTGGCTTCATTTAAGGCGATCATTGCTAAATCATGGTCCTTAATTACATAAGGCATCTCAGCCGGTTCAACCCAAATGCGAGTTACCGATTCATGTTCCCGGCCAAAAGGCAGACGTTCCATGACGTCCATCCGATAAAAAAGCTGGTAACCCACCAAGGGATATCTTCCATTGGGGTCGAATAAAGGATTTTCTTCATGGCTGACCTCGATCATGCCAAGATAACAGATTTCACCTCTGACATACCCTTCTTCATATGCCTCGCGATGAAATGCTTCTTCAGGCGTCTCCCCCCGCTCCACATGTCCTCCCGGAAAATCAAAACCTCGTTCTTTTAGCTGTACCAGCAGAACTTTGCCATCCTCCAAACAAAATCCGTGGACGCTTGTCACCTTGCTTAAATCTTCCGGGTAAACCTTTGAGAACCAGGTCAACTTAACATGATGCCCTCCCCAATTGACGAAAGCGGATGGTTGGGTTTGAGTTTCCATGGATAGCACCTCCTTTGGTTTCATGTGTATTTGTTCATACTTTAAGTACCTTATATTCATTCCTATCAACCAATCGGGATTACAACCTATTCTTTTCTCAAAATCATGCCTTGGAAGTCCAATTCCATTCCCTCTAAAGGAACTGTCTTAAACGACTCAAGCTTAAAGACCTGAGAAACGATCTCTTTCATTGAGGCCTCATCATAAAAAGCAAAAAAGCGTTTAGGCGAATAAGTGTCCTCGTCCCAGATGCCTTCGCTGTTATATCCGCCGTATACGCCCATTTCCCTTCAATTTCCAAGCCGGAAGCTCCGATTGATCCCTCAGAACGGCTTTGTCATCATAACTGTTCTTCAAATTCTGTTTGATCTGCAGACTCATTCGTAACTCCTTCAATACAAAATGGGTAGATTATTTGATGATCCATTCCCCTAACTGGACAAGCCGCCCCGTTAGCGCAGGATAGATCGCGATCCAAACTCCAATCGAAACAAATAATAGACCGAAAATACGAGGGTATCTCCCCTTTAAATGACGCACCGATTGAATAACGCCCAGAATCAACAGGGGGAGAGTTACAAGTGCTGTAATATGCAAGTTCATCTTCCCATCTCCTACCCAGCTGCCAATTCCAATGAAACTAAGGAAGCTGTCCAATAAGGAATAACCATAAACGTGGTTGCTGCCCAGTACCAAAACGGCAAAAATGAAGAAAAGCCATACGCGGCCAACCCTTTCCTTGCTACTCGATGTTAACATGGGACACCTCAAATCGGAATAATTTGGTATTTCTATCATAACACAGGACCTGCTTGAAGGAATATTTTACATTATGCAGCTTTAGCGATGTTCTTTATAATGGACAGGTCTAATGTCAAAGGAAGGTGTTTTTTTGAAAAAGAATACGATTGCCGTTCTCGCAGCCCTGTTACTTCTATCCATCATTTTGAATGTGTCCCTGCTCTATAAAGCTTCCGAGTCGGAACCCAGTAAAGGCGAAGTTAAGGGCGCCTATGAGTTGTTTCTAGCCGATACCCGGGCCACTCAGGCAAAGTCTTGACGCTTACTTAAGTGAACCGGATCCCAAGAAGAAACGCTTAGCTCTCTATGACCTAACAGCTTTTACTTACAAAATGGATTCTGAAGTAAAAATGCTGGATTTGAAGTCCAACCAGTTGTATAAACAGAGCTTGGCCCCGCTCCCAAGTTATACGGCAGATTTTGTGCTCATTTCTTCACGATTGTTGTCCAGTTATCTGGAGAATGGGTCTGAGTCGGCCGATGAGGCTGAGACATACAAATCTTACATGGATGATTTAGTTCAAGCTCTTAATGGTACTTCTATGCAAAGTAAGAAAACCAGCCGGCTTGTTTTTGAAAAGATCGAGGCATACTCCAAAGGTCATCGTCCTATTTATTAGCCAAATGCCTGGCCCTCTTCAATCCCGTGACTCTTCCTAAACCGTTCGGCTTTGTATGACTTTGAATTCCGGTTTGGTGACATACTCCATATAAGCAATGCTGCCAGAAAAGTCCAAATAGGCTTGATATCACGTCCGTACAGCCGGAGCTGTTATCCAGTCAAACACTTCCATTTTGTTGGCCCAACGGCTGTCCGTTGTCTCCTCTGAAGCAGACAATCCACCGCCAACGGGTTGACAAACAAAGTCGAAATTCACTTTAGGAAATTCATTTTAGTAGGTACCGTTTCAACACCGTTGTAACCCTCATAGGCTGCCCGCCATCCATTACATTTTCGCCGACTTCAATCTGTCCTCCTGGAAAAACCCATCCGCCGCGATGAGTCTTAACTAACAGAACTTCGTCCTGATTGTTCACAACCATTCCACCGGCAGTTACAAGATTTACGGGCAGTTGCATATTGGTCTCTCCTTTTCCCTCTGGAGCTCTAATCTTTTTTATTCAGATCCGCTGTATTCGCTAATTCTTCCTCGATTTTTTGATTGACCTCTTCTATCGCCGCAGCACCCAAATGATCGACCTCATTGATCTGCCGCTTTATGTCATACTCCTCTTCCTCTTCCGGTTTCATAACGCCCAAATGTTTTCTTATTTCTTGCAGCTCCTGATGCATTCTGTGAGTCTTCAGGTATTGAAGAATAACTACCGCGAAGGTGACCGAAGCCATAATGATCCCCCCATACGGTACAAACACCACCAACATCAGGAAGCCCAGCACAACCAGAATTATGAACGGCAAAAACATGGTTTCCCCCCCTTTCCTTCAAACTCGCTTCTCACTTTCGTTATGGTTATCCCACCTAATGCTGTTCTGTAGCTTTCTCTCCACTATCTTCCATTTCCTGCTTGGTCCTCAATTCCGATCCATCTTGATATGAAAAAAGGCTGCCGCCTCCGTCAGAGAACAGCAGTCTTTCATTCCTTGTGCGTCTATCATCATTTCGGCATATCGGCCATCAATTTCCGAATCACAGGCCCGTCCGGCGGGTGGATAGCGCCCGGCAGCCGCTTAAGCTCAAAAAATCCAACCTCAAGCACCTCGTCGTCTTCATCCTGTAGCTCGCCGTCGTAATCGGTGCAGAGGTAAGCAGCAAATATTAAAAACACTTCATCTCCGTTAGGATAACGGAAGTGCAAATCTTTTCCCGAATACAGATCCAGCATCTTTAACCGGCCGGCCCGAAGACCGGTCTCCTCCAGCAGCTCGCGGCGGGCGGTATCCTCAAAGCTTTCCCCGATCTCCATCGCGCCTCCCGGCAGCCCCCAAAGACCATTATCCTTACGGCGCTGGAGCAGCAGCCTGTCATTCGGATCAAGCAGGACAACGCATGAACCATTCATAATCAAAGGCCTTGAACCGACGAGAGTCCTGAGTTCCTGAATATACCCCATCCTAGTCAGTGCCCCTTCCTGCTGCAGCGAATATACTCTTACGTTTCTAATATATTCACAAGCAGGGAAACAGGAGCGGGCTTACATGAGAACACGTCTCATAGCGACAAGTCTTTCATAACGATAAGCTTGAACAAGTCTATATGTGATCCGGCTCTGACGGTGCAGATCGAAGCGTTTGGATGTCCGGTACGGGGAGTCCCTGTCTTCGTAATTCCTGGTAAATCCAGTTTCGATGATAACCGTACACAATCTCTGACTGTTCATTCAACTGATTCTGATTCAGCTGAAACTGATTCAATTGATACTGATCGAGCTGATGCTGATCCATCCTCGAATCCTTCCGAGAATCGTCAGGCAGAGTCGCAGCTCCCGGCGGCTCGGCCTGCCGGGTTCCGGTTACTAAACCGGCTTTGCCCGCTGCGATCCCCAACTCGTCCCTCAGACGCTGCATGATCACGAGATGCTCATAAACATGGCGGTACGAAGCCAATACTTCCGCTTTTTGATCCATCGCCTGGGCGTTGACCTTTCGAGGGTGAATCTCGTTCTTCCATTGTTCAAAAGTTTGTTCAAGGCTAATCAGCTCGCCCCTCAGTACGGGAAGATCCGCCGGTTCTCCTTTTTCGGCCATCTTCTTGAATGCGTTGGACAGCTGCTCCGCAAATGCTACGCGATGCTGCTCCAGTCTCTCCTCCAGCCGCGGCGGAAAGATCAGATAATTCACCGCTACCGCCACAGAAATGCCGATCAAAGTGTCGATAATCCGGTGCAGTCCGTATGCCCAGGGGTTCGCCCCATCGCTGCCCAAATTCAGCATAACCGCCAGAAAAACGATGCAGCCGATCGACACTGACTTGTTCCAATGCAGCAAATTGCAGACATAAATAACGATTACCACACCGATTGCGCATAACAGCACATTCCCCGGGTCCACAAAGGCAAGACAAGCGCCGATAAGAGCCCCGACCAACGTACCCATAGTGCGGTGCCTGCCGGCCGCAAAGGAGTTGGTAATGGTATTCTCCATGGAGATAATAGTGGCGATTGCCGCATAAAACGGTGAATCTATTCTAAAAATGACCCCGATCAGCAAACAAATGCAAATCGCGATGCCGGTTTTGATGTTGCGCAGTCCTATTCCCCAGCTCATCTTGTATTCGGCCTTCCTTCCTTTAAACGATGCAGATATATAAAACAAGTCAGAATCCATTATACAAGATGATCATCGAAACCCTAAATTTGCTGCCTGCCAAAATAACAAAACACCTCCAAAGCGGGGCTCGGCCGAGTTCCAGTCCAAAGAATGATACGGACAATCCGTTATGGCAGACCAAGCAAGATTATGAGATGATAGACCTATACATAGAGATCTGAAGAGGAGGAATGCAGGATCATGAATTCCTTATTCATCCGTACCAAATACGTGATTCGGAAGAAAGTTTTCTCTCTATTAGGCACCAAATATCATATTTACGACGAGAACAACCAGCTTGTTTTGTACTCGGAGATGAAGGCCTTCAAATTCAAGGAAGACATCGGGCTCTACAAGGATGAAACGATGTCCGAAGAGCTGCTTCGCATCCGGGCACGCAGCATGGTCGATTTCTCGGCAACTTACGATGTGACGGACTCTGTCACTGGGGAGAAAATCGGCGCCTTGCGCAGACGCGGCTTTAAGTCCATCCTGAAGGACGAATGGATCATTTTGGCTCCGGACGACAGCGAATCGGGCCGGATTAAAGAAGACAATTCCTTTCTTGCCCTGCTTAGACGGTTCATACATATTATCCCGCAAAGTTATCATGTCGAAATCGACGGGCATAAAGCTCCAGCCTACACTCAAAATATCAACCCGCTCGTGACCAAGGTTCACTGCGATTTCTCGCAGGTCAATCAGCAGCGGTTTGATCCCCGCCTGGGGCTTGCAGCCGGTATTCTGCTCTGCTCTATTGAAGGTAAGCAGGATTAAGCATGGGCGGGGTTATACCGCCTCCTTCAGACATAAACAAGAAACACGGTTTCCTCAGAAGCGGAAACCGTGTTTCTTGTTTTATTTATTTCACCCGTTTTTATTTATTCCACCAGTTCAAGAAGTGGGGCCTTTAGAACCGGCGTCATATTAATGCAGGCTGTCACGGATAAACGACATTTCCAGTAGAAGTCCTGCCAGCTGGTCTTGAAGCAAATATAGAAGCTCGAGCAGACGGGCTTTTTCCGTTTCACCCTGTTCACGGTCTCCAAATGATGGTTCAGACTTGGCAAACCAGCCGCTGAAGTCCACCGCATAAGGCAGTTCATGCACCTTCATCGAAGCTTCGGCAATGATCTGACGTTTCGCTGCCGCATAACCGGATGTTTTGAAATGAGGTTTTAAGCTTCCCCAATGAATACGAAGAAATTCCGGATACAGGATCAGAGAGTTATAGTCATCCGGCATTCCAGCAGGACCATGATATTCCGCAATTTCATTCATTAGAAGCTTGGAAGATAAAGCGTTTTCATGATTGTTGGCTTTTGAAGTGCCTTTTACCCCTCCAGGATATAACTTTGCCGTATCACGCCCCAGTGACTCCGGAACGGATTCCGCTGCCCCTCCATCTCTCCTTCCACGGACAGGGCGTCCGCTTAATCCCTCGACCCATACGCTGACCATCAGCAGCTGCTTGGGATTCGCCTTATAACTCGTATTCACAATACTTCTTAAATGCTCGAAAGAACCCGGACTATACAAATTGCGCCAATCGATCAAGAGCGGTGGAACCCCCAGCCGGTGAGCACGGAGCAGCTCCGCTGCTTCTTCTGCTTCCTCCGACATCAGGTTCATCCGGACGGCTGCCCAAGCTTCCTCCGTTAAACCGAAGGTTTCCAGTGCCCGGAAAATCAAAGGTACACGCGGCACGCCAAGCACAGAAACGATATCGCCGCACAACTCCTCAGACAGAGAACCAAAGCCATGGTCCGTTTGTTCGGAAACCGCCCTATTGTCCAGCATAATTCTCCTCCTTAACGATGTTCTCAAGCATGATTTGCCGCTAATTTATGTATATATGGATTAGGAACAAAAAGACCGCTTCTTTCCCTTTTCCCCGCTTAAAAAAAGAAAGACAAGAAATGATTTCTTGTCTTTGGAATGATGCTCTTTGGAAT